>NZ_CP062260.1:3600000-3910000 GCF_014863545.1 Paenibacillus sp. JNUCC32 | reverse complement strand
TGCGAGACCTACAAGTCGAGCAGGGACGAAAGTCGGGCTTAGTGATCCGGTGGTACCGCATGGAAGGGCCATCGCTCAACGGATAAAAGCTACCCTGGGGATAACAGGCTTATCTCCCCCAAGAGTCCACATCGACGGGGAGGTTTGGCACCTCGATGTCGGCTCATCGCATCCTGGGGCTGAAGTAGGTCCCAAGGGTTGGGCTGTTCGCCCATTAAAGCGGTACGCGAGCTGGGTTCAGAACGTCGTGAGACAGTTCGGTCCCTATCTGTCGTGGGCGTAGGAAATTTGAGAGGAGCTGTCCTTAGTACGAGAGGACCGGGATGGACGTACCGCTGGTGCACCAGTTGTTCCGCCAGGAGCATGGCTGGGTAGCTACGTACGGACGGGATAAGCGCTGAAAGCATCTAAGCGTGAAGCCCCCCTCAAGATGAGATTTCCCAATTCGTAAGACCCCTTGAAGACGACGAGGTAGATAGGTTGGAGGTGGAAGTGCAGCAATGCATGGAGCTGACCAATACTAATCGGTCGAGGGCTTATCCAAAATCACCCCAAAAAGTGAAGCGAAGCTTTGAAGCGGATGCCGAATACTTTTCGGGGACCCCGATACCACATCGGGTGAATGCTACGGATTCTAATGTGCTGCAAATATCGTTTCGTATCTAGTTTTCAGGTGATCAAAACTGAATTGTAAGTGTACAAGCTATGCTTGCAAGGAGGATGGTCACGGCATTTGGCGATGCCGTATCCTGAATATACGTTTGGTGGCGATGGCGGAAGGGTTCCACGCGTTCCCATACCGAACACGACCGTTAAGCCTTCCAGCGCCGATGGTACTTGGACCGAAGGGTCCCGGGAGAGTAGGACGTCGCCAAGCGGTACATATTCCCTGATAGCTCAGTTGGTAGAGCACTCGACTGTTAATCGAGTTGTCACAGGTTCGAGTCCTGTTCGGGGAGCCATACGGAGAGGTGTCCGAGTTGGCCGAAGGAGCACGATTGGAAATCGTGTAGGCGCCAAAAGCGTCTCGAGGGTTCGAATCCCTCTCTCTCCGCCAGCAAGGACTTTATATACGGCCCGTTGGTCAAGGGGTTAAGACACCTCCCTTTCACGGAGGTAACAGGGGTTCGAATCCCCTACGGGTCACCACTTTCTTTAATGCATCAGGGAATGAGAATCCTGTCGGTTCGTCGAAGGATAACTTCGTAAGCATAGACTTCGCAGTCTCGAACGAAGTGAGAGTATCCCCTACGGGTCACCACTTTCTTTAATGAATGTAACAATCCAGATGGAGGCTTAGCTCAGCTGGGAGAGCATCTGCCTTACAAGCAGAGGGTCGGGGGTTCGATCCCCTCAGCCTCCACCATAATTCATCCCCATAAAGTGAAGCTCACGCTTCGCAGGTAATTCCGATTACTTTTAGGGGACCCCATACAAGCAACCCTTTTAATGACGCGGGGTGGAGCAGTTCGGTAGCTCGTCGGGCTCATAACCCGAAGGTCGTAGGTTCAAATCCTGCCCCCGCAACCAATTTATATCGCAATGGCGATAATGCCTCTTGGAACTGTGGTGTAGAGGCCTAACATGCCTGCCTGTCACGCAGGAGATCGCGGGTTCGAATCCCGTCAGTTCCGCCATTCTTATTAGCTTCAGGGATGAGAATCCATATTGGGTTCGTCGGAGCTTAGCTTCGTTAGCATAGACTTCGCAGTCTCGAACGAAGAGAGAGTATCCCGTCAGTTCCGCCATTCTTTAACTCTTAGTAATAAGAGCCATTAGCTCAGTTGGTAGAGCACCTGACTTTTAATCAGGGTGTCGAAGGTTCGAGTCCTTCATGGCTCACCATCTTTACCAAGAGAGCTGGAATCGGAATACATATCATATTTGCGGACGTGGCTCAGCGGTAGAGCATCGCCTTGCCAAGGCGAGGGTCGCGGGTTCGATTCCCGTCGTCCGCTCCATTTTGCGCCCTTAGCTCAGCTGGATAGAGCGTTTGACTACGAATCAAAAGGTCGGGAGTTCGAATCTCTCAGGGCGTGCCATTTTTACAATCAGATGCTTAACTTATGAAATTTCTTTGTGCCGGTGTGGCGGAATTGGCAGACGCGCGCGACTCAAAATCGTGAGGGAAACCGTGGGGGTTCGAGTCCCTTCACCGGCATTAATTAACGGGATGTAGCTCAGCTTGGTAGAGCACCTGGTTTGGGACCAGGGGGTCGCATGTTCAAATCGTGTCATCCCGATTCAAACCGAAAGATCGCTTTCAGTATATCTGAAGGCGATCTTTCTTTGTTATGGATAGAAAATGATGCCAACGGCAAGAGCGGAACTGAATATTTTGACAGCATCCCGGTCACAATATGAAAAACATTGAATAGAAGGGGATAACCTTGAGTGTTTTTCATTTCTTCAAGAAACTGTTCAGAAAACGGTGGAGACGTTGGAGACGCGCGATCTGGTCTTGTTCGATCGTAGTGCTCGTAGGTGTCATGGTATGGTCCGGCCAGAATATAACCGATCAGATGAAGAGGCTGCTCACCGCTACTTTCGATGAAACGCCGCTGGCTGTGGAAACGATGCAATACCTGCAAATCGAGGATGATAAGCAGGAGGAACGCAGGCAGGATCAGAGGGAATTCATGCAGAAGCTGAATACCTCGAAGGGAAAGAAGCATGTTCATGTCCGCATCACGTATGTCTGCGGCATTGAAGAGCAGGATATGGGAAAGCTTACGGCGGACGGCATTTATGAACTGATGAATAAAAATCCTTTATGGCAGGGACGGTTGGATAATAAAGGAAATGTCTGGCTCGAACAAACCGTATCCGACCTCTCACCCGCCTGCAAGCGGCAAGCCTATATGAGCATCGATGCCAACGGGAACTTAACGTTGTTTGACGGCCCGCCGGAAGAAGAGAAGGTCATGCGCACCTTCTTCCAACTGGATGTCGGCTCGATGGAATCCTCTTTGCCTAAAGACGTGATTCAGCAGCTTGAAGAAGGTATTCGAATTCAAGATATGGAAGAGTACAACAGTGTACTGTCAACCTTTAGCGACTATGCACGGGATATGGCCGAAAATGTCATGAGTCCTAGCCCTTGAAACGTCTATGCTTGTCGCTTCATCACCAAAGCCGCAGCTGCCCGGAATTTTTCCGGGCGGTTTTTTGGTGTTTAGCCGTTCCATCGGCGGTGCCGTCAGGGAAGATATAGAACTCTGGCTTACGGGATCAAAGTTTTTCCTCAATTGAGGCCGAACTTTTGTTATAATGGGAGAACGATACATATGTTCGCTTCATCAGAGGAGAGATTGGTTTGCGCATTTTAGGAATCGACCCGGGGATTGCGATTGTGGGCTTCGGGTTTGTCGATAAGGTTGGAAGCAAAGTCACGCCGGTCCAGTATGGCTGCATCCAGACGGAAGCCCATACACCGGATGAAGAGAGGCTGCATCACGTGTATGAAGGCATGCTGCAGCTTATCGATAAATATGAGCCGGAGGCCGTTGCGTTCGAGAAATTGTTTTTTAACCGCAACGTCACCACCGCGATGTCCGTATCCCAGGCGAGAGGAGTTCTCATACTGGCGGCGGTCCAGCGCGGACTCCCGATTGCAGAATATACGCCTATGCAGGTTAAGCAGGCCATCGTCGGCTATGGCAAGGCCGAGAAGAAGCAGGTACAGGAAATGGTCAGGATGTTCCTGAAGCTTCAGAGCATCCCAAAGCCCGACGATGTGGCGGATGCTCTGGCCGTGGCAATCTGCCACGCCCATTCTTACACACTTAATTCCAAATTAAATGAGGTATTGCGAAAATGATCGATTTTTTACGGGGACAGGTTGTCCACTTAGAGAGTGAATATATTGTGCTGGATGTTCAAGGCGTAGGATACCGGGTGTTTTGTCCGAATCCGTATGCTTTTGCCAAAACGGAAGGAACCGTGACGGTCTTCACCCATCATCACGTTCGTGAGGATGCCATTCTGCTGTTTGGGTTTCCGACGCGGGAGGAGCAGAAGCTGTTCCGTAAGCTGATCGAGGTCTCGGGAATCGGCCCGCGCGTGGCGCTCGGCATACTCGGCGGAGGATCTCCGGATCATGTGGTTTCCGCGATCTATCAAGAGAATATATCCTTCTTGATCAAACTTCCGGGAATCGGCAAGAAAACAGCGCAGCGCATGATTTTGGATCTAAAGGATAAGCTTGAGGGCTTCGGGAATGCGAGCATGATGACCGGTCTTTTTGCCATCCAGGAGCCGGAATCGGATGATGGCGGCTCGGCATGGTCCGAGGCTCGCGAGGGCCTGAAGGCGCTTGGTTATACGGATAGCGAGCTGGATAAAGTCTGGCTGAAGATCAAGGATTCCGGCACAAGCGGCGAATCCGTCGATGTGCTCATGAAACGGGCACTGCAGCAGCTATTCGCTGGATAGATAGAGAATCGCTGCAAGAGAGGAGTTATATAGATGGATGATCGAATTATTTCCGCCAATCTGATGATGGACGAACAGGCTGTCGAACTTAGTCTGCGTCCGCGTTATTTGGCTGAATATATAGGACAGAATCAAGTAAAGGAAAATTTGAAGGTATATATCGAGGCTGCAAAAATGCGCAACGAGGCGCTTGACCACGTGCTGCTGTACGGTCCTCCGGGACTTGGCAAAACGACGCTGGCCAATATTATCGCCAATGAGCTTGGCGTTAATCTGCGGACGACGTCCGGCCCGGCCATCGAACGGCCTGGCGATCTGGCGGCACTTTTGACCAATCTGCAGGAAGGAGACGTCCTGTTTATTGACGAGATCCACCGGCTGCACCGGACGGTGGAGGAAGTGATGTATCCGGCCATGGAGGATTTTGCGCTGGATATTATGATCGGGAAAGGGCCAAGCGCACGCTCCGTTCGCCTGGATCTTCCGCCGTTCACCCTAATTGGCGCCACTACCCGGGCTGGCCTGCTCTCAGCGCCGCTGAGGGACCGTTTTGGTGTAGTAAGCCGTCTGGAATTCTATACGGTAGATGAGCTGAGCTACATTGTGTCCCGCAATGCTGATCTTTTGGGGATCGAGATATTGGGAGAGGCTGCAGAAGAGATTGCCCTAAGATCTCGGGGGACACCGCGCATTGCGAACCGCCTCTTGAAGCGGGTACGCGATTATGCGCAAGTTCGGGGCGACGGCATGATCACGCCAAGCATCGCGCAGGAAGCTCTGAAGATGCTCCAAATCGATCCGATGGGCCTGGATTTTATCGATCACAAAATGCTGAACGCCATGATCAAGAGCTTCCGCGGGGGACCTGTGGGACTGGATACCATTGCCGCAACCATCGGGGAAGAAAGCCAAACCATAGAGGATGTTTATGAACCGTATCTTCTACAGATCGGTTATTTGCAGCGTACGCCTCGGGGACGCGTCGTAACGCCTACAGCTTATCAGTATTTAGGCATTCCCTTTCCGGAGGATCGCCGCTAACTGAAGGAATCATGACATTTATGCATATACCATATCCAATTAGTTACAGGAGGAAAGACATACATGGATAGGAACTGGACGAAATCATTATTCGGTTGGACCACCAAAGGACTCTTGTCGCTGGCTGTTGCCGGAAGCTTATGGAGCGCGCCCGCCGTGCAAGCAGCCGCCCCTTCGTTAGATACGATTCGGGTTGCGATGTTCCTGGATCTGGGAAGCCAGTATAAATCGACAACCAATGCCGTGACGCTGAAATCCGCCGAGGCTCTAACCGCATCGCTGCTTGCCTCCGGTATTCATCAGACCCTGATGAGCATCCCTGCGAACCAGCAGGTCCGGATGAGCGTGGATACATACCGCGTTAAGGTGCTTGAGACAACGGATTGGAAAGCCGCTTCGGAAGCAGCGAAAAAGCTGCAGGCGACAAGTGACAAACCGATGCTGTTTGCGGATGGCAAGGTGTACAAGCTGTACGCCGGCATGTACGGTACAGAAAAAGCGGCCGCGGATGCGGCTGCTCGGACAGCGAAGACAGCGGCTGCATATCTGAATGGGCAAACGCCAGCCGTTAAAGGCGCGCTGCATCTGTCTGCCGGATCGTACGGATCGGAGACTGAGGCGGAGACCGTGCGCAAAGCGTATGCCGATGCCGGTCTGGATGCATTCAATGTCATGGTGCCGTCCGGGGAAACTTCGGCTTATGAGGTGTGGGTAGGCGAAGCGGCAAACACGGCCGATCTCGCTGCCGTCAAGAAAGAAGCTGCAAAGGTATCCGGCAGCCTGGTTGAACAGAACGCCAATACGCCGGGTCTTATCATAAGAAGTGACGTAAGCCTGAATCTGGCGGCTCCCCAAGAGGTGACACAATACATGCTGTCAGGTAATCAATCCGTTCTGCGGGTTGATGGGAAGTCAGGAGCGGGAACGAATGTGAAGGAGCGATCCGATCGCTCATATCGGGGCGCTTTGGAGATCGGGCAAAAGAACGGTCAATTATACCTCGTCAACGAATTGCCGTTCCAGCAGTACCTATATTCCGTCGTGGGGGCGGAGGTGCCTTCTTCTTGGGGAACCGAGGCTCTGAAGGCACAGGCCGTGGCAGCGCGCAGCTATGCACTCTTCCAAGGTAATAAATTCGAAGTAGCGCATGTCGTGGACACCACGCTGAGCCAGGCCTATTATGGGACGGCTTATGAGTATCCAAGCATTATTCAGGCAGTGGATGCAACCGATGGCGAAGTCGTCATGAAAGACGGCAAATTCGTGGAAACCGTGTTTTCTTCCAACAGCGGCGGGATGACGGCGGACTCCACCGAGGTCTGGGGCAATCGTAACGATCTGTTTGCCGCGGTGGAAAGCCCTGGCGACTCCTCATCCCAGGCCGCGCTTAAAGCTTGGTATCATGTGCTTCTTCCGAGTGGCGTTACGGGTTACGTGCGTGAGGACAATGTAAAGGAAACCGGCAATGCAACATCGGCAGGTCTTCCTTATATGACTGTTACCGCGAAGGATACCAACGTGCGCCCGCTGCCGCTGATCCAATCGAACGTTGAGCCCGTAAGCAAGATGAATCCGGGAGAAACGGCCGTCGTCCTGGACAAAGTCGCGGAATCCAACAGCTTCGAATGGGTTCGAGGCCCTTATACTTCGGATCAATTGCTGGCCACTTTAAAAGGAAAAACCGCCAATAGCCTGCCGGCCTCCATTACTACGCTGGATGTAACGGAGCGAGGCCCGTCCGGACGGGCCCTCACGGTGAAAGCCAACGGTCAAGTGCTGGACGTAAAATATCCGGATATGTTCCGCTCGGCTTTTAACGGTCTGCCAAGCACATTGTTTGATATTGAATCGACCGGAAGTTATACTGTATTGAGCGCGAATGGTGCGGTATCAACGGTTTCGAGCGGTCAAACGGTATCCGTCATTTCCGGAAGCGGAAACGGAAACGTCAAAGGCTCCGGCACCGTCGTGATGAATGGAACGGGGACAGCACGCGTAATCGAAAGCTCTCCGGGCTTTAAATTTACCGGTAAAGGCTTCGGCCACGGACTGGGCATGTCGCAATGGGGTGCCAAAGGAATGGCCGACGAAGGGTATGATTATAAGCAGATACTCCAACACTATTACCGCAACACGACTATAACGAAGGACTGACCGACATGAATGTGGATTTGTATGATTTTGAATTACCCGAACACTTAATTGCGCAGACGCCGCTGCTGGATCGAAGTTCTTCCAGGCTTCTCACGCTGAACAAAGAGAGCGGACAGATAAGCCACCAGACGTTTGCGGATATCATAGACAGCCTGAATCCGGGCGATACGCTCGTATTAAACGATACGAAGGTAATCCCGGCCCGATTGTTCGGCGAAAAGGAGGATACCGGAGCGAAAGCCGAGGTCCTTCTGCTGAAGAATATGGGAGAAGACCGTTGGGAAGCACTCGTAAAACCCGGCAAGAAGCTGAAAAAGGGAAACGTGATTTCCTTTGGCGAGGGGAAACTAAAGGCGGTCATCGAGGAGGAAGGAGAAATGGGTGCTCGCACCTTGTCCTTCTCGTATAAGGGGATTTTCCAAGAAATCCTGGATGAACTGGGCCAAATGCCGCTCCCGCCTTATATTAAGGAAAAGCTGGATGATCGCGATCGCTATCAGACCGTATACGCGAAGCATGAAGGATCCGCAGCCGCGCCGACGGCAGGCCTTCATTTCACGGAGGCTCTCCTGGAACAAATCCGGGCCAAGGGAGTGGACATCGCCTTCATCACTTTACATGTGGGACTGGGAACATTCCGCCCGATGTCCGTGGATCAGGTCGAGGACCATGTCATGCATGAAGAGTACTATTCCCTATCCCAGGAAACGGCAGACCTGCTGAATGAAACGAAACGGCGCGGCGGCCGGGTTATCGCCGTAGGAACGACCTCCTGCAGAACGCTGGAAACGGTAGGCTCACAGTTAAAGGGCGAGCCTCTGCGCGAGAGCAGCGGCTGGACAAGCATTTTTATTTATCCGGGATACTCTTTTACCGTGGTGGATGCGCTGATTACGAATTTTCATCTGCCGAAATCCACGCTGGTCATGCTGGTCAGCGCGCTGGCCGGACGCGAACACATCATGCATGCGTACAAGGAAGCCGTTGACAAAGAATACCGTTTCTTCAGCTTTGGCGACGCGATGTTTATCTATTAATTTCGGAGGTTGGTTATTACAATGGCAGCAGCTGTTACTTATGAACATATTAAAACGTGCAAACAATCGGGCGCCAGGCTCGGCAGAGTGCACACCCCCCACGGCGTAATCGATACGCCGACATTCATGCCTGTCGGAACGTTGGCAACCGTAAAAACGATGAGCCCGGAAGAGCTTAAAGCGATGGATGCCCACATTATTTTGAGCAACACCTATCACCTCTTCCTGCGACCGGGACATGATATTGTGAAGGAAGCAGGCGGGCTGCACAAATTCATGAACTGGGACCGGCCGATATTGACCGATAGCGGCGGTTTCCAGGTATTCAGCCTGGCGGAAATGAGAAAAATATCGGAAGAGGGCGTACATTTCCGTTCGCATTTGAACGGAGATAAACTGTTCATCTCTCCAGAGGTCGCAATGGAGATCCAAAACGCGCTGGGATCTGATATTATGATGGCCTTTGATGAATGCCCGCCTTTTCCTGCGGAGTATGAGTACGTCAAACAATCCACCGAGCGGACTTCCCGCTGGGCTGAACGCTGCCTGAAGAGTCATGCCAGACCGGAGGACCAAGCCCTGTTCGGCATCGTGCAGGGAGGCATGCATGAGGATCTTCGCCGTCAGAGCGCCCGTGATTTGACTTCCATGGATTTCCCGGGTTATGCTATTGGTGGACTTAGTGTGGGAGAATCGAAGCAGCTTATGTATGAAGTGCTGGATTACACGGTGCCCCTGCTGCCGAACAATAAGCCTCGCTATTTGATGGGAGTCGGATCACCGGATGCGTTGATTGAGGGCTCGATTCGTGGTGTGGATATGTTCGATTGCGTGCTTCCGACGCGGATCGCCCGCAACGGGACAACGATGACAAGTCAAGGCCGTCTTGTCGTTCGAAATGCTCAATATGCCAGGGATTACGGACCGCTGGATCCGGAATGCGACTGCTATACCTGCCGTAACTACTCGCGTGCTTATCTGCGCCATCTGATCAAGAGCGACGAAACGTTCGGACTGCGATTGACGACGTATCATAATCTGCATTTCCTGATCAATTTGATGCGGAGCGTGCGTCAGAGTATTATGGAAGACCGTCTGCTTGATTTCCGCGATGAGTTTTTTGATAAGTACGGCCTACACGATAATGAAAAAGGGTTCTAAAGCAAGATCATGGCCATCATGATAAGTTTGTGAAAGGGGGGAAAGAAATGTTTGGTTCATTTGAACTCGCAGCAGCGCAAGGTCAGGGCGGAGGCATTTTGGGGTTGATTTTGCCTTTCGTTCTGATGTTCGTCATCTTTTATTTTCTGCTTATCCGTCCACAGCAGAAGAAACAGAAAACAAGAAACGCAATGCTTAGCGCCTTGTCCAAAGGCGATAAAGTGGTAACGATCGGAGGCCTTCACGGGACGATCGTGGAGATTACCGACGACATCGTGGTTTTGAAAGTGAACGACGTAACGAAGTTGACGTTCGACCGCAACTCGGTAAGCCATAGCGTGAATACGGATGCATAATCTCGTTTCACCTACATATGGAAAGTCATCGCTATAAACAAAGGCCGACTCCTTTTAGGAATCGGCCTTTGTTTTTTTATCACTGGGCGTGAAGTGCACTAAAGTCGTTGCAAGGTTTTATTTTTTTAAGTTAACCCCGAACATTCCCCCGATGGCCCCGGCAGCAAAAACCGTGGCAATCAGCGTCAAATCTCCGAGTGACAAGGAACTATCCAAGGCTAGAAAGCCGATGACGAGCAGCGTAATCCCATATACCAGCCCGGTCAGGCAGCCATAATACCAGCCTTTGTTACCTGCGCGTTTGCCGCTCACACAGCCCCCAATAAAGGCCGCGACGGCATGTACCAGAAACGTGTAGAACGATAAATCATCCTCGGCCAGTCCGCTGCCCCACAGCAGCAGGGATAGCGCCAATGCGCCAAGAAACATCCAGAAATAAGAATACAAGAGTCCTGAAAGAATCGGATTGGTGATCCTGAAAGTGAATACTCGCCGGATCGGTTCCATGAATCATCCCCCTTAACAAATCTTGATAATTCCATTGTATGGCCAAGCCTGTACATATAGTACAAACTGAACATTTTGCATCGGGTTTTGCAGGATTACCATTAATTAATCAATTGTAATCGAATGGGAAGAGCTGCGGCAGGCCAGAATAGCTGTACATGAGAATGTTCGACAAGCTAGGGAGGGATTGTTTATGTCTCATATGACTATTCTGATTCTGCGGACCGTTCTGATGTATGTGGTTATCTTTGTTACCATGAGAATCATGGGCAAACGGGAAATCGGAAAGCTGTCTATCTTCGATTTGGTCATATCCGTCATGATCGCAGAGATCGCCGTTTTTGTCCTCGAAGATGTCCATAAACCGATTTGGGACGGACTAGCTCCTATCGCCGTGTTGGTTGCCATTCAGGTAGGACTTGCCTACATCGGCCTGAAAAATCGAAGCATACGGCTGTTTGCGGACGGAAAACCCAGCATACTGGTATCCCGAGGCAAGCTTCACCGCAAAGAGATGTCAAAGCTTCGCTACAATCTGGATGATCTGATGCAGCAATTAAGGGGAAAGGACATCGACAGTTTGGCAGACGTGGAATTTGCGATTCTCGAAACTTCCGGCCAGCTCACCGTTATTCCAAAAGATGCGGATAACGGTTCGAACCGCTCGAATAGTTCATCAAGTTCTTCCAACGCCTCAAGCTCCACTCATTCTTCAGGTGCTTTATCCAAGGCCAAATCCGAAACAGGAAACCCTACCGTTGTTGATATTCCATACGATAAAATTACGTACGAAGGACTGCCCATTCCGCTTATATTGGATGGAAAGGTGCAGGACGAAAACCTTGAACTGATTGAAAAAACAAGGTTCTGGCTGAAAAACGAGATTCAAAACCACGGAGCCAAGGATTTTAAGGATATCTTCCTATGCTCCATCGACCATAAAGGACGTATTTACATCGACCGCAAAGACAGGGACTAGCGGCGGCTAAACTTGTTGAACCAGGTACCGACGACAGGGACGCGTTCCAGATCCCGGGGCGTTACCAGCTTGGTCATGAAAATCATGATGAAATAGACCAGGATGCCAACCACGATCGAGGTCCAAAACTGCAGCCAGGGGGTCGTCGAGAACGGAAGATGTCTATACCCGTAAAGAACGCAGGCACCCATAATGATCATGACGGCAGCGATTTTGACATAGTCGAGCAGGCGGAAGCGAAAGCCGATCAGCCTGGAGAGACTAAAACCGTGAAGCAATGTAACCGCGATGCTGTTAACGATGATGGCAATGACGGCCCCTATGATGCCGAAGGCGGGGTTGGATGCCAAATATACGATAAGGCTCATCTTGATGATCGCACCGAATAAGGTATTCAACAATGCCCGTCCCGGGCGGTCCAATGCTTGCAAGGCAGCTTGAAGCGGGGACTGCACATACAGAAACAAGGCAAAGGGCGCCATGATTTTGAGCATATCGCTAATCTCGGCGTTGTCGTAGAGCAGCAGGCACAGCGGCTCAGCCAGGACAAACATAATGATGGCAAACGGAGCTCCCGAGACAAGAGCCAGCCGAAGGGATTGATTCATTCGCTTATGGATGGTAGGCCGGTCGTTGCGGGCCGCTGCCTCCGATAGGGAAGGCACCAGGGAGATGGCCAGTGAAACGGTCAACGCACCGGGCAATAGCAGGAGCGGGATGATCATGCCTTGCAGAGCGCCGTATTGGGCGGTGGCCACGGATGTCGCGATACCTGCCATGGCGAGGCTGCGATTGGTCAGTATCGTTTCCAGCAGGTAGGAGAAGGACCCTACCATCTTTCCGCCCGTTACAGGCAATGCAATGCCGAATAACCGCTTCAGGATGCCTTTATTCGAAGAAGAGTCTTCCGGCGCTTTTTTTTCAGATACGGCTTCTTGTGGCTTAGGTAAAAGTTTGTTCGTTCTTCGGCCCTCGCCGGAATATTGCAGCAGCAGCGCAATCATGCCAATCAGCTCGCCCACGGCTGTTCCAAGCATGGCCCCGGCTGCCCCGTAAGCGATGCCTTTGGGCATCAGGAGATGCGCAAACCACAACATGCAAATAATTCGGACTATCGTCTCGATAACGGAGGAACTTGCAGAGGGGATCATATTTTGTTTGCCCTGGAAATATCCCCGGTAGACCGACGAAACGGCAATGATGATCATCATGGGCGTCATGCTGATGAAGGTTTGATATACACGCTCGTCCGGCAAAAGCACGCCGGTTACCCAAGGAGCAAGCAGCAGGCTGAGTCCCGTGAAGAGAGCTCCTGCCGTAATCGTCAGCATCAGGCTGACATGCAGAATTTGCTTGGAAGCATCAGGCTTCCCGGCACCTTCCGCTTCGGCGACCATTTTGGCAATAGCTAGCGGAATACCGCCCGTGATGATGGTCACGAGCACGATAAAGAAGGGGTACCCCAATTGGTAAATTCCGACACCCTCAGGTCCGATGATCCGGGGAAGGGCGATCCGGGGGATAAAACCGAGTAGGCGGTTTAATATGCCGGCTGCAAGTAAAATCAGCGTTCCTTTAATAAACGATTGCTTGTTCACTGTCCATCCCACTCCCTGGTTAAGGCTGAATACGTTGACACGACATGGCTATTCTTATGGATATGCCCTACCTGTCCCATCTGATGACTTTACTTTTTTTTCTGGACATGGTAGGAATAGAAGGAAAGCCATATGTCATGTCGAATGTAACTTAGGGACAACAGGGAGTCAGTGAGGAGGCCATATGCATGGAACTCGAGCAAATGAGCGAGGAAGAATTGATGAGCACCATTGAGATGGTATGCTTGAGCAAGGTTGAGGAAATGCATTTGATTGGGTACGAGTATGTGACGAGCGACGATATTTGGAACTGTGTCAGCAGCAAGTACGAAAAGGAAGGCGTTCCGTCCCTCCACCAATTGGTCAACGACATTCTGTCCTTGAAAGCAACAGCCTTGATGAACTATATGACAATATCAGCATATAAGGGATCTTCTTTCGATTAATCGAAGAGGTCCCTTTTGCCTTGCGGATATAAGGGTTCATCCATAAGCCCGACAAATTTTGATAAATTGACTGGGTTTTATGACATCGCTATAATAGGAATATTGAGTAAAAAGGGGGAACAAGGGACGGCATGAAGAGAATTATCAGTTTCGTCGGAACCGTGCTCGTGATCACTATTTTAATGGCCGTTACAACTCCAGGCTTGCTGAAAGACGTCCGTCTAGGTTTGGATCTGAAGGGTGGATTCGAAATCCTTTATGAAGCAGAACCGTTGATGGAAGGGCAGCAGGTTACCAAAGAAGCGCTGCAGGAAACCGCAAAGAGCTTGCAAAAGCGTGCGGATGCGATGGGAACATCGGAGCCTGAGGTTACGCCGGAAGGGGCGAACCGGATTCGCTTGAAGGTGGCGGGCGTAACGGATGAGGCCGAAGTTCGAAAAACAATGAAAGAACCTGCGAACCTCACATTCCGAAGCAATGACGGCTGTAAAGAAGGCGAGGAGTTCTGTAAAATAGAGCTCCGCGGCGACGATTTCGTCGAGAACGGCGCATCGGTAGCCTATGACCAGCTTAATCAGCCTATGATAGATATTAAAGTGAAGGACAAAGGGAAGTTTGCTGAAATTACAGAACGTCTTCTCGGTCAAGAGCTGGCTATCTTCATGGACGACCAATTGCTGTCAGCTCCAACGGTACGAGCCGTATTAACGGACGGTACCGCGCAAATTACAGGGAACTACTCGCTTGATGAAGCGAAGCAGATCCGGGATACGATCAATCTCGGCGCCCTGCCGCTGAAGCTGGTCGAGAAATATTCGCAGAGCGTAGGGGCTACGCTTGGCATGCAATCTCTTACAAAAACTTTAGAAGCCGGTCTGATCGCTTCCGTCGCGATTTTGCTGTTCATGATTATCCGATATCGCGTACCGGGCTTGCTGGCAAGTTTCGCACTTATTTTGCACACATGGCTGCTGATCCTTATTTTCGTATGGGCTGACTTTACGTTGACGCTTCCAGGCATTGCGGCATTTATATTAGGTATTGGTATGGCGGTGGATGCCAACATTATCACCTATGAACGCATTCGGGAAGAGATCAAGACAGGCAAAAGCGTGCCATCTGCAGTGAAATCAGGCGGTAAATCCTCCCTGCGCGCCATTATGGACTCCAACTTGACGACGATTCTCGTTGCCGCTGTCATGTTCGGATTCGGTACCGGTGCGGTAAAAGGTTTTGCCCTTGTATTGATTTTGGAGATCATCGTTAGTATTGCCACGAACGTTTATTTCTCCCGTTTCCTGCTCAATCTGCTTGTGAATATCGGTTGGGCCCGCAAACCGAGCCATTATGGCGTAAAGGAGCGTGACATTCGTGAGCTTTAAGAACTTCGATTTCGTAGGCAAAAGCAGAATTTTCTACGTACTATCCATTGTAATTACGATTTTGGGCTTAGTTTTTCTCCTGACTCGCGGTCTTAACTACGGAGTTGATTTTCAATCCGGCTCGAACGTGGACATTTCACTCTCCAAACCGTTGACTACGGAGCAAATCAATACCGTATTAGAGGATGCCGGAATCGGGGAGGATGCGAGCGTTACTCCGGGTAATGACCGCGTCAACATCCGATTCAGCGAGGTGCTGACCGAGGATCAGGATCAGAAGCTTCGTTCCGGCATCGAGAAGCTGGACGAGAAGGCAACCTTCGAAATTAATACGGTTGATCCCGAGATGGCCAAAGAGCTGGGACGAAACGCAATTTATGCCGTATTGATTTCCTGTATCGGGATTATCATTTATGTCAGCATCCGCTTTGAATGGCGATTTGCGATTGCAGCGATCGTAGCGCTCCTGCATGATGCCTTCGTTGTCATCAGTATCTTCTCCATCCTTGGATTAGAGGTGGACTTGACATTCATCATCGCCGTCCTGACCATCATTGGTTATTCGATCAACGATACCATCGTTATCTTTGACCGGATACGGGAAAACCTGCGGTTTGCGAAGATTAAGAGGGTCTCGGATCTCAAGGATCTGGTTAACAAAAGTTTGTCGCAGACGATCGGGCGCTCGATCTATACGGCCTTGTCCGTATTCATCGCTGCATTCTTCATGCTCCTCTTGGGCGGCGAGTCGATCCAGATGTTCTCGCTGGCCATTTGTATCGGTTTGGCATTCGGCGCGTACTCTTCGATCTTTATCGCAAGTCCGTTGTGGCTCCTTCTTAAAGGCCGCAACGTGAGCAATAAGCCGAATTCGCCGAAGCCAAGCAAAGATAAAATCGAAATTTAATTAAACCGCTGAAGGGCGTTTGCAGTCCAGATATCAGAAGATCCTATACAAGTGAAAGCCGCGTCGCAGGCGACGCGGCTTTCTAAAGTTAGCAGCAGGCAGCATGACGAGTACAGGATCGACAGTGACATTGAGGGGGGCCTCAAGTGAGCAATGAACGCTTGAATCATACGGAGACTGTCCTATGGACAGGCATTGTAACGGATTTGGCATTAGCCTTGTGCAAAGGGATAGCCGGTTACTTATCCGGCAGCAAGGCTCTCATCGGAGATGCCCTGCATTCTGCGGCGAATGCCGTAACTTTATTGGTGGACCGGTTGCCAAGCCTTGGCATATTCGGTACGAAAAGTCCGATGCGGGACAAACGGAACGTTTCGAGTACGACGGAGCCCGTCATATCGATCTTATTTGCCGTGTTATTGATCATGGGCGGCATTCAAATTGCGGTATCCGCGATCCAGACCATGGCATCGGATAACCTCGAGCCGCCGGCCACATCGGCGCTCCTTGCAATTTTCATATCGATGGCGGTGAACGAAGCGGTATTCCAATATCAAAGCTGGCAGATGAAAAGACTGCATGATCCCCGGTACGAAATGCTGTCGGCTGATCATCGGTTTGCCTTATATTCATCGCTAACGGTATTGATCGGCGTGTCGCTATCCATGGCAGGCTCCTATTTTGAATGGTCGCCTCTATTCTACATGGATTCCATAGCGGCTCTTATCGTGGCTTGTCTCGTGGTCCGGAAAGGATATATACTCATCGTTCATTCCGTTTACGGCACGCTTGCGGAGGAGAAACGCCATGAACACGAAGCCGAGTTCATGGATACGATTCAGCGGGTTCACGGCGTGATCACGATCGAGGAGCTGAAGGTTCAAGAATACGGACAGATTCGCCACGTGAACATCGAAGTGAAAATCACCGTGAATCCGAGAACGTCCGTATTGGAAGCTCAGGAAATTGCCGAGCGAATCCGGAAGCTGTTGACCCATCGATTTATTCAGGTTACGGATGCCAAGGTTCACGTTGTGCCTTATGAACCCGGGTACCCGTATAAATCGAACTATGACTTGATGGACAACGATATGCCGACACTGCCGCAATAAGGGCGGAGCTTTTAAGACAGCAGGAAATAGGCAGGAAAAGGAAGGTGAATCCCTGTGCTGTATTCCAAATATGAATGGAGAATACGAGAGGCAGCGTCAACGATCACAGAACGGCTGGCCCATGATTTGTCGCTGCCACCCATCGTGGCTTCACTCATGGCTTCCCGGGGGATACAATCAGCCGAGGCTGGCCGGGAATTTTTATATGGAACGTTTGAGCTGACGCACGACCCTTATCTCATGCAGGGAATGCGGGAGGCCGTGCCGCGCATCCGCAAAGCGCTGGAGGATCGGGAGCATATTCTGATCTACGGCGATTATGACGCGGACGGGGTTTCCAGCACATCATTGATGATTCATCTGATGCGTTATTTGGGAGCATCTTATGATATTTATATCCCTCACCGATCCAATGAAGGTTATGGCTTACATAATCATGCGCTGGATTGGGCCCATCAGCAAGGGGTCAGTCTGGTGATTACCGTAGATACCGGGATTAGTGCGGTCGAGCAAATCGCGTATGCCAACAGCCTTGGCATCGACGTCATCGTCACCGACCATCATGAACCGCCTGAGGTGCTGCCTGAGGCATATGCATTGATCAATCCGAAGATCCCGACATGCCCGTATCCCTTCAAGGGGCTGGCCGGCGTAGGCGTGGCTTACAAATTGGCACAGGCTCTCGTGGGTGACCCGCCGGAGGAATGGCTCCAGATCGTTTCGATCGGAACGATCGCTGACTTGATGCCGCTCACGGGGGAGAATCGGGTGCTTGTGAAGCACGGTATCGAATCGATGCGAAAAACGCGGTATGAAGGCATCCGCAGCTTGCTTGAGGTATCGGGAATTCATGTAGAGCAGGTGACGGCCGTTAACGTGGCCTTCTCCATGGCACCACGGATTAACGCCAGCGGCCGCTTGGACCATGCAGGCCGTGCCGTTACGCTGCTTACAACGGAGCACAGGGAAGAGGCAGAGCGCCTTGCTTGGGAGCTGGACGGACTGAACAAGGATCGGCAGCAAGTGGTCGAAAACATCGTCCAGGAAGCGCTGGGGATGGTTCAAGACCGCTGGAGAGGGCAGGAGATCCCGCCTGTTATCGTACTGGCGGGCGAGGGCTGGAATGTCGGCGTGGTCGGCATCGTGGCTTCCAAAATCCTGGAGCGCTTTTACCGCCCCGTTGTAATTCTCGGGATTGATCCCGAAACGGGAAACTGTAAAGGCTCTGCCCGTTCGATTCCGGGATTCGATATCTATGCGGCTTTGCTTTCTTGCAAAGACGTCATGGACCACTTTGGCGGCCATCCTTCCGCAGCCGGCATGAGCCTCCATCGAGACCGCTTGGCGGCATTCGAACAGGGACTTCATCGATATGCGGAGGATGCGCTCGATGCAGAGCATCTGATTGCCGTTTGCGAAGCGGACCTGGAAGCCAGTTTGTCGGAGGTATCCGTACCCATTCTGGAACAGATGGAACAGTTAGGCCCGTTCGGCATGGCGAATGCCGTACCGAAGATCGTTTTTCGGGACGTTGTCATCAAGGACGTCCGCAAGATCGGCAAAGAAGGGAAACATCTGAAGCTTCGTTTGCAGCAAAAGCGGGAGGTTATCGATGCGATCTCATTCGGCTGGGGCCATCTTGCCGATATTCTGCCGGTGGGTTCGGTTGTGGATGTGCTTGGCGAGCTTTCCGTCAATGAATGGAACGGGAGCCGTAAAGTGCAGCTCATGATTCAGGATATCTGCGCCCCTTATCAGCAGGTGTTTGATTACCGCGGGATCAAAGAACCGATCCGGGAGATCCAGAGGTGGAGAGCTGAACTGGAGCCGCATCTGCGGTGCCCGGCTGTCCGTTCCGCGGTGGTGTACGCAAAAGATTCACATCCGGAAATAAAAAGTCAATTGTATGATATGTGCCTTTGGGTATATGATAGGAATGCTGGCATCGTGCCGGATAATGAAATCGCCGCGAGCGGCAGTCAAGAAGACATTTCCGTTTTGTTCGTACTGGATGTACCGGAGACGGCTGAGCAGCTCGCTGCATTCATGTCAGCCTTCCATTCCGTTCCCAATATATTTATGTTACATCCGACCCGGAACCTGCGCGAACGGCTGCAAATTCCGGACCGGGAACAGTTTAAGAAGCTGTACGTATCACTTGCTGGACTGACGTCCGCTCCCATGCCGGAAAAAGAGGTCGTAGCACGTCTACAGAAGCAGACTTCGTTGTCATCGCGCATGCTGGTCAAAGTACTGGATGTCTTTGAAGAATTGGCATTCATTCAGCGTGACCAGGGACAAATTACCTTTGTACCGAAGCCGGAGAAAAAACCGCTCGACGCATCCCGTCACTTCCGGGAATTAAGCGACTTGGCGGATATGGAGCAGCATCTGCTGCATGCCGGCACCGAACAGTTAACCCAGTGGATGACGTCCCGTACAAAAGGCGTATCTTAACCGCAACTATACAGGAGGAGATTATTTTGGATTTTAAAGATTATATTCGTGTCATTCCCGATTTTCCGCAAGCGGGGATCAGCTTCAAGGATATTACCACACTGCTGAAGAATGGTGAGGTATATCGCAAAGCCATCGAGGAACTGAAGGTCTTGGTTTCCGATCTCAAAATTGATGTGATAGCTGGTCCCGAAGCCCGTGGATTTGTCGTGGGTGCTCCGCTGGCTTACGCGCTTGGCGTGGGATTCGCGCCCATTCGCAAAAGCGGCAAGCTGCCTTACGAAACGATTGAAGTGGGATATGACCTCGAATACGGTAAAGATCGCTTGGCGATGCATACCGATGCAATCGAGAAAGGGCAAAATGTATTGATTGCGGATGATCTTCTTGCAACAGGCGGTACGATTGCGACTTCGGTTAACCTCATCCGTCAATTGGGCGGGAACGTTGTTGGCGCTGCTTTCATGATCGAGCTGACGGATTTGAACGGCCGTTCGAAGCTGGATGACATCGATGTATTTACGTTGATGCAGTACGAGTAAACGACACTATTCTTCCTGATTTTCCCGGGAAATAATAAAATGCCCTGAGCAATCAGCTCAGGGCATTTTTCTGTTTGCAATAAAGTTGTCGGTTCAATCCGGCGTTTTTTCCACGAGCGGCTCATCATTCTTTTCATTGGAGAGCCCGGTAATTTCGAAGAGTTTGAAGAGGACAGCCATTATGACACCTACGATGGTCGCCAATGCCATACCCTTCAGCTCGACCGTGTTAATCTTCAAGGTTACGCCGCTGATTCCTGTTACCAGTACGATTGTAGCCAAGATCATGTTGCTTGCTTTGGAGAAATCCACCTTCTGCTCCACGAAGATCCGTAGGCCGGAAGCTGCGATTACCCCGAACAGCAAGAGAGACACGCCGCCCATAACCGGTGTTGGAATGTTCGCTACCACGGCGGAAAATGTTCCTGAGAAGGAAAGAATAATGGCAATAATGGCGGCGCCTCCGATGACAAACACGGAGTACACCTTCGTCAAAGCCATGACCCCGATATTTTCACCGTACGTTGTATTCGGCGTGGAACCAACGAATCCGGACAAGATGGTGGAAATACCGTTGCCGAGCAGGGAGCGGTGAAGGCCAGGATCCTTGGAAAGGTCTTTGCCCACGATATTGCTGGTGACCAGCAGGTGGCCGATGTGCTCCACGATAACTACGAGCGAAACCAGAATGATGGTCCAGATCGCCCCGCTATCAAAAACCGGGGTTGTCAGCTCCGGAGCCGACAGGAACTTCGCGTTTGCGATTTTTTCCGTGTCCACGACCCCAAGCGCGAAGGAAAGCGCATATCCGACCACGATCCCGATCAGGATGTGAATGATTTTGGCGAAGCCGCGGAACAAGATGGAACCCAACACCGTAACTCCGAGGGTAACGAGCGAGATGGTAATGATTTTAGGATCGATGGATTGCCCTTCTTCCGGCAAAAAACCAGCCATGCCTGCTGCAACCGGAACAAGCTCAAGCCCGATCATCGCAATGATGGCACCCATAACCGCAGGCGGGAAGACGAAGTCGATCCATTTGGTTCCCGCATATTTGACAATGAACGCCACAATACAGAAGATAATACCCGTCACGATAAAGGCGCCCAAGGCTTTGCCGTAATTGGCTTCCGGATCGCCTGCCAGTACGATCAGCACCGGTGAGATAAAGGCGAAGCTGGAGCCGAGGTAGGCCGGAATCTTTCCTTTACATAAAAAAATGTAGAGCAGCGTGCCGATACCGTTCATCAGCAGGATCATGCCGGGATCCACGCCGAACATGTTCGGTACAAGCACCGTGCTTCCGAACATGGCGAACAAATGCTGCAGGCTCAGAAGGAACCCGGGACCAAACGGAAGCTTCTCATCTACTTGAATTTCACGTTGCAAACCATTTCACTCCTCTATAGGACTTTAAATATAGGACCGTTCGCGTACGATCTTTAATAGATTAAATACAATCGTTCGTTTTTTCAACAATAATTTTTACAGTTCGTCAAAATATTCAATTCATGTCATGTTTTGATGTCCCCGTGCAGGAAAAGGGCATACTATAAGTGACCGAGCGCTCCACATGTTGACGTATAACGCCGCAAGCGTCATAATGATAGGAAAACAATCACGAGGGAACCTGCACGTTTTGACAAGGGCGGGTTCCATTTTATATAGAAAGGGAAGAGAAGGACTCCAAAATGGGCATAGAGCGATTACTCGAAAAGGCCAGCGCCTATATAAAAGAACCCGATCTTCTCCGCATCCAGGAAGCTTATGAATTTGCGGAGCAAGCCCACCACGGACAAGTGCGGAAATCGGGAGAACCTTATATTCTTCATCCGCTTGCGGTTGCAGACATCGTGGTGAACATGCAGATGGACACATTGTCCATTATTGCTGCATTGCTTCACGATGTCGTTGAGGATACAACCGTATCGCTCGAGCAGATCCGCGAGCGTTTCGGGGATACCTGCGCAATGCTGGTGGATGGTTTAACGAAGTTGGAACGCATCCAATTCCGATCCAAAGAAGAGCAGCAAAACGAAAATTATCGCAAGATGTTTATCGCCATGGCACGGGATATCCGCGTAATCGTCATCAAGCTGGCGGACCGGCTTCATAATATGCGTACTCTTAAGTACCAATCCGAGGAGAGCCAGCGCCGCATTTCCTATGAAACCTTGGAAATCTTTTGTCCGATAGCCCATCGTCTCGGTATTTCCGCGATCAAGTGGGAGATGGAGGACATTGCGCTTCGTTACTTGAATCCGCAGCAGTATTACCGCATTGCGAATTTGATGCACAAGAAGCGTGCGGAGCGGGAGCAGTACATCGACAACGTCATCGTCTGCATCCGCGAGAAGCTTGACGAGATGGGCATTCAAGCCGATTTGTCGGGCAGACCCAAGCATATCTACAGCGTGTTCAAGAAAATGACGGTGAAGAACAAGCAGTTCAACGAAATTTACGATCTCCTTGCAATCCGCATTATTGTGGACAATATCAAGGATTGTTATGCCACGCTCGGCATCATCCACACCCTGTGGAAGCCGATGCCTGGCCGCTTCAAAGATTATATCGCCATGCCAAAAACGAATATGTACCAGTCCCTCCACACGACGGTGGTAGGGCCTAACGGGGAGCCGACGGAGGTTCAGATCCGCACCTGGGAGATGCATCGAACGGCGGAGTTCGGTATCGCGGCACACTGGGCGTATAAAGAAGGCTCAGCAGGCAACGGGGGCAGCTTCGACAACAAGATGACGTTTTTCCGCGAGATATTGGAGCTGCAGCATGAAACGAAGGATGCGTCGGAATTTGTAGAATCTTTGAAAATGGACTTTTTCTCGGATTTGGTATTTGTGTTTACGCCAAAAGGCGAGGTGATCGAGCTGCCTTCCGGCTCCGTTCCCCTCGATTTTGCCTACAGAATTCATACCGAAGTAGGAAACCGCACCATTGGTGCCAAGGTCAACGGAAGAATCGTTCCGCTGGATCATCAGCTCAAAACCGGCGATATCGTGGAAATTTTGACGTCGAAGCATTCCTACGGTCCAAGCCAGGACTGGCTGAAGATTGCCCAATCCTCGCATGCCCGAAGTAAAATCAAGCAGTGGTTCAAGAAAGAGAAGCGCGAAGAGAACGTCGAGAAGGGCCGCGAGATGCTGGAGCGCGAAATCAAGCGCCTCGGTCTTGACGTGTCCGAGTGGACGACGGACGATAAATTAATGGAAGCGGCCAAGAAATTCGCTTTTAATGATATCGAGGATATGCTATCGGCGGTCGGCTTCGGCGGTATCACTGCCGCGCAGATCTGTACGAAGGTGACCGAGAAGCTGCGCAAGGAGCAGGAGGAAGCCAACCAGCTTGAATTAACCTCCGAGATGAAGGAAATCAAGCCGGCCGAGAAGCGCAGCCGCCCGACCAACGGCGTCCGCGTCAAAGGGATTGATAACCTGCTCGTGCGTTTCGCAAGATGCTGCAATCCCGTACCCGGCGACGATATTGTAGGCTATGTAACCCGCGGCCGCGGCGTATCGGTCCATCGTTCGGATTGCGCGAATCTGCCGACAACGGATGAGGGCGAGGATGCGGCACGCGTGATTGAGGTGGAATGGGAAACTGCCGTCGAAGCGAATTACAGCGTCGATATTGAAGTGACGGGACACGATCGCAACGGATTGCTGAACGAAGTCCTTCAGGCCGTCTCCGAGAGCAAGACGAACATTTCCGCCGTCACGGGTCGATCCGACAAGAACAAAATGGCCATGATCCACATGACCATCCTGATTCGCAATACGGATCATCTCCAATCCGTAGTGGAACGAATCAAGCGGGTGAAGGATGTGTATACCGTTCATCGGATCATGCAGTGACGGCACGATGCGCTAAGGGAATGGTCCCGGGGTTCATGACGATCCCGGAGGATAATACGAATGCGGTCTGTTATCCTGAGGGAGACAGGCCGTTTTATTTTTTGAAGATGAAGGAGCTAAACCGATGAGAGTGGTCATTCAACGATGCAAGAATGCGCAAGTCACAGTGGATAATGAAATCGTCGGCAAGATTGAAGCGGGATTGATGGTGCTGGTCGGCGTGACGCATGAGGATGAAGAGAAGGATGCCAAATACCTTGCGGAAAAGGTAGCGGGGCTGCGGATTTTTGAGGATGAGGACGGAAAAATGAATTTCAGCGTCCAGGACGTGGGCGGAGCGATTCTGTCGGTGTCCCAATTTACCCTCTATGGAGACACCCGCAAAGGAAAGCGGCCGAACTTTATGGCTGCCGCAAAACCGGATGAAGCGAATGCATTGTACGAGTCGTTTAACCGCGAGCTTTCGGCGAAGGGATTGCAGGTGGAGACCGGGGTGTTCGGAGCGATGATGGACGTGTCGTTGACCAACTGGGGACCGGTGACGCTAATTATCGACAGCCGATCCTAACCTGCGTGGAAAGGATAGCAGCATGCATCATATCGGAGAGATGGGGCATCCTGAGTGAATAATCGAAGGTTGTTATTCGCAAATAAAGGAGCCGTACGAAATGCGTCAATCCCCCAAATTTTCGATATGGAGCAGTTTGCCTGCGACGGTCGGGACCGGAGGCGTCAGGGAAGCAGCCAGCACGGAACGGATGGTTTCGGCGCCGGAAGAATCTGCACAGCTCATCAGCATCAAGGGAAATATGCGGAAGCAGCTGCCCCGATCGTAGATTCAGCACAGCGTCGCGTGTCATAAATGCGGATTTTTATAAGCGGAGCCTGAGATGATCTCAGGCTCTTTTTGACGTTCGCCGATCATCGCCATACTCAAAGCTTCCTTCAGACAATGCCTGTTGCAGCCAAGCTCCGTTCATGGGCCTTTTTCGTGAATTCCGCTGTTATAAAAAAGAGATTCCAGGGTAATAACAAATCGAGGACATTTCAGGAAGGAGACATGCCAGATGAGTAAAGTAGCATTTCTACTAGCCGACCAATTCGAAGATTCCGAGATGAAAACTCCTTACGATGCCGTGAAGGAAGCGGGGCATCAGGCTGATATCATTGGATTGAAACAAGGACAAGAGGTAAAGGGCAAACAGGGCAAGGCTTCCTACACAACCGATAAAGCCATTGCGGACGTCAACATAAACGATTATGATGCGGTGGTTATTCCAGGCGGTTCTTCTCCGGAAAACTTGCGTCTGGATTCCCATATATTGCAGTTTGTTGCAGCGGCGGACAAGGCAGGCAAACCGATTGCCTCGATATGCCACGGGCCGCAAATTTTGGCAAGCGCCGACCTGCTGAAGGGACGCACGATCACTTCCTATCCTCCGCTTCAGGATGATATGGTAAACGCCGGCGCCAACTTTAAGGATGAGGAAGTCGTCGTGGATCGGAATTTCATTACGTCCCGGACTCCGAAAGACGAGCCGGCCTTCGTGCGCGAGCTGTTAAAAGCGCTGTAGGCGCTAAATTAGCTGTATGGTTGTCCATGTAATACCGATCTTTCAAACACGCGGGTTGAAAAAAAGGAGGAATGGACATGTCTAGACAAATTCAAGCTTATTTCAGGACGGAAGACGACGCTGAAGGCGCAAGGACGAGGCTGCTGACGTACAACACGGAACAGCTGGAAGTAGGACAGCTTCAGGATTCGGTCCGAAGCGGAGGGAATATCCTCGTGCCGCTGGTGCCATGGGGCAATGCCGGCACGGGTGGTGCTACGGCAGGGGCTACAACGATGGGGGCTCCCGGCGGCGTAGTCGGGGCTCCTGGGGTGATTGTGGGCGCAAGGGATACCAGCCGCGACATCGCCCAGGATCGGCCGGACAGGGATGATCTGCCCGGCGACGGATGGCGCGAAGCGGACGTGACCGACGGGGATTATGACGATCTCAGATATACCCTGTCCGTTAAGGTAAGGGACGAGGACTATGATCAGATCGTGCATGATTTGCGGGCGAATAACGCTTATGTGGAGCGATTTGATTAATGTCTGATTAGCAAATAGACGCGGCAGGCGATGAGTTACTAAGAGGGGGCTTATCCGCCCGAAACGCAAAAAAGGGCCGTTCCTTTGGTGGAGCGGTCCTTTTCAACTCTATGAGATAAAAGCGCTTTCTTGCTTGTAATATAACTGTAATGTTTGTTCAATCTTTCTTTAATATTCCCTGTTTATAATAACAGCATGACCCCCTTTTTTATATAATATATGTTTTGGACCTACAACAGTGGTTTGTAGGTCTTTTTCTTTTTTCGGGAAATTTCTGCAAAGTTTCTTGACTTTAGTGCGGCGGTTCATTAGAATCTAAAAATATAATGTTTTGGGTATACTATATTTATGAATAACGGATTTCATGACGGGAACAAGTACTCCATCCCCACAAGACCAGAGAAGAATCCCTTGGCTGTAAGGATTCGCTTGATGAGTGGACGAATGACCTCCCCGAGAACAGACGGCGAAGCAAGCACCGGTTAACCGGTGGGATAGACAGTAGCCGAACTGCGCGGCCGGGCGTTATACGGATGAAGCGGATGGTTGAACACATGTTAGGATGTGTCGCCGCCGGAATGTGGGTGGTACCACGGGTGATAAATTAAACATCTCTCGTCCCTGTTGTCTTAGGACAGCGGGACGGGAGATTTTTTGGTTTCACGGCTTGTTGAGAAATGACTCCCTAGGAGTTTTTCCATAGTTAAACAGATCTAGCAAGGGACATGTTCAAAATGTGAGTATGTCATAGGACGCGGAGGGATGAAGATGGCAAACGAGAAATTCGAGAAGCCGACAGGCACGCAGGACATCCTGCCAGGAGCCGTCGAGAAATGGCAGTTTATCGAGGAAAAGGCACGTGATCTATGCCGGAGGTACAACTACCGCGAAATTCGCACACCGATCTTCGAACAGACCGAATTGTTCGAACGCGGGGTCGGCGAAACGACGGATATCGTAGAGAAGGAAATGTACACGTTCAAGGACAAAGGGGATCGCAGCATGACTCTTCGTCCGGAAGGGACGGCAGGCGTCGTTCGGGCTTACGTGCAAAACAAGCTGTATGGAGAGCCCGATGTCACGAAGCTGTACTATATGGGGCCCATGTTCCGCTATGAGCGGCCGCAGGCGGGCCGATACCGCCAGTTCCACCAGTTCGGCGTTGAGGTGTTCGGCACCGCGGATCCGGCTATCGATGCCGAGGTCATTGCGCTGGGGTACAGCTTCTACAAGGAACTTGGACTGAACGGGGTAAAAGCAGAGATTAACTCCGTGGGAACGCCCGAGGTAAGGGCAGCTTACCGCAGTGCGCTGCTTGCTTTCCTGGAACCGATGAAAGACAGCCTTTGCTCGGACTGCCAGTCGCGCATGGAACGCAACCCGCTTCGCGTGCTGGATTGCAAGAAGGACCAAGGGAAGTTCGGTGATGCGCCTTCGATCCTGGACAGCCTGGACGAGGAGTGCAGCACGCATTTCGAGAAAGTCAAAGGGTACCTGGACGCCATGGGCATCGAGTATGAGATCAATCCAAGACTGGTTCGGGGATTGGACTATTACACGCATACCGCCTTCGAATTCAAGGCCCAGGGCATCGGCGCGATTGATACGGTAGGCGGGGGCGGACGCTTCAACGGTCTCGTCGGCCAGATCGGCGGACCGGATCAGCCGGGCATCGGGTTCGGCATCGGCCTTGAGCGTATCCAATTGATTCTGGAGCATCAAGGCGTCAATCTGTCGGCCTCGAAGCCTTTGGATGTCTATCTGGTGGCGCTGGGTGAAGCCGCCGAGCGGGAATTGGCGAAATTGATCTACGAACTCCGCAGCAATGGCGTGTCCGCGGAACGCGATTATCTCGGCCGGAAAATGAAAGCCCAGATGAAATCGGCCGATCGTCTGCAAGCCCGTTATACCGCCATTCTGGGCGACGACGAGCTGGTGCGGGGCGAAATCGCATTGAAGTCGATGGAGACCGGCGAGCAGCGAACCGTGAGGCTGGATAGCCTGGTACAGGAATTTGTTTAATCGCCGTAAAGCGGCTTAATTATACTAAAGGGGAATGATAACCGATGAAAAGGACGCATCATTGCGGTCACCTGACAACCGCAAACATTGGAGAAGCTGTAACACTGAACGGATGGGTACAAACCCGCCGCGACTTGGGCGGCGTGCTGTTCATCGATCTGCGCGATCGCAGCGGCATCATGCAAATCGTATTTAACCCGGATTTCTCCGGCGAGGCTTTGGCCGTTGCCGATAAAGTCCGCAGCGAATTCGTGGTGGCCGTATCCGGGAAAGTCGTAAAGCGCGATCCGGAAACGTTCAACCCGAACCTGCCGACAGGCGAAATCGAAGTACAAGTAACCAGCATCGAAGTGCTGAACGCAGCCAAAACGCCTCCGTTCTTTATCGAAGACGGCGTGGAAGTGGATGAGCAGCTCCGCCTGAAGTATCGTTATCTGGACCTTCGCCGTCCGGAGATGCAAAAAACGCTGATGCTGCGCTCCAAAGCATCGAAAGTATTCCGCGACTTCCTCGATGATGAGGGCTTCGTGGATGTGGAGACGCCAATTCTGACCAAGAGCTCGCCGGAAGGCGCGCGCGACTATCTCGTGCCGAGCCGCGTACACGCTGGCGAATTCTTTGCGCTTCCGCAATCCCCGCAAATCTACAAGCAGCTCCTTATGGTGAGCGGGCTTGAGCGTTACTACCAAATTGCGCGCTGCTTCCGTGACGAAGACTTGCGGGCCGACCGTCAGCCGGAGTTTACCCAGGTCGACATCGAGACATCCTTCATGGATCGGGAAGACCTGCTGAACATGATGGAGCAGCTGATGGTGAAGCTGTTCAAGGAAACCATCGGCGTTGAGCTGGCGACGCCGTTCCAGCGTATCAGTTATGCCGACGCCATGGGCAAATATGGCTCCGATAAGCCGGATCTCCGCTTCGGCATGGAACTGATCGAAATGAACGATATCGTTGCAAGCAGCGGCGTCAAAGTATTCTCTTCCGTCATTGAAAAAGGCGGCGAAGTGAAGTGTTTGAACGCTAAAGGCTGCGGCACCTGGACCCGTAAGGAAATTGACGATCTGGGACCGTATGCAGCCCGTTACGGAGCGAAAGGGCTTGCCTGGATTCAAGTGAAAGAGGGCGAATTCAAAGGGCCAATCGTGAAATTCTTCAGCGAGCAGGAGATTGAAGCGGTAAGAGAACGCACGGGAGCCGAAGACGGAGACCTGCTGCTGTTCTCTGCAGACAACAAAAAAGTGGTTGCCGACGTGCTTGGCGCGCTCCGTTTGAAAATCGGACGCCAGCTTGGCCTGATCAACGACAACGAATACAAGTTTGCTTGGGTGCTGGACTTCCCGCTGTTCAGCTATGACGAAGAGGCGAAGCGCTATGTGGCCGAGCATCATCCGTTCACCCGTCCAAAAGACGAGGATCTGGAATTGATGGATACGGATCCGCTTGCCGTACGCGCCGAGGCTTACGACATCGTTCTGAACGGATACGAAGTAGGCGGCGGTTCCATGCGGATTTACAAACGCGAGATCCAAGAGAAAATGTTTGCGGCTCTTGGCATGTCGCCGGAAGTGGCGCACGACAAATTCGGCTATCTTATGGACGCCTTTGAGTACGGCACGCCTCCGCACGGCGGAATCGCCTTCGGGTTGGACCGTTTGGTCATGCTGCTTGCCGGACGCACCAATCTGCGTGAAACGATTGCGTTCCCGAAAACGGCAAGCGCAACGGATCTGTTGATGGACGCTCCTTCCCAGGTGGACGGAGGACAGCTGGAGCAGCTGCATATCAAACTCGCCAAGAAGCCGGGCGACGAGAAAAAATAAGCCTGTTGTTCTTGATAAAGGAGGTTGCTTGAATTATGCTGCACCAATTTTCCCGAACGGAATTAGCCATCGGTCCCGAAGGCCTTGAAGTGATGAAGAACAGCACCGTGGCGGTGCTCGGTATCGGCGGCGTGGGTTCCATTGCGGTGGAGGCCCTCGCCCGAACCGGAGTCGGCCGCATCATTCTGATCGACAAAGACGTGGTGGACATCACGAACATCAATCGGCAGATCCACGCGTTAACGACGACGGTGGGTCAGAAGAAAGCCGATTTGATGGTCGATCGGGTCAAACTGATCAATCCGGAATGTGAAGCGATCGCCCTGAACATGTTCTACACCGAAGAAACGTATGAAGAGCTGTTTAAGTACGAGCTGGATTATGTGATCGATGCCTCGGATACGATTATTTATAAAGTGCATTTAATCAAGGAGTGCCTGCGTCGCGGCATTCCGATCATCTCCAGCATGGGCGCGGCCAACAAAATGGACCCGACGAAGTTCCAGGTGGCCGACATCTCCAAAACCTCCATGGACCCGATTGCCCGGATCGTGCGCACCAAGCTGCGCAAGGACGGCATTAAGAAAGGGGTCAAGGTCGTGTTCTCTCTGGAAGAGCCGATGAAACCCCGCCAGGACGTGACGGAGAAAATCGTGCCCGAGAATGCTCCGGAAATCCGGAAGGCGAAGCAGCCGCCGGCAAGCAATGCATTCGTGCCGCCTGTGGCGGGACTGATCATGGTCAGCGTGACGGTGAAAGAGCTGCTCGAAAAAGGCGGCGTCTCGTTGTAACGGGGTGTCCGGACACATTTAAACTCGGATCGAGAAAACGATAGACAAAAGGAAGGCAGAAAGGAAGAACAGCCTTTCGGCAAAATTGAGCGTGGTTAACCAAACGCAGTGTCCAGCAATGGACGCTGCGTTTTTTGCTGCCGTGGACAAGCGAATAGGACAGCAAACCCAAACAATACAATTCCTGTGACAGCGCTTTGCTAGTATATCCCGGCGAGTTGTGCTACAATGGAACTCCTTTTTGTGTCACGGCCCTAAAGCCAGACTTCGATACGAAAAAATATGTTCTTAGGAGGTAACTGAAAGTGTCAGAATCTTTTCAAAGTGCCTATCAAGAAGAAGAGTCAAGGCTAAACGAGGTTATCGTTGAAATTGACCGTCAGCTTGAACGGCTGCGCGGTATTCCGGTATACACGGGCCATGATTTTACGGAGCAGGTGCTCGAGGCAGGCCGGGAAGAGAAACGGCAGGCCCTCGCCAAAAGCTTGCCGGAGCCTTATTTCGGAAGGCTGGATTTTCAAGAGAACGGAACGGGGGCGAAGAAACCGCTCTACATCGGGAAGATAGGCTTCGACAAGGCGGACGCTGGTGATCACCCGATGGTGATTGATTGGCGGGCTCCGGTCGCGAGTCTATTCTACTCCTTTACGGGCGGTACCGATCCGGCTTCATTCGAAGCGCCCGAAGGAATCATCGAGGGGCTTGTGTATTTAAAACGAAACGTCGTGATCCGCAAGCAAATTTTGGAGCGGGTATCGGACACGTACAATCGGGAAAGCGGCGGACCTGCCGTATCCGATGAGTTTTTGGTCTACCGTCTCGGTGAGAACAAGGATAACCGGCTGCGGGATATCGTGTCCACGATCCAAGCGGAGCAGGATAAAATCATCCGGGCGGCCAAGAACACCGCCCTCATCATCCAAGGGGTGGCGGGAAGCGGAAAAACGACGGTGGCGCTGCATCGGCTGGCTTATTTGCTCTACCAGTACAAGGAGCAGGTAACGGCCGAGAAAATGATCATATTCGCGCCAAACCTCATGTTCCTGGATTACATATCCGATGTGCTGCCCGAGCTCGGAGTTGGCGATATTCAGCAGCGGACCTTTGGCGATTGGGCGGCGAAGCTGCTTGATATTCAGCTGTCCTCGGAGGATCATGCGCAGACGCTTCATCAGTGGTTCGAGACGGAACCGGGCCAAGGGACGCCGGATATCGACGATAATGTGAGCGGGCGCTATAAAGGCTCCTTAAGGCTGATGGATATCGTGCGGCGGTGCGTGGAGTACATCGAAGCAGAGGCCCTTCCGGACGGGGATTTCTCTCCATGGGATGGAGCCATCCTGAAGCAGGAGACGATTGCGGAATGGTTCTACCAGGAATATAAGCCCTATCCGCTGGCGAAACGAAAGGAACGGCTGCTCGCCAGATTGCATCGCTGGGTCGAGATGGAGCTGAAGAAATCGCCATCGGCGGCCGTGATGAAAGAACGGAAGAAAAAAGCGGCACAACGCGAAAAAGCTTATGCCAATCGCTGGCCGAAATTTGAGCCGATTTCCCTATATAAGCAATTGTTTGAAGCTGTCAAGGCGGCCGGCTCCTGGGTCGAAGAGCTCTCCGCTCTTATTCCGCCGGAGGTACTGGCCGCAACGCGCAAAGATCTGAAGAAGAATGTGGTCCGGGAAGAGGATTTGCCTGCCCTGCTGTATTTCCACTGCTTGCTGAACGATATTTCCTCAGAGCAGCGGTTTGACCACATCGTCATCGATGAAGCCCAGGATTTCTCTCCGTTTCAGGTGGCTGTGCTGGATCTGTTCGTAAGAGGACATTCCTTCACCATACTAGGCGATCTGTCGCAGGGCATTCATGCGTATCGCGGCGTGCATGCATGGGAAGAAATGAGCTCCCTGTTCAAGGAAGAGGAAACGGCTTATTTTGCGCTGACGCGCAGTTACCGTTCCACGATGGAGATCATTGAATTTGCCAATGGGATACTGGAGAAGGGGGTCGCAAGCGACCTGCTCGCCGTGCCCGTATTCCGTAGCGGCGATGCCGTCCGCCTCATTCCTTATGATGCCGCGAACGCCAGAAGGAAGGATTTGGAGCGGGCCATGGGGGCGCTCATTGCCAAGGAATACCGGACGGTAGCCATTCTCACCCGCACCTTGCGGGAAGCGAAAGAGCTGCATGAGGAGTTAAGCCCGTCCTGGCCGATGTTGAATCTGATCGATGGCAGCAAAGGAACGTATCAGGGCGGATATTCCGTGCTCCCCGTGTACTTGTCCAAAGGGCTTGAGTTCGATGCCGTTGTGGTGGCGGATGCGGATCGGGCGCATTACGCGGAGAAAGCTTGGGATGCCAAGCTAATGTATGTAGGCTGTACGCGTGCACTGCATGAGCTGTGGCTGCTGCACGGGGAGCCGCTGCCTTCGTATATCATGGCAGAGAATTCAGAGATCATGGCGAACGGTTGGCCGGCGGACTAATCGTGCGATTGCGCAGCGGCTGTCGGCTCCCGGAATGTCAATAGAGAGAGTCGGAAGTCCCGCAGGGATTCACATGGCAGCATGTGTTAGCCTCTGCGGGACTTTTTTTGTTGTGCAGGGGCTTGCTAGGGGGTTAACCAAGCATTTGGTAGGAGGAGCCCAGATTTTCGATAAACCGGATCAAAGTCCAGACAGCAAGGATGGAACAGGCAGCGGCCAGAAGGATGAAGAGGGTCATTTTTCGCATAGGCTTTCGTTTCAATTCCATAGTCTCCCTTCGTGGATAGTGGTTAAGCGACACGCTTCATAACAAGACCTCGTCGTCATCCTCACCCCGGATTCCCTGCCTGTACTCGTAAAGCATGATGGCTGAACGTATGAAGACGTACAAGCCGAGCAGGAACTGCAGGATAAGAACGGCATACAGCAGGTTCATCGCCAGTCTCTCATCGTCGAGGTAACCGGGGCCGAATGTTTCTTGTAAAAGATGATAGGTGCTGGCATGAAGGTAGAGCCCCAGTATACTGAACGTCATATGGATCACCGCGTTATACAATTTGCGTACGGATTTTTTGCGAGTCGTCATCACATTCTCCCCAGATCAGGCTTTTCAAACGCTTCCCTATTATATGAAACGCTTCCGGTTCGATAAAAGTTGGATATGATCAAAATAAAATGCAATATCCGAGCCATGGGACGAATGAAGCGTAGGACAGGAAGTTGCCGCAGCGCAGGCACGGCGAATTCGAATATGATATGATAGAGCGTGATGGATTGAATGGAAACGACTTATTTTTGCATCGATATCAGACAAGGAAGTGTAGCCATGGATTTATTCAGTATCGGGCGTGAAGGGGACCGGGACTCCCGGCTGCTGGCCGATCGGATGCGCCCTTCGTCGCTGGATGAATATATAGGACAAGAGCATATTATCGGACCGGGCAAACTGCTCCGGCGGGCCATAGAGGCAGACCAGGTCTCGTCGATTTTATTGTACGGCCCGCCGGGATGCGGCAAAACAACGCTTGCGCATATCATATCCCAGCAAACGAAGGGGCATTTCGTTCGGCTGAACGCGGTGGAAGCCACGGTCAAGGACGTTAGGGAAGTCATTGAACAAGCCCAGAGCAACCGCAGCCTGTACGGCACCAAAACGATCCTGTTTTTGGATGAGGTGCACCGCTTCAACAGCTCCAGACAGGATGCCCTGCTGCCTGCCGTGGAGAACGGCACCATCATATTTATCGGCGCGACGACCGAGAACCCCTTTCATTATGTCAACGGGGCTCTAATGAGCCGGTCCACTTTGTTTCAGCTTCAGCCGCTGACCAAGGACCATTCCATGATCGCGATGCGGCGCGCGCTGATCGATCAGGAAAAGGGTCTTGGGTTCATGGATCTCAAGGCCGATGAGGAAGCGCTGGAGCACATTGCAGCCATGGCGAACGGGGATATCCGGCGTGCACTCAATGCGCTGGAGCTGGCCGCGATGACGACGCCGCCGGACGCAAGCGGTACGGTCCATATCACGCTGGAGGTGGCGGAGGAATCGATTCGCCGGCCTACCGTGCGTGCGGACGAGTCCACGCAGTATGATGTGCTGTCCGCCTTTCACAAGAGCATTCGGGGCTCCAGCGATGCGGCGCTGTTCTGGTTTTTGTATGCAGTCGAAAAGCTCGGCATGGACCCGATGGTGTTCATCCGCCGCCTGATTGCTGCCAGCAGCGAGGATATCGGGCTGGCCAATCCCCAAGCCATGGTGCAGGCGGTAAGCGCATTGGATGCCTACCGGAACAACGGCTGGCCGGAAGCCAAGCTGAATATCGCCCAGGCGATCCTGTTCGCCGTGGAGAGCCCGAAATCCGATGGCGTTGTATCCGCCATATCCCGCGCGATGTCCGCCATGAATGAAGTGAAATCGGCGGAGGTTCCGCTGCATCTGCGCGATGCGCATTACTCGGGGGCGGTTAAGCTGGGACATGTGGGCTACAAGTACCCGCACGATTATCCGGGCCATTACGTGAAGCAGGAGTATTTGCCGAAGGAGCTCTCCCGCCGGGTGTTCTATCAGGCCACGGAGCAGGGGAACGAAGCCAAGATCGCCCACAACCAGCGATTACGACGCGAAGAATAGGGTCGTAAGGCGATAACGGGATTTACGGCCGCTAGCTTAATTAAATGGAGGAAATGAATGATGAAAACAGGGAAACAACGGTTTGTCATCCTGCTGCTGTCCGCCGGCCTTATGCTGAGCGGCTGTTCGGGAAAAAGCGCCCAGGAGCAGGTCGTTGGTGGACAGGCAGCCGAGGCGGCGCATGAGCACGGACATCAGACGCAGCTGTCCAACGGGGATATCCAGGAGGCGACGTCTTCGATCGATGAGCTGCCGACCTTTTTGAAGAGCCAGACCAGCGAGCTCCAAACGATTTATGCTTTGTCCGCGCAGGTGAGTGATGTCCTGAAATACATTCCTTGTTACTGCGGCTGCGGGGAAAGTGCCGGTCATGAGAGCAACCTGAACTGTTTTATCGATGAGATTCAGGAGGACGGCACGGTGGTGTGGGACGATCACGGCACCCGCTGCGGGGTGTGTTTGGACATTGCCGTGGAATCTGCCAAAATGAGCAGTGAGGGTATGAGCCTAACGGATATCCGGACCGCGATCGACGAGAAATACAGCACCGGCTATGCCAAGCCGACGCCAACCCCGATGCCTCCTGTGGAAAGTTAAATTGTTATTGGTCAAACAAGAAGGTACCCGATGTTGATCCCAGGATCGCCCGAGGTGCCTTTTTTTTGTAGGGCAGTATCCCCTTCAGGGTTACGCGTAAGTGCAGCCCTATTCGATTTTAAAGACCGACCATCGTGACCTATATCACAGCACTAAACTATATATGGATGTAATTTGATAAAATAAAACTATATATAGTGTGTTAACGATATGAAGAAGAGGAGTTGTTCCTATTCATGAAGGTCATGAAGAGAGACGGATGCCTGGTAAAATTTGAGACGATCCGAATCGTGGAGGCGGTGGATAAAGCTTTTATGGCGGTAGAGGGTGTTTCCCGCAAGGATGCTTCCTTGCGGATTGGAGATGAGGTTGCCCATGCCACTGCGGGGATGGACCAGGTTAGCGTGGAGGAGATTCAAGATTTCGTTGTGGAGCATTTGCAAAGCACGGGTTATCCCGAAGTAGCAGCTGCCTATCAACATTACAGGGAGGCCCGCGATCTGGAGCGGATGCGGCGGGGAGAGCTTTATAAGATCAGCAGGGATGTGATCGGGGTAACCGATTTGGACCTGCTGCGGGAGAACGCGAATCTGAACGGGGAATCCTTCAGCGGAAAAATGAGCCGGATCGGCTCCGAATACGCCAAATGGATGGCAAGCAAATTCATCCTGCCGACAGAGCTCACGAGAGCGGTGAGGGATGGGTATGTATACGTTCATGACCTGGACCAGTATGCGCTGGGAACGACGAACTGCATCTTCATCCCGTTCGGCCGGTTGCTGGCCAAGGGCTTCAATACCGGTAACGGATCGGTCAGGCCGCCGCAGAGCATCATGACCGCCATGGCGCTGGTAGCCATCATCTTTCAATCCCAGCAGAACAGCCAATTCGGCGGCGTGTCCGGCAGCAAAATCGATTGGGATCTCGCGCCGTATGTCGGCAAATCGTTTCGTCGGCATTTTCGCAAAGGGCTGGCCTACTTCGGAGAAGCGGGGCTGGGAGAGGATCGGCCGTATAAAATAGCTCTTGAGGATCACGAAATATACATAGACAATGAGCTGCTGAAGGACACATATCCGCGAATATACCATTATGCCTATCATGAAACGGTGAATGAAACCAAGCAGGCCGCGGAATCCTTGATCCATAATTTGAATACGATGAGCAGCCGGGCCGGCGGACAAATTCCTTTCACTTCGTTGAATTACGGCATGTGCACGTCAACCGAAGGAAGGCTGGTGTCCCACGCCCTGCTGGATGCCACGATGAAGGGGCTCGGCGGGGGAGAGACGCCGATATTTCCGCAGCATATTTTCCAGTGCAAGCAGGGGGTCAACCAGGCGGAAGGCGAGCCGAATTACGACCTGTTCCTGAAAGCCGTCGAGTGCTCCAGCCGCAGGCTCTATCCGAATTTCGTCAACGTGGACGCGTCGTTTAATCTCGTCTATTATAACCCGGGCGACCCGGACACGATTATTGCCACCATGGGCTGCAGGACCCGCACGATTTCGGATCGCTTTGGGCGAAACCGCCTAAGCGGCAAGGGCAACCTGTCCTTTAATACGATCAATTTGGTCCGGCTCGGGATTGAACATGGCATCGTTCAAGGAAAGCGGGAAGTGCCGGACCTGAACCGTTTCTATCAACAGCTGGATCATTATATGAGAATTGCGGTGGAGGGCTTGATTCACCGTTACGAGCTGCAGGCCGACCAACCGGCCAAAGCGTCCGATTTCATGATGCGGGAGGGCGTGTGGGAAGGCGGCGAGGCGCTGGCGCCGGAGGATAAGGTGCGCGAGCTGATCAAGCACGGCACCCTGGCGCTTGGATTTATCGGGCTGGCCGAATGCCTGAAGGCGTTGACCGGACGGCATCACGGCGAGGATGAGGACAGTCGAGGGCTGGGGATCGAGATCATCCGGCATATGCGCCGGTTTTGCGATGCAGCCGGTGAAAGGTATAACCTGAACATCACGCTGTTTGCCACGCCGGCAGAAGGGTTATCCGGGAAATTTACGAAGCTCGACCGGCAGACCTTCGGGGTGATCGAGGGTGTGACTGACCGCGAATATTACACGAATTCTTTTCATATACCCGTGTACTATCCGATGGCCGCCTACCGCAAAATCCGTTCCGAAGCTCCTTTCCATGAGCTGTGCAACGCCGGAGCGATTTCGTATGTGGAGCTGGACGGCAACGCAAGGCAGAATACGGCTGCTTTCCGGGACATCGTGCAGTTTGCCCTGCAGCAGAACATCGGATATTTCTCCGTTAACCATCCCGTCGACCGGTGCCCGGCATGCAACTACGAAGGCATTATCGGAAGTGCGTGCCCTGGATGCGGCGCTTTGGAGACGGATGGAAACTTCCAGCGGCTGCGGAGGGTAACGGGATATTTAACGGGCAATTATACGGAGCGCTTCAATTCGGCCAAGCAGGCCGAGGTTCGGGATCGGGTGAAGCATTTGTGAATGTGTGCGGATACATCCCCGAGAGCATCAATGAAGGCCCCGGACTTCGTGCGGTTCTATTCGTGAGCGGCTGCCGCCATGCCTGCGCCGGATGTTTTAATACGGATTCCTGGAACTTTGAAGCGGGGGAGCCCTTTACCGAAGAAATGTCAGCGGCGATACTGCAGGATATCCTGGACAATCCTTTGCTGGATGGCGTGACCTTATGCGGTGGAGACCCCTTCTTCTCCCCGGAAGAATGTGCGGCATTCGTACGCAGGCTCAGGTCCCTCTGTCCCGCAAAAAACGTATGGGCCTACACGGGGTTCACCTTCGAAGCGCTGCTGAGGCAGCCGAAGCTGCGCGAATTGGCCCTGCTGTGCGACGTCATCGTTGACGGCAAATTCGAGTTGGAGCGCAGGGATGTCTCGCTTCCTTTCAGGGGCAGCTCGAATCAGCGTTTCATCGATGTAGCCGCCAGCATGGAGCAGGGAATTGCCGTGGAGTATATTCTTCGCTAGCACGCAAAAAAAGAGCACACGCTTTACGGAATATTCCGTATCAAGCGTGTGCTCTTCGCGTATCATTCAGCGGATTAATAAGGAACTTTATCCGCCGTTTCGATCGTTCCCCCGCCAAGGCATTCGTCCCCTTGATAGAAGACGACGGCTTGTCCCGGCGTGATCGCTTTTTGCGGCTTCGCAAACGCGACATGAACGGTTCCGTCTTCGCGCGGGGTTATGGTTACTTCCTGGTCCGGCTGACGGTAGCGGAATTTGGCGGTGCAGGTGTAGGCGTCTTTGGGCATAGCGTCTTGTCCTGCAATCCAATTGATTCCGGAGGCAACGAGTCCGGTCGAATACAAGCTCGGATGATCGCCTTGAACTACGTACAAAATATTGTTGGTCAAATCTTTGTCGGCTACGAACCAAGGCTCCCCGGAGCCGGATCCGCCGATCCCGAGGCCTTGGCGTTGCCCCAGCGTGTAGTACATCAAGCCGTCATGGCGGCCCTTTACTTCACCGGTGACAATGTCCACCATATCGCCGGATTGGGCGGGAAGGTATTGTCCAAGGAACTCCTTGAAATTCCGCTCGCCGATGAAGCAAACGCCGGTGCTGTCTTTTTTCTTGGCAGTATACAGCCCGGCCTCCTCAGCAAGTCGGCGGACTTCCGGTTTCGGCAGATGCCCGATCGGGAACATCGCCTTGGCAAGCTGCTCTTGGCTCAGCGCATTGAGGAAGTAGGTTTGGTCTTTGTTGCTGTCCACACCCCGCAGCAGCCGGTACTGTCCGTCCTCCTCGATGACGCGGGCGTAATGGCCGGTAGCGACGTAGTCGGCTCCCAGGTCCATGGCCTTGTTCAGAAATTCGCCGAATTTGATCTCGCGGTTGCACATGACATCGGGGTTCGGCGTTCTCCCGGCTTTATATTCATCGAGGAAATAGGAAAATACTTTATCGAAGTATTCCTTCTCGAAATTGACGGTATAGTAGGGAATGTCGAGCTGCTCGCACACGCGGCGCACGTCTTCAGCGTCCGCTTCGGCTGTGCAGTAGCCAAGCTCATCGGTATCATCCCAGTTTTTCATAAAGATGCCGATCACTTCATAGCCCTGCTGTTTGAGCAGGAGCGCTGTTACGGAGGAGTCGACTCCTCCCGACATGCCGACAACGATACGAGTGTTATGTTTTTCTTTTGACATCGTTATCACCATTTTCATATTGAATTGTGCCCATGGAGGTATTTTAACATATTGGAACAAGGTTCACACGCTTCATTTTGTCCACTCAGGGTGAACATTTTTCGAGTTTCCAGCTGGAATATTACCCATTGGGGTCCAGGATATGTTACGATAAGCTGAGGGTAATGATCGGAATACGGAGAAAAATACAGGATAAGCTGCTTTACTCATGGATTACGACGTATTTATCGCTCGCCCGCCACCTACAACTCATGTACAGGATGGACATAATATACAAATTACCGAAAGAGGTGTCACCTTTGAAGATATCAACAAAAGGAAGATACGGATTAACGATTATGATGGAGCTGGCCGCCAAGTTCGGCGAAGGGCCGACTTCGCTGAAGAGCATAGCCGAGAAGAACCAGCTGTCGGAACATTATCTTGAGCAGCTGATCGCGCCGCTGCGGAATGCGGGCTTGGTTAAGAGCATCCGCGGTGCATACGGCGGATATATCCTTTCCCGGGACCCGGCATCCATCACGGCAGGGGACGTCATCCGCGTTCTGGAAGGGCCGATATCCCCCGTCGATTTTACGGAAGAGGACGATCCGGCGAAGCGTGACCTCTGGCTCCGGATCCGCGACAGCATCGCTGAAGTGCTGGATTCCACGACGCTGGACTATCTGATCAATTACCATGAACAGTCTGCTGCAGACAACTATATGTTTTACATTTAAGGGTGACGACGGAGATGAAATCAGTATACTTGGATCATGCCGCATCAACCCCGGTTCATCCGGAGGTTGCGGAGCGGATGATGAATGTCATGACGAGCCAATACGGCAATGCTTCGAGCGTCCATGCTTTTGGACGGGAAGCGAAGAAGATCGTGAACGGGGCGCGTGATCGAATAGCGTCTTTGTTGGGATGCCATTCGGACGAGCTGGTGTTTACCGCAGGCGGGACCGAGAGCGATAACCTGGCTGTTCTGGGACTGCTGGAGTCCTTGGGCGTGGAAGGCAGACATGTGATTACGTCAGCGGTGGAGCACCATGCGGTGCTCCACACTTGCCATGAGCTGGAACGGCGGGGCTGCCAGGTTACCTATGTCCCGGTGGACCCTACAGGGCGTGTTTCTGTAGAGGACATTGCGGGCGCGATTCAGGACAACACGGCGCTGGTGACCATCATGTACGGCAACAATGAAGTAGGCACCGTTCAGCCGATCGCCGAAATCGGCGAGTTATGCCGGAGCCGCGGAATCGTATTCCATACCGATGCCGTTCAGGCATTGGGCTCGGAGGCGATCAACTGCCGCGAGCTGCCGGTGGATATGTGGAGCTTCTCCGCCCACAAAATCAACGGGCCGCAGGGCGTAGGCGCTTTGGTCGTCCGCAGGGGACTCAGCGTATCTCCCCGTCTGTTCGGAGGGCTGCAGGAGAAGAAGCGCCGGGCCGGAACAGAGAATATGGCCGGAATCGCCGGTTTTGCGGCGGCAGTGGAATGGACCGTGCAGAATATGGAGACGCGAATCCAGCATTATCGCGAACTGAGATCGACCCTCCTTGACGGGCTTCGTCAGGAGATTGGCGAGAATTCTTTTGTGATCAATGGAAACCCGGAACATCACCTACCTCACATCCTGAATATCAGCTTTCCCGGTGCCAATACGGAGACGATGCTGATGAACCTCGATATGGAAGGAATTGCGGCGGCAAGCGGCTCGGCTTGTACGTCGGGATCCCTGGAAATATCCCATGTACTCCGAGCAATGAAACTTTCTGACCCTGTTTTGCGCTCCGCGATTCGTTTTAGTTTCGGTTTGGGTAATACTACTCAAGAAATGGAGTACACTGCCCAAAAAATTGGAACCATCCTTAATCGGTTACGTAAATAGATGTTAAGGGATTTCTCCTTCTACGGAATAGGGGGTATGCGTTCGTCCATTTCATCCTTGGAAATTGCCCGTCGGTCAGCGTTTTTTGGGAACCGCGGTTGATTTCAAACCATGAAGGATGAGGAGGTGTCCACGGTTATGAAACTTCAAGAAATGATCGGACTGGCTGTATTCGACGTGGAGAACGGTAAGGAAATCGGCAAAATCCACGATTTTATACTAGATGAGAACTGGTTGATTACCGGATTGGAGCTTGAAGGCAAGGCTTTGTTTTCCTCTCATGTGAAAAGCGTCTCATGGGAAGATATCGTAGCCTACGGGGAAGATGCCGTCATGATCCGGAGCCAAGAGGCTGTCCGCAAATTGGGCGCCAACGATATACCGCTTACGTACCTTTTGGGCAAGCGCAAATTGAAAGAGATGCAGGTCCTGACAGAGGATGGTGTCCTGCTCGGTCGTATATCGGATGTTTATTTTGAGCAGGAACAGGGCAATACAATACTAGGGTTGGAAATATCCGATGGATTTGTCTCGGATTTGATCGAAGGTCGCAAATGGCTGCCTTGCACAGCGGAAATGGCTATCGGCGAGAGTGCCGTCATGGTACCCCCGATGAGCGAACAGCGTCTGGAAAAAGCCATTAATTCTGTGAACGGATAGGGTGAGGTAGGATGAAATGTCCAAACTGTAGTTCCAAAGATATCGGAAAAATCGGCTCCCACCAGTTTTATTGCTGGGGTTGCTTTATCGAATTGACGGTTAACGGAGAGAAAATGTCCGTATACCAGGTAGAAGAGGACGGCACGCTCAGCTCGCTGGATGATTTGTTCTTCGGCGATGACATGCAGCCGGATTTTCCTCAGATGCACGCGTCTTCCTGAAGAACGCGTACATAGCGTAAGATCAACGACTCCTTGCTTAAGGCCCGTGCGGCTGAGTAGCAGGAGTCTTTTTCATTTTGGCCGGCGGAAATGTTAGTTTATTTCTGGAAGCTTGTACATATACTACAGGGTAGCTTTCGAAAAAAGGAGGGTGCCTGTGTGGAACAGCTGACCGAGAACAAATGGTTTCGGTTGTTGGTTTGGTTGATGCTTGGACTCATCTCCCTTTATTTTGTCTGGCTGCTGCGCCCGCTGTTTCTGGATGTCTATCGCTTTCTTAAGGCCGTCCTGGCGCCATTTTTGGTTGCCATGATCATATCGTATGTGTTGAATCCGATTGTATGCACGCTCTCTGACCGCAAAGTTCCGCGGAGCATTGCGGTGCTGCTCATTTATGCCGTCTTCCTGACTTCGCTGGCCGTCATTCTGATCAATATGATTCCGATGCTGATCCGGCAGCTGGAGGAGCTCAACGAGCACTTGCCTGAATTATCGATGAACGCCCAAAGCCTGATGACCAATCTGGACAGCAGGCTGCTGCCCCCGGGAGTAAGGACAGGCGTCAACAGCTGGTTCCTGCAGATGGAGTCGAGGCTGGCCGGTGGAATTTCGGATTTCATGGACAATATCGGCAACACCATCAACATCCTGTTTAATGTGTTAATTGTTCCGTTCCTGATCTTCTACATATTAAAAGATTTTGAGGTGTTCCAGCGAACCGCCGTATCCTATCTGCCGCGGAGCCGCCGGAAGTCGATCGTCACGCTGCTGAAAGAGATCGACACGGCCCTCGGGAATTATGTCCGCGGACAATTTCTGGTATGCTTGATCATCGGCGTTCTCGCTTACGTGGGGTACATGATCGTGGGCATGCCGTACGCGCTGCTGCTGGCCAGCATCGTGGCGGTGTTTAACATCATCCCGTATCTAGGCCCCTTTCTCGGGGCAGCTCCTGCGCTTGTGATGGCATCCACGATTTCCTGGAGGATGGTGCTGCTGGTGGCGGTGGTCAATATGGTCTGCCAGACGCTGGAGAGCAATGTCATCTCGCCGCAAGTGGTCGGCAAGAAGCTGCATATGCATCCGCTTCTGATCATATTTGCGCTCCTTGTCGGCGGACAGGTGGCAGGAACCGTGGGTCTGATTCTGGCCGTACCGGTCTTTGCCGTCATCAAAGTGCTGCTGCAGCATGTTTTCGCTTATTATGTCAGGAAGAAATCCGGTTGACCCCTTCGGCCGATAACCAGGCATGTTCATGCATTGACAGATGGATTCCCCCTATATATACTTGAAATGATAAACCTATAACCGTTAAAATCGATGACAAAATCGAGTAGGCTTTGTGCACCTTGCCCAGAGAACAGGTTCCTGCCCGGAGAATTTCCGGCTGGCTGCGAGAACCTGGAAGCGTCCCTAGCCGAATGCTAATTTTCGAGTGTGATTCAAAATTCACCGGGCGGCTCCCGTTATCAAGCTGTTACGAGGCGATCGTCGTATTCGTTATCCAAGGAAGACATGCTGGAGGATGAATGGACGATAACCAGGGTGGTACCGCGAGAACATTCGTCCCTGAATTATATTCAGGGGCGTTTTTTGTGTTCGGATACAAATGATTGTATCCCTATATTATGACTGAAGGAAGTGTAGAGATGAAAGCTAGTGAGATCCGTTCCAAATGGCTAGAGTTTTTTGCAGAGAAAGGCCACAATATTGAACCGAGTGCATCGCTTGTACCGCATAATGACCCGTCCCTGCTCTGGATTAATGCAGGCATGGCTCCGCTCAAGCCTTACTTCGACGGGCGCGTGAAGCCGGAAAATCCGAGAATTGCCAACTCGCAGAAATGCATTCGTACCAACGATATCGAGAATGTCGGCAAGACCCGCCGGCACCATACATTCTTCGAAATGCTGGGCAACTTCTCCATCGGCGACTATTTTAAAGAAGAAGTGATCACCTGGGCCTGGGAATTCCTGACGGACAAAAAGTGGATCGGCTTCGATCCGGAGAAGCTGTCCGTAACCGTGTATCCGGAGGACGAGGAGGCCTATAAACTGTGGAACGAGAAAATCGGTCTCCCGAAGGAGCGCATCATCAAGCTGCAGGATAACTTCTGGGATATCGGCGAAGGACCATGCGGACCTTGCACCGAGATTTTCTATGACCGCGGCGAAGGATACGACACGGAGGCACCCGAATCCGAAATGTTCCCCGGCGGCGAGAACGAACGCTGGCTTGAAGTATGGAACCTCGTGTTCTCCCAGTTCAACCACAACAAGGACGGCAGCTATACACCGCTTCCGAACAAGAACATCGATACGGGCGCAGGTCTGGAGCGCTTTGCTTCCATTCTGCAAAACGTGGCTTCCAATTTCGATACCGACCTGTTCCAGCCGATCATTCAGAAGACGGCAGAACTTGCCGGCGTAAAATACAACGAGAAGACGGAATACGATATCGCTTTGAAAGTCATTGCAGACCACATCCGTACGGTTGCATTCGCGGTAGGCGATGGCGTGCTGCCTTCCAACGAAGGCCGCGGCTATGTCATCCGTCGTTTGCTCCGCCGCGCGGTTCGTTACGGAAAGGTGCTCGGACTGGACAAACCGTTCATGTATACTTTGACCGGAACCGTAGGCGATATTATGGGAGTATACTACCCAGAGGTCGTTGAGAAGCGCGCCTTTATCGAGAAGGTCATTGCGACGGAAGAAGAACAGTTCCATAAAACGCTCTCGGACGGCTTGAACATCCTGGCTGACGTCAGCGCCGAAGCGAAGAAGCAGGGCAAATCCGTCATCAGCGGCAGCGACGCGTTCAAATTGTACGATACGTACGGCTTCCCGTTTGATTTAACGGAGGATTATGCGTCCGAACACGGATTGACCGTGGACCGCGAGGGCTTTGATGCCGCGATGAAGGAACAGCGTGACCGTGCGCGCGCAGCCCGTCATGAAACGGAAAGCATGAAGGTCCAAGGCGGCGTTCTTTCCGATTATACGGTTAAAAGTGAATTTGTTGGATATAATGACACCGTCAGCGAGGCGAAAGTGCTCGCCATTGTGTCCGGTGACAGCTTTGCGGACAGCGTCAGTGAAGGCGAGACCTGTCAGGTCATTCTGGACGTTACCCCGTTCTATGCGGAAAGCGGCGGCCAGGTCAGCGATCAGGGGATGTTGGAAGGCGGATCCGTGCGTGCCCGAGTGGAAGGCCTCTTCAAGGCTCCGCATGGACAGCATGTGCATTTCGTAACCGTCGAGCTCGGCGAGCTCAAAGTGGGCGATACGGTCAAGGCGCAGGTCGACTCGGCTATGCGCAATGACATCGTCAAGAACCATACAGCGACTCACCTTTTGCATAAAGCGTTGAAGGAAGTGCTTGGCGATCATGTCAATCAGGCAGGTTCCCTTGTCGAACCGCAGCGTCTGCGCTTCGACTTCTCCCACTTCGGCAGCATTACGCAGGAGGAACTGGCCGATATTGAGAGCCGCGTGAATGAACAGGTATGGAAGAGCGTTCCGGTCGTTATCGAGCGCAAGGCCATTGATGAAGCGAAGGCGATGGGCGCCATGGCCTTGTTCGGCGAGAAATACGGCGATATCGTCCGTGTCGTTCAGGTCGGGGATTACAGCATCGAGCTGTGCGGCGGATGCCATGTGGACAACACGTCCCAGATCGGAATCTTCAAGCTGCTTGGCGAGAGCGGCATCGGCTCCGGCGTTCGCCGCATTGAAGCCGTAACGGGACGTTACGCTTATGAGCACCTGGAGGGCCAAATGGACCTGCTCAAGCAGGCTGCCGGCTTGCTGAAGAGCAATCTTGCGGACGTGCCGAAGCGGATCGAAGGCCTGAACCAACAGGTGAAGGATCTTGCCCGGGAGAACGAGTCCCTGCAAGGGAAGCTGGGAGCCATTGAAGCCAGCCAGCTGACCGACAAAGTGAAGCAGGTCGGCAACACGTCGCTGCTGGCAGCCGAAGTACAGGCCGGCAGCATGGACGGACTCCGCGGCATCGCTGACGAATTGAAGGGCAAGCTGCCCGAGACCATTCTTGTGCTCGGCTCCAAAGCAGGCGACAAGGTGAATTTCGTCGTAGCGGTTCCGCAGGAGCTGGTGAAGCAGGGCTATCATGCCGGCAAGCTGGTTAAGGAAGTCGCATCGGTATGCGGCGGGGGCGGCGGAGGCCGTCCGGATATGGCCCAAGCCGGGGGCAAGGATGCTTCCAAGCTTGCCCAGGCGCTGCAGCATGCGGAGGACCTCGTAGCCCGGGGCGTGTAAACATGATTTGTCCAGATTGTGTACGGCAGGCGACCGTAAGCGGGAAGCGGCATTTGCTGTACACAATCCCGAATTTTTTGGAACACTCTCTAAATATTTCGCTTTGGATTTCCGTAGAGACTTAGGATTATGTTATGATATAACTAGATCAAGCTGGTAAATATTTATTCGACGAAGCATGGTAAACATGTTCTTTGAAGAAGCGAGGTGTGTCACACATGGACTCCATGGATAAGACAGTCAAGTTCAATGTAAAAGGTGATGAAAAGGAGGCTTCCGCCCAGGACATTCTACTTTCGGTATACGATTCGCTGGTAGAGAAGGAGTACAATCCGATTAACCAAATCGTAGGGTATCTTTTGTCCGGGGATCCCGCTTATATACCTCGGCACAATAATGCCAGAAGTTTGATCCGGAAAAAAGAGCGAGATGAATTGATTGAAGAACTGGTCCGGTTCTACTTAGCCAGTCACCGTTAGGAGCACACAGGGATGAAGAAGATCATGGGATTAGATTACGGGGACCGCAGAATCGGTGTTGCCATCAGCGACGCGTTCGGATGGACGGCCCAAGGGGTTGAAGTTATCGAACGCCGCCGCGACGAAGGCGAGCTGGACAGAATTGCCGCACTCGTCAAAGACAACGAGGTCGGCGAGATTGTGGTCGGCCTGCCTAAGAATATGAACGGCACGATTGGTCCGCGGGGCGAAATCTGCATGGAATTCGCAAACACGTTGCGAGAGTCCCTATCCTTACCCGTTCACCTTTGGGATGAACGGCTATCAACAGTATCCGCTGAAAGGACATTGCTTGAAGCCGATGTCAGCCGAAAGAAGCGAAAACAGGTTGTAGATAAAATGGCGGCAAGCTTGATTTTGCAAAACTACTTGGATTCTAAAAGGTAAAGGTGAGGGTGATTACAATGGCTAATGAGCATATTGGTATGGAAGAAGAACCGGAAATTATTTATATTCCCGACGATGAAGGCAACGAGGAAGAGTTCGAAGTCATCATGAAATTCGAAGTGGATGGCTCGGATGCCAAATATATGATGGTCGTACCAAGGGAGTCTGCAGAAGAAGAGACCGACGAGGTTTACGCCTTCCGTTATGAGGAAGACGGAGAAGACCTGAAATTGTTTATGATCGAAGACGATGAAGAATGGGCCATTGTTGAAGAAACCTTCAATACGCTCGTGGAAGAGCTGGACGGGAGAGACGAATGATGTCTGATTTTTCGGTTGAGAATATCGTATGGACCCAAGCCCTTAAGGAAGCATTCGGGGAGAGTGTTGAGCTTGAGGACGATAAAGGCCATCTCGAGGTTTATGATATTGCCGCCGAATTTGAAGTGGATGGTCAAGGATATGCCATTCTGGTTCAGCCGGACCGCACCGATGAGGAGTACGAGGTTCTCCGGATCGTGAAGAATGCGGATGGCGGATTGGAGCTGGCCACCATTGATGACGACGAGGAATGGGAGAATGTGTCCGAGCTCTACGATGAGCTGACGTTTCCCGAGGGAGACGAGGACTAAGTTCCCTCCTGCAGGGCACATGCTTAATTTTCAAATGAAAGTTCAGGAAGGGGCGGAGCTGTCCGCCCCTTTTGGTGTGAAGGGATGAGTAGATTGAAGAAACTGGCAATAGCAGCATTGGTTCTGATCCTCATTGCAGGCGGGGCCGTATTCTACGTATGGAATGGTTTGCAACCCGTTCAGAGCTCGGAAACTCCCGTCGAATTCACCGTGGAGTCCGGCATGAGCACATCCTCTATCGCCGATCTGCTTGAGGAAAAGGGACTGATCAAAAATGCTCTCATACTTAAAGGTTATCTGAAGCTTAGCGGCGAAGGCAGCCGTCTCATGGCGGGCACCTATGAAGCAACGCCGGGCACTCCCTTCCAGGAGCTGTTATCCAAGATGAACAACGGCGAAGTGAAGCCTGAGGAAATGGTCCGTTTCACGATCCCCGAAGGATATACGATCCTTCAGATGGCGGAAACCATCGCTCGCGAGAGCGGCATCGACGAGAAGGAGTTCCTGGAGGTTGTGGATCAGCCATCCGGCTGGAATGTGCCTATAGCGGAAGAGATTCCCGCAGAAGCAAATCTGAGGCATCATCTGGAGGGCTACTTATTCCCGGCGACCTATGAACTGCCGAAGAAGGATCTAACGGCAAAAGGGATCGCAGAGACCATGCTGAAGGAAACCGAGAAGCGTTTGGCTGAAATTCCGGATTGGGAGAGCCAACTGGAGGCGCGAGGCGTGACGTTCCATGAGCTCATGACCATCGCTTCGCTGGTGGAGCGGGAAGTGGTTGCGGACCAGGAGCGCGCCCTGGTAGCCGGCGTGATTTATAACCGGCTGGAAGAGGATATGAGGCTTGAAATCGATGCGACCGTTCAATATCTGTTAGATAAGCCGAAGGAGCGGCTGCTTTACGCCGACCTGGAGGTCGAGAGCCCGTACAACACTTATCGTCAAAAGGGACTTCCGCCGGGGCCTATCTCGAGCCCGAGCCTGGAATCCATTCAGGCAGCCCTGAACCCGGAGAAATCCGATTATTTGTTCTATGTGACGAAGAAGGACGGTACGCAAGAGCATCTCTTTGCCAAAACGTACAAAGAGCATTTAAAAAACATCGAGGCCAGCAAAAAGATGGCACAACAATAATATGACGTGTTCAGCAAGTCCGATTGCGGCAGGCAGGCGACGCCTCAACCCTACGGCATGAAAGAGGCTTGTTGAACAACCTCTAATAGGGAGGAAATCATCATGAGTATCAAACCTGAATTATTGGCGGCAGCCGGCTCCGTGGCCGATGCTGCTGCTTACTTGGAAGCCGGAGCCGATGCGCTGCTTGTCGGCGAAGACCGCTTCGGCATGAGATTGCCCGGCAGTTTGACCCTGGACGAAATTGCGCAAGTCGTGCAGCTTGCTCACGGGCATGGAAGCAAAGTGTACGTAAGCTTGAACAACTTAATGACCAATGATTTGCTGCCGGAGCTTCCCGCTTATGTTAAAGCGATCGGAGACATCGGAGTGGATGCGGTGGAATTCAACGATCCCTCGGTGCTAACCACCGTAAAAGACTTGGCTCCGCAGGTAAAGCTCCACTGGAATGCGGAAATGACCGCCACCAACTATTCAACGGCCAATTACTGGGGAAGCAAAGGCGCCTCCCGGGTTATTCTGGCGCGTGAATTGAATATGGACGAAGTCACGGACATGAAGCCGCAGCTTCAGCTGGAAGCGCAGGTCCAGGTCCACGGCATGACCAACATCTATCACTCCAAGCGGCGCCTGGTGAACAGTTACATGCAGCAGCAGGGCAGACCGGTCAATGACGGCAGCCTGGGCAAAGAGCGAGGCCTGTTTCTCATCGAGGCCGAACGCCAGGACGAGAAATATCCGATCTATGAGGATATCAATGGCACCCATATCATGAGTTCGGAGGATATCTGCATTCTGGAGGATCTGCATCTGCTGATGGCAGCAGGCGTGGACAGCTTTAAGGTGGAGACCCTGCTGAAGCCGCGCCATTACAATGAGGTTGTAATTCGAACGTATCGTAACGCGGTCGATCTCTATGCTGCAGACGCTTCAGCTTATGCATTTCAGGAAGAGTGGATGGACGGAATCCGCGCGATTCAGGATCCGGAACGCGAATTGTCGTTTGGATTTTTCTACAAGGAACAAGTTTATTAAGGAGTGGACAGCATGGAAGCAATGGCACAGCCAAAATACAAAGGCAAACGCTATCGCCTGGACAAGCCGGAATTGCTCGCCCCGGCCGGTAATTTGGAAAAACTGAAATTTGCGGTGCATTATGGCGCCGATGCGGTATATATCGGAGGACAGAAATACGGCCTTCGTTCGAATGCGGACAACTTCAGCTTCGAAGAAATGAAAGAAGGCGTGGAATTCGCGAAGAAATACGGCGCGAAGGTGTTTGTGGCCACCAACATTTATGCGCATAACGAGGACATCGAAGGCATCGAATCCTACCTGCGAAGCCTGGAAGAAGCAGGCATTGCAGCGATCATCGCTGCCGATCCGGCGATTATCGAGGTTGCCAAGCGCGCTGCGCCTAAACTTGAAGTGCATCTGAGCACGCAGCAGTCCACGCTCAATTGGCAGGCCGTGAAATTCTGGAAGGACGAAGGATTGCCGCGGGTCGTACTGGGACGGGAGGCAAGCCTGGAGGAAATCGCATCGATTAAAGAGCATGTTGACATTGAGATCGAAGCCTTTATCCATGGAGCAATGTGCTCCTCGTTCTCCGGTCGCTGCGTATTGTCCAACCATTTTACGGACCGTGATTCCAACCGGGGGGGATGCTGCCAATCCTGCCGTTGGAAATATGATTTGTTCGAGGATGGACGAGAAGAGCAGGGACATTGGGTGTCGGAAGAGCAGCAGCTGATGGAACAGCCTGCCCCTGCTCCATCCCCGTTCAAACCGGGCGTTACCCAGATCCCGCTGTTCCAGCCGGAAGATAATCAGTTTACGATGGGGTCGAAGGATCTCTGCATGTTGGAGCATATTCCGGATCTGATCGAGGTCGGAATCGACAGCTTCAAGATTGAGGGACGGATGAAATCGATCCATTACGTTGCGACCGTGGTCAATGTGTATAGACAGGCGATTGATTCTTACATGGCCGACCCTGACCATTATGTATTGAAGCCGGAATGGATCGAGGAGATTAATAAAGCGGCCAACCGACCGCTGAATACTGGATTTTTCTATGATACGCCGGACCATGAGGATCATATTTATGAACCGGAAGAGAAGGCGGTGCCTTATGATTTCGCCGGATTGGTGATGGAATATGACGAACACTCGGGAACGGCCGTCATCCAGCAGCGGAACCACTTTAAGCCGGGGGATCAAATCGAATTTTTCGGGCCGGAAGGGACCTTCTTTAAGCAGACGGTTGGGCCTATCCAGGATGAGGATGGAAGCGAACTGGATGCAGCTCGCCATCCCCTTCAGCTCATTCGCATGAAGGTGGATCAGCCGGTGCGTCATTTTGATATGATGCGAAAACGCAAAGGATAATAAAACATAGTTCTTAAGAACTACACAATTGAGAATCCGGGTCTGTGGATGGACCTTGGATTCTTTTTGTTTACAAAAAAATTAGGATTTAAGAATTATTTTTTTGCGAAAACCCAAAGGAAAACACCCCCAATTGTCGAAATAAAGAGTAACGAATACGTTTCAGGGGATTGGACCGACGTATTAATAATATGATTGTGGTAGGTGAACAGCTAATGTCAGAAGTTGAGCAGCATGATAAGAAACCGAAAAAGGACAAGAAGCCCGGGGGAAACAAAGAGAAAAAGAAAACGCCTTCGGCATCATCAGGGATACATACTGCCAAGTCGTTCGTTTCCAACATGGGAACGGCCATAAGCCGGATGCCGATGAACCCGGCAAAATCCGTCGGAATCCGGTTGTTCCTGATCTTTTTGTCAGCCATTGTATTTTTTGTGATCGTCCTGGGGTATCTGTCTTACAACAAGGCAAAGGACACGATTGAGAAGAATGCTGCAAACGGCAATCAGCAGACGATTATCCAAACCTCCGAGAAAATCGACATCATTCTGGATAAGTACGAGAATGCCGGCAGACAAATCTTCTATGACATTGAATTGCAGAAATTGTTGTCCGAGTACACGGATAAGAAGTTAAGCGAGTACGATGCGTTTACGGTAGAGCGGACCATCCGCGATAAACTATCCAATCAGATTACGTCGGACTCGGCCATCAGAGCCATTTATTTGATCCCTTCCAAGGGAGAGAAGATCATATCCGCAGGACAATCCTCGGAATCCTCCAAAACCGTCCTTGAGCAAAGCTGGTATGCCGAACTGAAGGAAGGCGACAAGAAGATTATGTGGCTGCCAACGATGCAGAACAGCGGTGCTCCGTATTTCACGATTGCCCGCTCCTTGGGTTCCATGAACGACCTGACGTCTACGTATGTCGTCATGTTTGAACTGAACGCCTCGGTGCTGGATGCCCAGCTGAAGGGAATTAACCTTGGCGAGAACGGTCAACTGCAATTGATCAGTCCGGAAGGCATCGTTGTTTCCTCCAGCGATTCCTCCATCGTGGGTTCGGAAACCGCTTGGACGTTTGCGAAAGAGTTTCCGGCCGACACCAAAACGGATGACGTAAGAACGAAGGATGAGGAAGGAAGAAATGTACTGGCGGTTTACAATACGCTGAGCACGAACGATTGGAAGCTCGTAGGCTCTGTCCAAACCAGCGAGCTCACGAAGGATGCCTCCAGCATACTGGTCATCACGCTGATCGTGGCTGCGATCGACGTTATTTTTGCCATTCTGATCGGTATTTGGATGGTAAGAATGATTGCCCGTCCGATAGGCAAGCTGAACCTGCTGATGAAGGAAGGCGCTAAAGGGAATTTGAATGTTCGTACAGACCATAAGAGCCAGGACGAAATCGGTCAGCTCTCGGCCAGCTTCAACGATATGATGGAGCAGATTACCGGACTCGTGCAGCAAACGAGCAATACCGCCCAGGAAGTGCTTCGAACGGCTGCAGAATTAAGCGATGCCTCGAAGAAGACTGCGATTTCGGCCAAAGAAATTGCCGTGGCTACCGAGGAAATTGCGAACGGAGCCAGCAGTCTGGCAGTTGAAGCAGAGCGTGGCAGCGATCTGACCAACAACATCTCGAAGCAGATGCAAATCGTTGTTACGGCTAACGAAGAGATGGGCAAATCGGCCCGTCACGTAGAAAGCTCCAGTGAGCTGGGAACGAAGCATTTGAGCGACTTGCTGGATAAGACCCATCAGACCGAGGATATGACCCGCTCGATGATGCATAAGGTTGATGGCTTGAAGGAAACGACATCTTCGGTTGCCAAAGTGCTTGATGTGCTTCAGAACATCACTAAGCAAACGAACATCCTCTCCTTGAATGCAACGATCGAAGCGGCCCGTGCCGGAGCAGCCGGTAAAGGCTTCATGGTCGTGGCCGATGAAATCCGCCAGTTGGCAGACCAATCCAGGCAATCCATCGATATGGTCAGCCAAATTACGGACCGCATCATGGCCGAGATGAACGAAACCGTGCAGGTACTGCTCGATGCGAACCCGCTCTTCAAAGGTCAGATGGATGCCGTTAAGGAAACGAACGATATCTTCGTATCCGTTCAACAGCAGATGGTAGAATTTATCGATCGCTTGGATTCCGTCACGCATTCGATTGATGAGTTGAATGAATCTCAAAATGTGCTTTCGGAAGCGATGAGCAATGTGAGCGCGGTAGCCGAAGAATCCTCCGCAACTTCGGAAGAGGTGGCTTCTCTCTCCACAGAGCAGCAAAGCGTCAGCAGTCAGCTGGTCAATCTGTCAACACAGCTTGAGAATGTATCGAATGAGCTGAAAGAGACCTTGTCTCGTTTTAGATTATAGAAAGTTGTTTCATAGGCTGTTCCATCCGTTAAGCGGTAGGAGCAGCCTTTTTTCTGTTACGGATAAAAATGGATTTCAGAGGGTATCATAACGGAGAATATGGTTGAAGGAGTCGAGGTCACATGAAGACGAAGCAGCCTGGCCAAACGCCTGAATTCCTGTCAACGCACCTAAAGGAAAACCTGGAAACATTAAGTCTGTTGCTCAATGACCCCAGCGACCTCACCACCAAAGTGCTTCAGGTTGGGGGTGTTTCATATACCTCGGCCATTGTCAGCTTGGAAGGATTATCCGATCAGTTGTTGATTAAGGAGCAGATTATCCAGCCGATTCAGCATAACCCGGAGCAATACGCGTCATCCATGAAGGATGTGCGGCATGTTCTCCATGAAATCGAGAATCGGATGATATCCCTGCAGATCACCAACCGAACGAGACGCTGGGATGAAGTCATTCCGGTCATTCTTTCGGGCGATACGATTCTTATGCTGGAGGGTACGGATGAGGTCCTGCTGATCAAAACCCGCAAATGGCCGGGACGGAGCATTGAGGAACCTCAAACCGAAGCGCTGGTGCGCGGCCCGAGAGTAGGATTTACGGAAAGCATCTACACTAACATCTCCCTGCTGCGAAGACATATTCGCGAGCCCAATCTGACGATCGACCCCCATATCATCGGCAGGCGATCGAACCAGTCGCTTGCGGTCGTCTATATTAAAGGATTGACGAATCCGGAGCTGATCGAAGAAGTCAACCGCCGGCTGAAGTCGCTGGATCTCGACTATGCCCCTGAATCCGGGACGGTGGAGCAATGGATCGAGGACAGCTTTTTATCGCCGTTTCCCCAGATCCTCAATACCGAGCGACCGGATAAAGTCACTTCCGCCCTGCTGCAGGGAAAAGTAGCGATTTTGCTGGACGGTACCCCTTTTGTGCTTCTGCTTCCGTTTACTTTCATTTCCCTGTTACATTCCCCGGAGGATTATTACGAACGATGGAGCATTGGTTCGCTGATACGTTTGCTGCGTCTTGTGGCCATCGGAATTACCTTGTTTCTTCCCGCGCTGTATATTGCCATCCTGTCTTTCCATCCCGGCATGATCCCGTTTAAGCTCGTATTCTCGATTGCTGCTTCACGGGAAGGGGTGCCCTTTCCTGCAGTGATCGAAGCCTTACTGATGGAAGTTACACTGGAATTGCTGCGCGAAGCGGGAATTCGCCTGCCGAAACCGATAGGTCAAACGATCGGTATTGTCGGAGGACTTGTGATCGGGGAGGCTGCGGTTCAGGCGGGGATCGTGAGCCCGATTATGGTCATCATCGTGGCACTGACAGCAATATCCTCCTTTGCCATTCCGTCTTACAGCGCAGGCATTTCTTTTCGAATGCTGCGCTTTGCGATCATGATTGCTGCAAGCTTTTTGGGACTGTATGGGATCGTGCTGACCTTTATCATGATCTGTATCCACTTGATGAGGCTGCATAGTTTCGGAATCCCGTATCTGAGTCCCATTGCCCCCTCTGTTCAGCACGATTGGAAGGATATGTTTATCCGCGTGCCGGTGACTTGGCTTACGCTCAGACCTTTATTTATGAAGCCCCAGGATATCCATCGGGCAAAAAAGCGGTGATTCGTATTGAACCTTAACCAACGAAGCAGTCAAACAATCGGCAGAAAAGAGATTGTCTACTCTGTCAGCAATATGATGATTGGACTCGGAATCCTCACGCTCCCTCATACGATTGCGAAGAAGACCCAGTTCTCGGATGGCTGGATGCCGATCATTCTGGGCGGCATGATCGCATTTGTATTTGCTTGGGCCATCGGCGTATTGGCTTCGAGGTTTCCCGGTAAAAACTATCATGCAATGGCCTCGATGATTTTGAGCCGAAAAGCAGCCCATGTGTTGACGCTGTTAATGAGTCTCTACTTTTTGTTATTTGTCAGTTATCAAGTGCGCGGCGTTTCTACGATAACGAGGCTGTATTTATTCGATAACACGCCGGAGGAAATCATCGGGCTGGTTTACTTGCTGGTATTAATCTATGCCGTTGCCGGTCCAAGCATCGCTTTGGTGCGCTTGAACCTGATTTTCTTTCCCATCGTTGTCACGATTTTGCTGCTGATCGTCCTCTTGAATCTTGGAAGCTTAAACATGCACTTTCTGCTGCCTGTGTTTAAAACCGATTGGAGAAGAATCGTTGCCTCTTCGAAGGATACGGTATTCTCCTACCTCGGACTGGAGATCATGCTGTTCTACAACATCTATGTCGCTAGGAAAAGCAAGCTTCCAGGCTCTCTCTTACGCGGGCTGCTGATACCGATCTGCATATACTTTGTTGTTTTTGTGTTTGTCATTGGCGTTTTTGGACCGATGGTGGTTTCCAATACGCTGTATCCGTTAGCCGAATTGGCCAAAGAGGTTGAAGTTCCGGGAGGAATATTCGAACGGTTTGAATTTTTCTTTTTTGTCATCTGGTTGATGACGTTGTTCAGCACGAATGCGATGGCGTTTGACGTGGCTTTATTGGCGCTGGAATCCGTATTCCCTAAACATCGAAGATTTATGATGATCCTTGTTCTTGGACCGGTACTGTTCATTCTCGGTTTATTGCCGAGCTCGCTCCGAGAACTCAACGTATTTGCCGAATGGATCAGTTATATGGGGGTCGGATTCGCATGGGTGCTTCCGGCACTGCTGCTCTTGATCGCTAAAGTTCGGGGGGTGAAGGGGGATGGCTAGAAAACTCCGGATGTTCCTGGCGCTTATGCTTTTATGGCCGACAGCCGGCTGCTGGGACCGCATCGAAATCGAGGAGCGCGGATTTGTAGTCGGCACGGCTCTTGACGCGGCAGAGGAAGGAGAAATTAAGCTTACGTTTCAAATTGTCGTGCCTACGCAGATGAAAGGCTCCAGCGGCCAAAAGAGTGAGGGGGGGAGCCCTTTTATCAATCTGTCCTCGACCGCGAGCAGTGTATTCAAAGCCGCACGGAAGATGTCGAATGAGATCAGCCGCTCTCCTTACCTGGCCCATAATCAAGTGATCATTATCTCCGAAGCGCTGGCCGGAACGGAGCACATAGGCGATGTACTGGATTTGTTTGTCCGGGATCCGGAGAACCGGCGAGCTTCCAATATTATGGTCGCTGAGGGAGAGGCAAGCAAGATCCTGGAGATCCATTCAAAGATCGAAACCTTGCCCGTGCAGTACATTCGTTCGACGCAAGAAAATAAGGACAAAAGCGAATCCATCACGCCTCCAACGAATATGGGGGAACTGCATCATTTCCTGTTGTCCAAGTCGAGTTATGCGCTGCCCCGGGTATCGATCACGCAAGACGACAGAGTATCCACCAGCGGCGCGGCTGTGTTTAACGGCGAGAACTACAGGTTCATGGGATTCCTGGACAACGATGAAACCACGGGCCGGAACATGATGCAGGGAACGGTAAAAACCGCATCCCTGGAACTGGTCGTTCACGGCAAACAGCTCGTTTATGAAGTCAGGGAATTCAACCGGATCATTCGAGTCCATCTGGACGATCGCGGACTTCCCGAGTTTGACGTTGAAATTTCGGTTAGAGGCAATATTGGGGAAGCTGAGCTGGAAGAGAGCGAAATCGTTCGCGAACTAAACGGGGAGATCAAACGCAAGGCGGAGGAACGGATCAAGGAAATCGCAATGGATGTCATTCAAAAGGCCCAGAACGATTATAAATCGGACTTTTTGGGCTTCTGGAAGAAATGCCAAGAGCAGGAGTACGAAACTTGGAACCGTTACAAGGACGACTGGGACCGAGGTCAAAACATTTTTTCGCAATGCAAGATCCATGTGCACGCAGACGCAAGAGTCCGAACCATTGGAACCATTACCGGGACGGAATAAGGAAGGAAGGCAGGTTGATGGAATTCATGGATCTTCGCTACGATATTTTGTTAAATCCGCTTGTCGTGATTGGTATACTGCTGCTCATCATCGTACCGTTGACCTTATTCCAAACGAACCGGTATCTGCACAAATACGGGGATCCGCCCTGGAAGCAGCGGGAGAAACCGGATGATGGTGCAGAGAGAAGCGAACATGATTGAGTCAGGTTCCATATGGAAATAATGAGGAAACAAAGACTCAATTGGAGGACGGAACCATGAGGCTAATCCGCAATAAACGAATTACATACGGATGGCTGATTTTGACGGTACTGATTGCTATTTTGACGATGCGCCTTGCCTGGGTGCAGCTCGTGATGAAGCATCAACGGGTCCCCGGAAGCCGGCATACAATGGTGGAGGCATCGCTTATCCAGCGGGAACGGGGCATTGTGCTGGATTCGGGCCGCGGACATTTTACGGATCGCAACGGAAAACCGCTCACAGGCAATTTGATCTGGACAGCCGTATTGTTTCCGGCCGGCGAGAAGGAACTGAGGAACGCCCATCATCAGGTTGCCAAGCTGGCCCGCATCCTGGGAACGGACACGAATCAGTTGCTGCAAATCTGGGGCAAGCTAAAGGAGCCGCAGCTGTGGCATGGAGCGGATTCCCGCATTCCGCGTTCCTTGTCCAAGGAGCAGATCGAGCAGATTCGCGAGCTTGAGCTCCCCAAACTCAAGGTTCTTCCTTATGAGCAGCGGTACGGTAATCGACAATCGGGCATGCAGTGGCTTGGTTTTGTATCCGGCCAGCGTAAGGAAAGCCTGTTCTTTCAGGATTATCCGGAGATTTCGGGAACCAGCGGCCTGGAGAAGACGATGGATTCGCTGATCCGGGGTGAAGGACCTACGGTCGTCTATTTTCCGGTAAACAGCACGAATGAAGTGATTCAGGATATGAAGCCGATGGTGAAGGCGCCGGACAATCGGTACTATCCGTTACGGGTATCCACAACGATCGATATCGACATTCAGCGGGGGATCGAGGCCATCACGGAAAAAGCGGGCATGAAAGAAGGGGCGGTTGTCGTGCTGGATGCACGCAATGCCGATATCGTGGCGATGGTATCCAGACCGTTTTACAATCCGGAGCAGATACATCCGAAAGACGGTCAGTGGGAGAATCGCGGATTGAAAGCGGCCACGCCAGGCTCCGTGTTCAAGCTTGTCACGGCAGCGGCCATTTTGGAGAATGGTCTCAGCTCGCCAAACGAACATTTTCATTGCGATGGGGAATACGGCAAGTTCGGATTGTCCTGCTGGAAAAAGGGCGGGCATGGAACGATTGATCTGCGCGAGGGCTTTGCGGAATCCTGCAACGTCGTATTTGCCACGCTTGCGGAAAGATTAACCCCACAGCAAATAATCTCAGCGGCATCCGCGCTGGGCTTTGGTCAAAGCGTAGGCTGGCAATCACAGCAGTTTTTAGGGCTTCGCTCATTTGCACCGTTGGATCATGAAGAGAAGGGGACGGTCTTTTCCGGCTCCGCGGATGCCTCCGATGCAGGCGTAAGAGTGCAGACAGGCATAGGCCAAAGAGACGCTGCCGTATCTCCGCTCCAAGCCGCTAATGCGATGGTGACGCTGCTTCATGGCGGGGTGAAGACCAAGCCGCGTATTGTGAAGCAGATTCGGTACGCGAACGGCCAGTTGCTTCAGGATACGAATCCGCTGTACGAACGCCCAGCAGGAAACGGTATTTCCCGGGAAACCTCTTCGATCCTGCTCGAATGGATGGAGGATGTCGTTCAAGAGGGAACAGGAAGCGCTTTGAATCATCGCAAATGGACCCTTGCAGGCAAATCGGGAACCGCTCAGGTCAAAGTAAAGGGCCGCGCCCGAAACAACCAGTGGTTTGTCGGGTACGGCCCGGTGGAGAAGCCACGTTATGCGGTGGCAGTATTGGTGGAGAATCGGAGCACGAACAGCAGCAATCAGGCAACCGAAATATTCGGTCAGGTCTCCGATTTCTTGGCCTCGGTCGAAGCGGGCTCCGGCTCCGCGTAAGAGCGGGACATATCCCAAGGGGACACATCGAATTCTTCGCTCGGCAGATGGATCCACTGCTTCAGATATCCCTGCGCAAGCAATTCCTTGATGAGAATCAGCAGGATGGGAGCCAGAATCAAACCGGCAACCCCAAATATCGACAGGGAGATCATCATAAAGGACAGCATCAGAAAGGCGGAGGATACGCCGATCGAGTTTCCCGTAATTTTAGGCTCAAGCAGCTGTCTGGAAATGACCACAACGGCAAGCAGAACGATCAAGCCGATTGCAAGCCCGGTGTTGCCTACAATGAACAAATAGGTGATCCACGGAATAAGAATAACGGGAACCCCAAGCAGCGGCAATACATCGAATACGGCGCAGATAAGCGCGACGGACAGGGAATTGCCCGTACCTAATATCAAGAGTCCTATGTATACAATGACAAAGGTGATGCTGACCAGCTTCATCTGGGCTTTAATATAAGAGCCGATTGCCTTGAATACATTGTCCTTCAGGAAAACGAAAGCCGTCTTAAGCGTCTTCGGCGTCTTGTCCTTGGCGATTCTCCGCCAGCTGCCAATTTCCGTGCTCAGGAAGAAAGCGAGGATAATCGCAACCCCGAAATTCGCGATGAACGAGGAGAACGACCCCATGAATCCAACGATGTAACGGAAGAACGACTCGGCAGCGCCCTGGGCAAAGGTGGTAATGTCTTGGAAGTAACCGTTCAGGCGGTCCGTCAGATCCGGCGGCAGCGCGTCGAGCTTCGTCTGCAGGAACATCAGGGTTTCCGAGAAATGCTTCTGGATCGTTTGGGTGTAAGATGGCAAATTGTCCTGCAGGTTCATGAATTGCGATACGATGAGCGCTCCGGCTCCAAACAGGATGCCAAGGATGACGAGCAGGAAGAGCAGAACGGATATCGCCGCGGCGAAGGGCTTCGGAAGCCCCCTGCGGTGCAGGAATTTGGAGAAAGGCTCAATAATCAGGAAAACGAGGAAAGATAAAAACACCGGAGCCGCAATCTGGTAAAGCTTGCTGAATATGAGCATGATCAAGTAAACCGTAAGCACGATTAAACCTATATCGAAGGCGGTTCTCCAATATTTTTTATACAAGGGAAGCATAGTGGGATATCGGCTCCTTTATACTTTATTGATAGATATCATTGTACACGATTTGCGAAAAAAAAGCCTATTTCTTTAAGTGCTATGATAAAATAATAATAGTGTCTTTCATTAGAAAAAGAAATAAAAAGCGGGGAGTTAGCATGCAAACGTTACTGCTATGGTTGTTTTACCTTTCATCTTTTTATGCATTCATTCCCGGCATCCTGACCCGGATATTCGGTTTTCGAGTATTTCGCAGGGGAACAGGCTTGGAAGACTTTGCCTTAACCTTTGATGATGGTCCTGATCCGTTCTATACGCCAAGACTGCTGGATCTATTGAAGCGGTATAATATGAAAGCGACTTTTTTTCTGGTCGGTTCCCATGCCGAGAAGCATCCGGAGGTCGTCAAACGCATTCATAGCGAGGGTCATCTGATCGGGATTCACAACTATGTTCACAAGAGCAATTGGTTAATGCGACCCGTGACCGTCCGCAAGCAAGTCAAGCGCACGGACGATATCATCTACGCCATAACCGGCGAGCGCTCGAGATATTACAGACCGCCTTGGGGAATCGTGAATCTATTCGATTTTGCCAAGAATACCGGCTGCCGCATCATCTTATGGTCCTCGATGTTTAATGATTGGCGAAGCAAGATCGGCGCTGACAAGCTGACTCAGCGTATGCTGGCCAAGCTGAACGGCGGCGAGGTTATGCTCCTCCATGACTGCGGTACGACGATGGGAGCGAACCCCGATGCGCCGGAGCAAATGCTGATTGCCTTGGAACGCGTACTGAAAGTCGCAGAGCAGAAAGGAATGAGAAGCATCCGAATCGACGACATGATGGCTAAGGAAAGCAAAGCGAAAGCCAAGAAGCTGTCTCCTCTCAAGCGGTTGATCGTCTCATTGTGGCTCTTGTGGGAAAAAGCATTTCATGCGGTGTTCGCGCTCGAAACGGTTAATCCGGAGGATCCGATGCTGCATTTCCGAAAGCGTGCCTTCACCGGCAAAACGGCCGTGATGGAAGACGGCAGCCGGCTTGAGAAGGGAGACCAGGTGCTCGAGCTCCACTTTGACAACAAAAAATTGTTCGAGATCGGCAGCCGCTCCCGCTCGGAAGTGCAGCTTGCCATCAAAATGATTCGTGCCGTGCAGAAGGATTTGCCTTCTCTGGCGAACATGGTGCTGGACCGGCCCGAGTTTAAGGATATCAAAGGTTTGTATGCCGTAACCATGATTTCGCGGGGCCCCGAGCAATTCGGATTCCATGTGATGGATTTGCCTCGGGGGCTGTTCGCAAGCTCGTCCAGACTGTATCTGAAACTGCTGCTCAGCGTCATTCACCCGAAAGGGCAGGCCCGCCTGAAGGAGGGCACCCAGATGATGGAGCCGAAAATGCTCATCATGCCGGTGGATGTTCTGATCGGACGTTATGCGGAGAAGAAAACGCAGGTTTTGCCTCCATCGGAGGAACAGCAGGAAGTTCAACAGGAGCATGCGGGTGATCTGGCGGTTGCCAGTGTCTCGCAAGGCATGTAGTTCATCGAATCGATTGTTTCCGCTATTATGCATGGATTATCTCTTAGATGGTTTTGGTTATAAACAAGGGGTTATCCCCGCAGGCTGCTGCAAATGCCTGCGCGGGATAACCCCTTTGCTTTATTAAGGATTAGATTTTCAATACGCCGCCAGAGCTGGCGTTGGTCACAAGCTTCGAGTAGCGGGCAAGGTAACCGGTTTTCACTTTCGGTTCGAACTCAACCCATTTGCTGCGGCGTACAGCCATTTCCTCTTCGGAAACGTCCAGCAATTGAATCGTCCGTTTATTCAGGTCCAGCTCGATGATATCCCCGTCTTCAACGAAAGCGATAGGTCCGCCTTCAGCCGCTTCCGGCGAGATGTGTCCGATGCTGATGCCGCGGGAAGCGCCGGAGAAGCGTCCGTCCGTGATCAGACCGACTTTGGCTCCAAGCCCCATGCCTGCAATCTGCGAGGTCGGCGCCAGCATTTCCGGCATGCCCGGTCCGCCCTTCGGCCCTTCATATCGAATGACAACCACATGGCCTTCCTTGACCTTGCCGTTGGCAATGCCGCTTAGCGCCTCGTCCTGGGAGTCAAAGCAGATGGCAGGTCCTTTATGGTATCCGCCAACCGACGGATCGACCGCACCGACTTTGATGATGGAGCCTTCAGGAGCCAGATTGCCGTACAGTACCGCGAGTCCGCCGCGCTCGGAATACGGGGAATCGATCGGATGGATGACGTTCTCATCCTGGATTTCGCAGCCCTCTACGTTCTCGGCCAGCGTTTTGCCGGTTACGGTAATGCAATCCCCGTGCAATGCGCCCGGCTTCTTCAGAAGCTCGTGCAGAACCGCGCTTACTCCGCCTGCCAAATGCACATCCTCGATGAAGTAATCCGAAGCCGGAGCCAGCTTGGAGATGTGAGGAACGCGGTCAGCGACTTCGTTGATCCGCTCCAGCGGGTATTCAAGGCCGGCTTCTTGGGCAAGCGCCAATGTATGAAGCACCGTGTTGGTGGAGCCGCCCATCGCCATATCGAGCGCAAACGCATTGTCGATAGCTTCCAGGGTTACGATGTCACGCGGCTTCAGGTCCATTTTGACAAGTTCCATCAATTGTTTGGCCGATTGTTTAACAAACTCTCTGCGCTCTTCGGCGATGGCAAGAATGGTGCCGTTGCCCGGCAGAGCCAGACCCAGCGCTTCGGCGAGGCAGTTCATGGAGTTGGCGGTGAACATGCCGGAGCAGGATCCGCAGGTTGGACATCCGTATTGTTCCAATTCCAGGAGCTCATCGTCATTGATTTTGCCGACCTGGTGAGCGCCGACGCCTTCGAATACGGAAGTCAGTGACAATTTGCGGCCTTTGCTGTCCACGCCGGCCTTCATCGGTCCGCCGCTGACAAACACCGTCGGGATGTTAACGCGCAGGGCGCCCATCAGCATGCCGGGCGTAATTTTGTCGCAGTTCGGGATACACACCATACCGTCGAACCAGTGGGCGGATACAACGGTTTCCAGGGAATCCGCAATGATCTCGCGGCTTGGCAGCGAGTAGCGCATGCCGATATGTCCCATGGCAATTCCGTCATCCACGCCGATGGTGTTGAACTCGAACGGAACGCCGCCGGCTTCACGGATCGCATCCTTCACGATCTTGCCGAATTCCTGAAGATGCACGTGACCCGGAACGATATCGATGTAAGAGTTGCACACGGCGATGAACGGTTTGCCGAAATCCTCTTCCTTAACGCCTGCTGCACGCAGCAAGCTGCGGTGCGGCGCGCGGTCAAAGCCTTTCTTGATCATGTCTGAACGCATTTTTTTGGTTGTCATGATGTCGATTTCCCCCCAGATCTATTTTAAAATTGTTACGCTTTAGCGCGGTCTTCCGGCAAAGCAGCCGGGTACCTGTAAACAGCGAATAGGTTTTAAATGAGTCTATCACAAAAAGGTAGGTTTTTCTACATGATATTAATAGGAAGCGATGGAAGGAAGCCTGTCGTGAAGGCCAAGAAAAAGCCTGTCCCCCTTGGTCGGGAACAGGCTTCCTACTGAAAAGATATGCTATTTCTTGCCGCCTTTGCGGCCAATTTCCTGATAGAATTCGCGATTATGATTCCGCGAGGTGGCTTCGCCGCCCTTTTGACCGATTTCCTGGTAAAACTCGCGGCTATGGTTTTTGGACGTCGCTTTGCCGCCTTTTTTGCCGATTTCCTGATAGAATTCGCGGCTGTGTTTTTTGGCGGTGGCTTCGCCGCCAAGACGTCCGGCTTCTTCGCGGGTCATCTTTCGATTGCTGCTGGTGGCCATGAACAAATCACTCCTTTACCGTCGTATTTGCTATGCGTATATGTTACTTACCACGGTCCATTTGTCATGAATCAAAACATTCGACTAAAGATTGGTAAATTTTCAAGTCGGAGCGATTTCTTGATCCCATGCGCCAATAACGCTTAAATCAGAGTTTATTTCATGGTTTAATAAGAGTATGATCAAGAATAGGATAGGGAGGTTTTGAACCATTGCCGTTTGTTCAACTGAAAGGACGAACCGTTCCCTGCCAAGGGATCTTGTTTGATAAAGACGGTACGCTGCTTCATTTCATGGCGCTGTGGGGAGGATGGGCCGATTATGTGCTCGAGTTCATGGAGGAACGGCTGGAGCTGATGGGATCCGGCTTTACGCTGCCGAAAGAGAAGGTGCTGGGGACCAAGCACGATGCCGGCGGACGCGTATCGGGGTATGATCTGCGGGGTCCGCTCGCCATGGGCACCGTGGAGGAGACGAACGGGCTTCTGGCCTGGCAATTGTACGCAGCCGGGATGCCATGGAACGAGGCGATTGTGCAGGTCCATCAGATTACGAAAAATGCCATGTACGAAGTCCGTCAGCGAAAGCCGGCATTCCCGATGCCCGGACTGGAACATTTTCTGGAAAAATGCAGCTTGGCCTCCGTGAAGATGGCAGTGGTGACTTCGGATCAAACCTCAGGCGCCGTGGAGCAGTTGGAATGGATGGGGCTTCGCTCGTACTTTACGGTCATTATGGGAAGAGATCAGGTTCGAAATGGCAAGCCGCACCCCGAAATGACCGAGGCGGCCTGCCGCCGGCTCGGGATCAAACCGGAGGAAGCGGTCGTCATCGGCGACAGCAACGCGGATATGCAGATGGCGAAGCAAGCAGGCGCTGCGCTGGCCGTAGGTTTAATGACGGATGAAGGGGAGCCGGCGCATCTGACAGATGCCGATGTTGTCATATCCGATTATAATGAATTAGACGTGCACAGGTAGACGTGTTATTTTAAGGGCTGTACGGAGGTGTATAAGAGTGGAGAACAGGGAAAAGATCGAGCAGTTGGCAACATGGATCGAAGCGAGCGACTACATTGTTTTTTTCGGGGGAGCGGGTACCTCCACCGAGAGCGGAATACCAGACTTCCGTTCGGCAGCCGGACTGTACCAGAGCGAGCACCAGTCTCCGTATCCGCCGGAGGTCATGCTCAGCCATACTTTTTTTATGCAGCATCCGGAAGTGTTTTACGACTTTTACCGGAGCAAGATGCTGCACCCGCTTGCGCAGCCGAACGGCTGTCACCGCCTATTGTCGAGACTCGAGCATGACGGGAAGCTAAAGGCGGTCATCACGCAGAATATCGATGGCCTGCATCAGTCGGCGGGATGTTCCGAGGTGCTGGAGCTTCACGGTTCCGTGCACCGCAATTATTGCATGGATTGCTCCCGATTCTACAGCCTTCAGGAGATTCTGGACATTAAGGAAATCGTCCCGCGCTGCAAGGATTGCGGGGGGCTGGTTCGGCCGGACGTCGTGCTGTATGAAGAGGAATTGGACCAGAACGTCATCATGCGCTCGATCCAGGAAATATCGACGGCCGACTTGTTGATTATTGGGGGGACTTCCCTGACGGTACACCCCGCCGCTAGTTTGATCTCCTATTTTCATGGAAGCAAGGTAGCTTTGCTGAATGCAGATCCAACCCCATACGATCATCGGGCAGGCCTCCTGATTGCGGATCGGATCGGTCAAGTCATGACGCAGGTGGATAAACTGATCAGCACGTGAGGGGACAAAAGGCGGCGTATTGCCGTACCTATCCCTGTAATCGTTTTCTTGTCAAAGGAAGACCAAACGCGATAAGATGGAATTTAGCAATGGACCTATTCACTTAGAGAGGCAGGGATTGCAAGTGACCTATGTGGCTAGCGAAGACCGCTATGAAGGAATGAAGTATAACCGCGTGGGGCGGTCCGGGCTTAAACTTCCCGCGATCTCCCTTGGATTATGGCATAATTTCGGTGGCGTCGACACGTACGAGAACGGGCGGAACATGATTACGCGCTCCTTCGATCTGGGCATCACCCACTTCGATCTGGCGAACAATTACGGACCTCCTGCAGGCTCTGCCGAGGAGACTTTCGGTAAAGTGCTTTCCAGAGACCTTAAGGCATATCGTGACGAAATCGTCGTTTCGTCCAAAGCCGGCTATTATATGTGGCCCGGTCCTTACGGCGATTTCGGATCGCGTAAATATCTGGTATCAAGCCTCGACCAGAGCTTGAAGCGAATGGGCCTGGACTATGTGGATATTTTCTATCATCATCGGATGGATCCGGAAACGCCGCTCGAGGAAACCATGGCAGCGCTGGATCATCTCGTTCGTTCCGGCAAGGCGCTGTATGTCGGAGTCTCCAACTATTCGCCGGAGAAGACCCGGGAAGCGATATCGATCCTGAAAAACCTGGGTACCCCGCTGCTCATCCATCAACCGAGTTACTCCATGCTGGACCGTTGGGTGGAGAACGGATTGCTTGACGTCCTGGAAGAGAACGGGGTCGGAAGCATCGCATTCACGCCGCTTGCTCAAGGGCTCTTGACGAACAAATATTTGAACGGCGTGCCAGTCGATTCCCGTGCCGCAAGCGCATCCGTGTTCCTGAACGAAAGCAATATCACGCCTGAGGTGCTGCGCAAGATCAGAGCCTTGAACCAAATCGCCCAAGCCCGGAACCAGAGTCTGGCTCAATTCGCGCTCGCCTGGGTTCTGCGCGGCGGCCGGGTGACGTCTGCCCTGATCGGAGCTAGCAAAGTAAGCCAGATTGAAGACAACGTGGCTGCCTTGAACAATCTGGAGTTCTCGAAGGAAGAGCTGGATCGCATAGAAGCGATTCTCAAAACGGAGAATGCATCTTCTTCGGAAGGATAGATGCTGGCGAAAACATGGCGGGATTGAAATAGATACATGACAAGGAGCGCCTTTAGGATGATAACCGCCTGAAGGACGCTCCTTTTTTTGCTAAGGGATGGCTTGGGCGCACTCTTTAAGTAAGCGCGGATGAAGAGATGATGTCCTTGCGGTACCGCGACGGGGATCGGCCGACGAGCCGCTTGAATTGGCGCGAGAAATAGAGCGGATCGGTCAGTCCGACCGATGCGGAAACCTGCTCGATGGACAAATCGGGACGTTCGCGCAGCAGCCGTTTGGATTGGTCGATTCTTAATTTAAGCAGATACGTGATCGGAGTCATGCCCGTTTCCTGCTTGAAGATCCGTGACAGGTATGCGCGGTTGTAGCCTAGGCTCGTACACATCTGTTCGATCGAGACGGGATGAGCGTATTGGGAAGCCATGTAACTGATCATCTGCTTCACCGTGCGCTGAACCTGGGGTTCTGACAGCGTCAATCGGGACGGCCGGTCGCTCTGATTCATGATCTCGGCCCAGATTAAATGCAGGTAACCGATGGCGGCCATGTGAGAGCTTTCTTCCCTTGATTGAAAATGGCCCTGGATGAGGGATACATAGCCGGGAATGGGGTTGTTCTCTACAAGGTGGAGGACAGGCTTTTCGGGCGTGAGCCCCAAACGGGATATCTCTTCATCGGCGTGTTCTCCGTCAAAGGCGACCCAGCGGTAACGCCACGGCTGGCTCGCATCGGATACATAGCTGACAATCTGGCCGGGATGAATCAGGAAGCAATCGCCGGGCCCGAGCTGGTATCTGTCGGTTTCGGTCCGAAATACGCCATGGCCCGATTCGATGATGTGCAAGAGGTAATGATCGAATATTTTGGGCCCCAACGCATGCTCCGGAAGGGTCTGGCTCTCGCCGGCGAATCGCACGTGGAGCCAGCCGCCGCCTTGCTGTGCTGGATTGGAAGCAACAGAATAGGTTGGTTTCATCATTCATTTTCCTTTACAATGAGTTTGGGAAAAAGAGGAACTATAGGGATTTCGTGATCATAAATTTATTGTACCTCCATAAGTCACATAAATCCATATGTATCACACAAGATTTCATTATCGGTAAACGAGATTTCCATTATACTGAAGACAGTAAAACTACCATATGTACAGGATGGAGTGATAGGCAGTGACGACGCAACAGCTTATGGAAAGATTTATGGACAAGCACGGTGAGAGCCAGCATAAGGTTCGCATATTTAATGCGCCAGGGCGCGTGAACCTGATCGGGGAGCATCTGGATTACAACGGGGGCTATGTGCTTCCGGCAGCCCTGGAGTTTGGCACAACCTTGATTATCCGACCGCGTGACGATAACAAGGTGAGCTTTTCATCCACCAATATCCCCTATGAATTAACGATCAGTCTGGACGAGGATTATGGCTACAAAATCGATCAATGGACGGATTACCCGGTCGGCGTCATTACCGAGCTGAATAAAATCGGCTGCGGGCTCAGCAGCGGCTATGACCTGCTGTACCACGGGGATATCCCGAACGGGGCAGGCCTCTCGTCCTCAGCGTCCATCGAAGTGGTCACGGCTTACGCCTTCTTGAAGATGGAGGGCAAGGAGACGGATACGGTGGAGATCGCAAAGCTTTCGCAGCGGGTGGAAAACCTGTTCGTCGGCGTCAACTCCGGCATCATGGATCAATTCGCCGTAGCCAACGGCAAGCAGGATCATGCCATTCTGTTAATGTGCGATACGCTGGAGTATGAGCTGGTGCCTTTCCGGACCGGAGCATACAAAATCGTGATTTCGAATACCAACAAACGGCGCGGACTCGTCGATTCCAAATATAATGAACGCCGCAGCGAATGCGACCGCGCTTTGGAAATTTTGCAAAAGGAGCTCCCGGCGTTATCGTATCTCGCCCAGCTGAATCCGGATCAATTCGCGACCTTGCGGGACAGCATCCAGGATGAGACCGTCAGAAGACGTGCCCAGCATGTCGTCGAGGAGAACCAGCGCGTGCTTGATTCCGTGAAGGCTCTGAAAGAGGGGAATCTGGAAGTTTTCGGACAGTACATGAATCAGTCCCATGACTCTTTGCGTTATCTGTACGAAGTCACGGGCGACGAGTTGGATGCTCTGGTGGAAGAAGCCCAGCGGATTCCGGGTACGCTCGGTTCCAGAATGACGGGAGCCGGCTTTGGCGGCTGCACGGTATCCCTCGTGCACGAGGACGCGGTGGAACGTTTCATCGCGGAAGTGGGACAGCAATATGAGGCCAGAACGGGACTGAAGGCGGACTTCTACGTATGCGGCGTAGGTCAAGGCGTGCATGAAGTAAAGGAGGGCGAATAATATGGCTATTTTAGTGACCGGCGGAGCAGGTTATATCGGTTCACATACCGTGGCGGAGCTGCTGGAGCAAGGGGAAGACGTTGTAGTCATCGACAGCCTGGAGACGGGTCATCGCGAAGCGCTGCTGGGCGGAAAGCTGTATGTCGGCGATCTGCGCGACAAGGCGCTGCTGAAGCAGCTGTTCTCGGACAACGATATTGATGCCGTTATCCATTTTGCCGCGAATTCTCTGGTCGGCGAGAGCATGAAGGATCCGGTGAAATATTACGATAACAACGTGTACGGCACGCTGTGCCTGCTGGAAGCCATGAATGAGGCGGGCGTTCGAAAGATCGTCTTCTCTTCAACGGCCGCGACCTACGGTGAGCCCGAGAAGGTGCCGATCGAGGAAACGGACCGGACCCAGCCGACGAACGTGTACGGGGAAACCAAGCTGATGATGGAACGGATGATGTCCTGGTTCGATACCGTGCTCGGGGTGAAGTATGTCTCCCTTCGTTACTTCAACGCGGCCGGCTCGCATGCCAGCGGCAAGATCGGCGAGGATCACCGGCCGGAGAGCCACTTGATTCCGCTCGTTCTGCAAACCGCTTTGAAGCAGCGCGCCAGCATCTCGGTGTTTGGCGACGATTACGCAACTCCCGATGGCACGTGCGTCCGCGATTACATTCACGTCAGCGATCTGGCGAATGCGCATCTGCGCGCGGTTGAATACCTTCGTCGCGGCGAGTCCAGCAATGTGTTCAATCTCGGCAACGGGCTCGGGTTCTCGGTCAAGGAAGTGATCGAGACATCGAAGCGGGTGACGGGTGCCGACATTCCGGTTGTCATGGAAGCCCGCCGTGCGGGTGACCCTGCGGTATTGGTGGCGTCTTCGGACAAAGCGCGCACGGTTCTCGGATGGACGCCGTCCAGAACGACGCTGGAGGAAATTATCGAGAGCGCATGGAAGTGGCACAGCAGTCGTCCGGACGGTTACGGCGACAATTAATCCAAGGGGGACGATGAACATGAATGCTGCAACATCAAGTACTCCCGAATCCAAGCAGGTTCTGCATGCCATTGAAATGCTGGTGCGATTCGCGCTTCATAAAGGCCTGATCCAGGCAGCGGATGCGGATTACAGCCGCAACCTGCTGCTGGAGGATTTCGGGTTCAGCGAGCCGTACGGCGACGAAGTGAACGACCCGATGCCGGATGGCCCCCAGGCTATGCTCGACATCCTGATCGATTACGGTGCGGCGCATGGCATGATCCCGGAAAATACCGATACGTACCGGGATTTGCTGGACGCCAAAATCATGGGCCGCCTCATGGCAAGACCTTCGGAAGTAACCGCTCGGTTCCGGGCGGTAGAGCAGGAGCAGGGGATCGTCGAGGCTACCCGGCAATTTTACAGCCTGTGCATCGACTCCAACTACATTCGGATGGATCGCGTAGCCAAAAACGAATACTGGCGGCATGCCAGCGCGTACGGCGATATTGAGATTACCATCAATTTATCCAAGCCGGAGAAGAGTCCGAAGGAAATCGCCATGGCCAAACTGCTGCCTCCGCCGGTCTATCCGAAATGCCAGCTCTGCCGGGAGAACGTGGGTTATGCAGGCAGGGTCAATCACCCGGCGCGGCAAAACCTGCGCATTATCCCGCTGGAGTTGAACGGTGAACCATGGTTCTTCCAATACTCGCCGTATGTTTACTATAACGAGCACTGCATCGTGTTCCACCACGATCACGTGCCGATGAAGCTGACCAAGGCGACGCTTGCCCGCCTCTTGAGTTTTGTTGATGCTTATCCGCATTATTTTCTCGGATCGAACGCGGATCTTCCGATTGTCGGGGGCTCCATTCTCACACATGATCATTTCCAGGGGGGGCGGCATACCTTCCCGATCCAGAAAGCGCCGAAGGTGGCCGGGTTTACGCACGGGGATTATCCGGGGGTATCCGTTGCCATCGTGAAATGGCCGATGTCGGTGATCCGCCTATCCTCAAGCGATCGGGATTCGCTGCTTGAATGCGCGAACGGCATTTACGAGGGCTGGAAAACCTACAGCGACCCTTCGGCAGACATTGAGGCCTTCAGCGAAGCGGACGGCGAACGGGTCCGCCATAATACGGTGACTCCGATTGCCCGCCGTAATGACGAGGGCATCTATGAGATGGATCTGGTTCTGCGGAACAATCGCACCAACGAGCAGCATCCGGAAGGGATCTTTCATCCTCATCGGGAGATGTTCCACATCAAGAAGGAAAACATCGGCTTGATCGAAGTGATGGGGCTGGCGATCCTGCCGGGCAGGCTCAAGGAAGAGCTGGATCAGATCGCCGAGATTCTGGCGGGGAACGAGGCACTGTATGCGGACAGCCAGGCCGCTGACCATCCGCTCGCCGTCCACGGCGACTGGATCGAGGAGCTGCGGGGCCGGGGCATAGCCGCATCCGATAAAGCCGGGGCCACCCAGCTGGTACGCCGGGAGGTCGGCAGCAAATTCACGACGATTTTGGAGCATGCCGGGGTATACAAACAGACGGCGGAAGGGCAGCAGGCATTTCAGCGATTCCTGAGCCATATGGGGTACGTCCCTGACAGCAGATAAATATTCTTGGATGGAAATATGATGTGTTGAAGCTAACGATAACTAGGATCATCATTCAAACAGCCGATCTTCCGAAAGAAGGACGGCTGTTTGTTTTGCTTAATGGGAATGGTATAGAATGAAAAAGCACGCATGAATGAATTAGATGCAAACCAGATGCGATGGAGGTAATGTGACATGAGACCTTTTGTCTTTCATAATCCGACTCAGTTGATTTTTGGCAAGGGCAAGCTGAGTGCTTTAAGCGGTGAAGTGGCCAAATACGGCCGGAACGTTTTGCTGGTGTACGGCGGCGGCAGCATCAAGCGCAGCGGCCTTTACGATCAGGTCATCGCCTTGCTGAAAGAAGCGAATGCGGTGGTGACGGAGCTTGCCGGGGTGGAACCGAACCCGCGCCTGTCAACGGTACATAAAGGAGTGGAGTTGTGCCGGGAACATCACATTGACCTCATTTTGGCCGTAGGCGGCGGAAGCGTCCTCGACTGCTCCAAAGCGATTGCCGTAGGAGCCAAGTATGACGGAGATATGTGGGATTTCGTAGAGCGCAAAGCCGTACCGCAAGCGGGTCTGCCGCTTGGAACGGTGCTTACGATGGCCGCAACGGGATCGGAGATGAACGGCGGCTCCGTCATCACCAATGAAGTGACCCAAGAGAAGATGGGCTGGGGCAGCCCGCATGCTTATCCCGCCTTTTCGATCCTGGACCCTGTGCATACCTTCTCCCTTCCCCGGGATCAAACGGTGTACGGCATCGTGGATATCATGTCCCACGTACTGGAGCACTACTTCCATCAGGATACCAATACGCCGGTGCAGGACGGTTTCTGCGAAACGATTCTTCGAACCGTTATCGATACGGCGCCGAAGCTGGTTGAGGACCTGGAGAACTATGAGCACCGCGAGACGATCATGTACTGCGGTACGATGGCGCTGAACGGCATGATCAACATGGGAATGGCCGGCGACTGGGGAACCCATAACATCGAGCACGCGGTGTCTGCCGTATACGACATTCCGCACGGCGGCGGCCTGGCAATCCTGTTCCCGAACTGGATGAAATATAATCTGAACGCGGATCCTCAGCGCTTCAAGTCGCTTGCCGTGAATGTATTCGGTGTTGATGCTGCCGGGAAAAGCGATGAAGCGGCCGGACTGGAAGGAATCGAGGCGCTCCGCCGCTTCTGGACTTCCATCGGTGCGCCGAGCACGCTGGGAGATTACGATATCGACGACCGCGAGATCGGGTCCATGGCCGATAAAGCGATGCGCTTCGGTCCTTTTGGCAACTTCCGCAAGCTGCAGCGCGAGGACGTCGTTGAAATCTATCGGATGTCGTTATAGGGGTTGTCCTGTCGTTAGCTGACAAGGAATAAAAATGGTTTTAAAGCCTGCCGGTTCAAGCCGTGCAGGCTTTTTTGCTGGGGCGTCGAATATAGATATGAAGAGATTTTCATACGTTTGAGGCAAATAATTGAAACTTTAGCAAACATTTTGCCGTATTACTTGTTATACACAGTAAGGAATTCCAGAGGGGGCAATCAACATGGAAGCGTTATATTGGGGCTGTCTGATCGGGGGCGTGATCTTCGCCATCGTAACCGTGGTGCTAGGCGACATACTTAGCTCGGCGCTTGACGGATTGTTGGACTTTTTGTCAGTGGATTTTTTCAATCCGGTTGTGATCGCCGGGGGAATCACCGTATTCGGCGGGACCGGAATCATGCTGACGAAATACACGGAATTGGCGGCAGGTGCCCATGTAACGCTATCTGTCTTGGCGGCCATCGTCATTTCGATTCTCGTCTACTTCGGGTACGTGAAACCGATGGAGAACAGCGAGAACTCGACGGGCTTTTCCATCAAGGAGCTTGCGGGCAGGATCGGCGTAGTCACGGTGCCGCTACCTGCTGAAGGATTCGGGGAAGTGATGGTCAAGGTCGGGGCAGGCAACACGATGCACATTGCCTCAAGCTTTGATCGTCAAACGCTTCCGGCAGGTGTCCGCGTGGTGGTTGTCGACATTGTTGATGGCGTCCTGAGGGTGTCCGAACTGGAAGAACGAAAAGGAGAGGATTGATTCAATGCCAGAGTACTTAGTAATTCCGTCGATTGTTGTAGGCGTCATTGTCGTGTTAGGACTTGCGTTCTGGGCCCGCTACAAAACGGTGAGCCCGGATGAAGCGATGATTGTCACCGGTTCTTTTTTGGGAAGCAAAAATTTGTCGGAGGACGAATCCGGCCGCAAAATCAAAATCGTTCGCGGCGGCGGCGCTTTTATACTCCCCGTGTTTCAGCGCTCCGAATTCGTATCGCTCTTATCTCATAAACTGGATGTCATGACGCCTGAAGTGTACACGGAGCAAGGCGTGCCGGTTATGGCGGACGGGGTGGCCATCATTAAAGTGGGAAGCTCGATCGAAGATGTGGCGACCGCAGCCGAGCAATTCATGGGCAAGCCCATTGAAGCGCTGAAGGGTGAAGCCCAGGAGGTGCTGGAAGGCCATCTTCGTGCCATTCTCGGTTCCATGACAGTAGAGGAAGTATATCGTAACCGCGACAAGTTCGCGCAGGAAGTTCAGGGGGTCGCAGCAAGAGACCTGAAGAAGATGGGTCTGCAGATCGTTTCCTTTACCATTAAGGACGTTCGCGATAAACACGGATATCTGGAAGCGCTTGGTAAACCGCGGATCGCTACGGTCAAGCGGGATGCGGAGATTGCCGAAGCCGAAGCGATGCGGGATGCGCGGATTCAGAAGGCGCGCGCCGAAGAAGAAGGACAGAAGGCCGAGGTCGTACGCGATACCAATATCGCGGAAGCCGAGAAGGAACGGGAGCTGAAGGTCGCGTCCTTTAAGAAGGAGCAGGATACGGCGAAGGCCGAAGCGGACCAAGCTTATCATATTCAGGAAGCCCGAGCCAGACAAACGGTGGTTGAGGAGCAGATGAAGGTTGAGCTCGTTCGCAAGGAACGCGAAATCGACCTGCAGGAGAAAGAAATCATGGTTCGCGAGAAGCAGTATGACGCGGACGTGAAGAAAAAAGCCGAAGCGGATCGCTATGCCGTTGAGCAGGCTGCCGAAGCGGATAAGGCCCGGAAGATGCGCGAAGCGGATGCTGTGCAATACTCCATCGAAACGCAGGCCAAAGCGTCTGCCGAGCAGAAGCGCCTAGACGGTATGGCGGTTGCGGATGCCGAGCGCGCAAAAGGTACGGCCGAAGCCGAAGTCATCCGCCTGCGCGGTATTGCCGAAGCCGATGCCAAAGAGAAGCTGGCGGAAGCGTTCCAGAAGTTCGGCGAGGCTGCTGTGCTCGATATCATCGTGAAAATGCTGCCTGAGCTTGCCGGCAAGATTGCTCAGCCGATCTCGTCCATCGACAAGCTGACCGTTGTCGATACGGGTAAAGGCGAAGGAGCGGCTCGCGTGAGCAATTATGTGACCGAGCTGATGTCCACGGCGCCTGAGATGCTGAAGAGTGTGTCCGGGATTGACGTGGAGGATCTCATTAAGGGATTAACAACGAAAAAATCCGCCACGGCTCAAAAGCCGGTGTCCATCGAGCAGGAACTTGTACCGGTCCCTGTAGAGACAAGTGCCGCTAAGGAAGAGTAGATCAAGCCGCAAGCAGGGGCCGGAATACATGGTGGCAGGCAGCGGTACGGCACCTTGAAGACTTTGGCAACCACAAATGATTTTGCCGCGCTCTTATATTTCTGATAAGATATCCGAGTATACGCGTATGAATCAAAAAGAGGTGCGAACGTGAGCAGCTTACAAGTGGCTAAAGTGTTGAACAATAATGTAATCATAGCGAAGCATCCTCAACATGGCGAGGTTGTTGTTATCGGCAAGGGCATCGGCTTTAACCGGAAGAATAAAGACCGTATCCCTGCCGCCGCTGCCGAGAAGATGTTCATTTTGACCAAACCGGAGGAGCAGGAGCAGTATAAGCAGCTGGTGCCTCATATCGACGAGAAGCTGATTGAGGCGATGAATGATATTATTCTGAATGCCGCCAAGTCCAGCGATGCTCCTCTGAATGAGCATATCCACATTGCCTTGACGGATCATATCGCATTTGCCATTAAACGCCATGCCCAAGGTCTTTATATCCACAATCCTTTTTTATACGAAACCAAAGAGATGTACCCTGAAGAGTACGAGATGGCCGAATATGCCGTCCGTACCATTCGGGAGAAGCTCGGGGTTGACTTGGGCCAAGAAGAAATCGGATTCATTGCCCTTCATTTTCACGGTGCCCTTACGAACCAGCATATCTCCGAGGTCCGCAAGCATTCGGAGCTGATCGCGGACTTGGTACATACCGTCGAGCAGCAGCTGGAGTACGCCATCCCGAAGGATACGCTGGATTATTCCCGATTGCTGACGCACCTCCGGTTTGCCTTGGAACGGGTTCGGCGGGGAGAAGCGGTGAACGAGACGAGTTCGCTTGACGGCCTTTTGAAGCGTGAATATCCCGAGACCTATTCCCTGGCATGGAAGCTGACCAAAATGATGGAGCAGCGGCTGAAGAAACCCGTCTATCCCGCTGAGGCCGGTTATTTGACCATACATCTGGAACGGTTGGTCCAGCGTAAAGAGCAGGGCGGGCAAATGTGAAGATTTTATTAAGTCCCTTACCATGTGGTTGCAACGATAAATGAACGGTGTTACAATACGAACAGTTATGAACCATAAAACTTCAAATCCAACGTGTAACTGATTCGATCAGGCATGAGTATTGCAGGAATTTGGTTGTTATTACCCATTTTTGGGTAATCTAATCCATGAGATTAGTCATCCATTTACCTGTGGTTGCTCATGCCTTTTTTGATTTGATGGCTTTATGATGATCTACCTACAGCTTGTGATAACAACTAGAGACAGAGGGTGAGAATTTTCATGTTTAAGCGGCTTTTTGGCGTACTGCAAAGGGTCGGTAAAGCTCTGATGCTGCCAGTGGCCATATTGCCGGCGGCCGGACTATTGCTCGGTCTTGGAAATATGCTGGTCAACCCCGATTTCCTGCAATACGCACCTTGGCTGGATGCGGCCTGGGTTCAAGCGGCTGCCACGGTCATGATGAATGCGGGACAAATCGTATTCACGAACCTATCCTTGCTGTTTGCAGTGGGGGTTGCGGTCGGTTTAGCCGGAGGTGAGGGCGTTGCGGGACTGGCCGCGATCATCGGTTACCTTGTCATGAACGTCACCATGGGCAGCGTGATCGGCGTGACGCCGGCCATGGTCGGCACGAATTACGAATATGCCAGCGTGCTTGGCATTCCGACGTTGGCTACCGGGGTATTCGGCGGAATCATCGTCGGTATATTGGCAGCCAGCATGTACCGACGGTTTTTCAAAATCGAGCTTCCGTCCTATCTGGGCTTTTTTGCAGGAAAACGTTTTGTTCCGATTATGACGGCCGCAACGTCCGTTTTGCTTGGTCTGTTGATGGTGTTTATATGGCCGCCTATCCAGTCGGCGCTTAACACGGCGTCGCATTTCATGCTGGAACAAAACCTGACGCTGTCCGCTTTTGTGTTCGGCGTCGTGGAACGCGGATTGATTCCGTTCGGACTGCACCACATTTTCTATTCCCCGTTCTGGTTTGAATTCGGGGAATACCTGAACCAGGCAGGACAATTGGTTCGAGGGGACCAGAACATATTCATGGCCCAGCTTCGGGACGGCGTCGAGTTTACGGCAGGCACATTCATGACGGGTAAGTATCCGTTCATGATGTTCGGTCTCCCTGCGGCAGCGCTTGCCATCTATCATGAGGCAAGACCGGAGAACAAAAAGTTCGTGGCCGGCATCATGGGGTCTGCGGCGCTGACTTCCTTCTTGACCGGGATCACGGAACCGCTTGAGTTCTCGTTCCTGTTCGTCGCACCGATCCTGTTCGCCGTGCATGCGCTGTTTGCCGGCCTGTCCTTCATGACCATGCATATTTTGGGCACCAAAATCGGCATGACCTTCTCCGGCGGCCTGATCGACTACATGATCTTCGGTGTCATTCCGAACCGGACGCCATGGTGGAATGTTCTCATCGTGGGTGCTATTATGGCTGTAATCTATTACTTCGGCTTCCGGTTTGTCATTCGGAAATTCAATCTGAGGACGCCGGGGCGCGAGGAAGCTTCGACGACAGAGCCGGAATCAGGCTCTGGAGCAGCGGTCGCTGGCAGTAAAAATGATCTGCCGTCTAATATCCTGACTGCACTGGGCGGCCAGCCTAACATCGCGCATCTGGATGCATGCATCACTCGTCTTCGCGTAGAGGTAAAAGACAAGGGACATGTCGATAAGGCAAGGCTGAAGCAGCTGGGTGCGTCAGGCGTGCTGGAGGTGGGGAATAATATCCAGGCGATATTCGGAACCCGTTCCGATACGATCAAATCGCAGATTCAAGACATCATGTCGGGAATCACGCCGACCACTGCGCCTCAAGCAGAGGCCTTGGAGACGATGCCGACGGCTCAAGAGGAACAGCAGGCCGGACGGGACGGGGAAACGCTCGTTAAGGAGGAAATCGTATCCCCGGCCGATGGAGAGCTTATGGATATTTCCCATGTGCCTGACCCCGTGTTTGCCGAACGGATGACAGGGGACGGATTTGCGATCGTGCCTCATAACGGAACGATTGTGTCTCCCGTTAACGGCACCGTGTTCAATGTGTTCCCCAGCAAGCATGCCGTCGGCATTATGTCGGATGGCGGCAAGGAAGTGCTTGTTCATATCGGCGTCAATACCGTTAAGCTGAAAGGGCAAGGATTTGAAGTCCTGGTGCAAGAGGGGGACCTGGTCTCCACCGGTCAACCGATCATGCAAGTGGATCTGGATTATGTGAAGGAGAATGCCAAATCGATCATTTCTCCTATTATCTTCTCGAATCTGCCGGAGGGAGCTTCCGTGAAGCTGAACAAGACCGGTGAAGTAAAAAGCGGCGAGGAAGGGATCATTACCCTATTGAAACCTTAACCTCGCGATGGTTTCCAGGATTCTAAAAATTAAAATATACGAAAGTAGGATGATGAACATGCAACAAACATTCAGAATTATTGACGAAGATGGAATTCACGCACGCCCGGCAACCGCATTGGTGAATACGGCTAACAAATTCCAGGATACCAACTCTTTTGCCGAAGCTAACGGCAAAAAAGTAACGCTGAAGTCGATTCTCGGCGTTCTGTCCCTCGGATTGGAGCAAGGCGACACATTGACACTGATCACGGAAGGCGGCAATGAAAGCGAGGCGCTGACAGCATTGCAAGAAGTGATGGTGAACGAAGGGCTAGGCGAGCTTCATGAATAATTTGAAAGGTATCGCGGCTTCCGCAGGTATTGCGATAGCACGTGCTTTTACGCTGGAGCATCCCGATTATTCCGTCACGGAGAAGCAAGTGACGGACACGGATGCGGAGCTCGCGAAGCTGGATGCGGCGCTGGCCCAGTCACAGGCTGAGCTGGAAGCGATCAAAGCCCGCACGCTTCAGGAACTCGGGGAGAAGAAGGCTGAGATTTTCGAATCTCACCTTCTCATCCTGAATGATCCCGAATTGATTGAACCGGTCAAGGCGAAAATCGCTTCCGAATCGGTTAACGCGGAATATGCGCTGAACGAAACGGCAACCCAGTTCATTCAAATGTTCGAGAACATGAAGAGCGCCTACTTGCAGGAGCGAGCAGCGGATATGCGCGACGTCACCAAACGCATCCTGAAGCATCTGCTCGGCTTGAATTATGTCAGCCCTTCGGAGATCAGCGAAGAAGTGATCGTGGTTGCAGAGGATTTGACTCCGTCGGATACGGCGCAGTTGAACCGGAACTACGTTAAGGGCTTCACGACGAATATCGGCGGACGTACCTCGCACTCCGCCATCATGGCCCGTTCCCTTGAAATTCCGGCTGTCGTCGGGACGAAGAACGTGCTCTCTGCGGTCAAAAACGGGGATATGATCATCGTTGACGGATTGGAAGGGGATGTCATCGTTAATCCTACGGAAGCCATCGTAGAACAATACCGTGCGAAGCAAGACGCCTATGCCAAGCAGGTGGAGGAGTGGAAGAAGCTGCGCTCCGAACCGACGGTTTCCAAGGACGGAATCCATGTGGAGCTGGCTGCCAACATCGGGACGCCGAATGATGTGGCCGGCGTGCTGGAGAACGGCGGAGAAGCCGTAGGATTGTACCGTACGGAATTCCTGTACATGGGCAGAGACAAACTTCCTTCCGAAGAGATCCAGTATGTCGCTTACAAATCGGTTCTGGAGAAAATGGAAGGCAAGCCGGTTGTTGTTCGCACGCTTGATATCGGCGGGGATAAGGAGCTGCCGTATCTGGATCTTCCCAAGGAAATGAATCCGTTCCTCGGATTCCGTGCCGTCAGATTGTGCCTGGACCGCCAGGATATTTTCAGAACACAGCTTCGGGCGCTGCTGCGTGCAAGCGTCCACGGCAACCTGCGTATCATGTTTCCCATGATAGCGACACTGGGCGAGTTCCGCGAAGCCAAAGCGCTTCTGGAGGAAGAGAAGGCTAAGCTTATAAGCGAAGGCATTTCGGTTTCCGAAGAAATCCAGCTGGGCATCATGGTGGAGATTCCATCTACCGCCGTGCTTGCCGATCAATTTGCCAAAGAGGTGGATTTCTTCAGCATCGGAACCAATGACCTGATTCAATACACGATGGCCGCCGACCGCATGAATGAACGGGTGGCGTATCTGTACCAGCCATACAATCCGGCGATTCTGCGACTGGTTAAAATGGTCATCGATGCCGCCCATCGCGAAGGCCGCTGGGTAGGCATGTGCGGCGAAATGGCCGGCGACGCGACTGCTATTCCGATTCTGCTCGGTCTGGGGCTGGATGAGTTCAGCATGAGCGCGACCTCCATTCTGCCGGCTCGCAGCCAGATCGGGAAGCTGTCCCGCAGCGATATGCAGGCACTTGCAGCCAAAGCGCTTGAAATGGGTACCGCAGAGGAAGTAGTGGCTCTGGTGGAATCCATTGAGGCTGCAGCCGAGTAAGAAGGAAGACAACGTACAACTTGATCGATCCCTGCAGTCGTATTACGTTTGTTTCTGGGGACTCTACCAATCTTTTTCCACGATAGCATCACATTGACAACATCTGTCCATAGCGGACAGATGTTTTTTTTGTCAAAAGAAAGACACCGGGCATATTTGCTAGTATAATAGCCTAAATATATAGTGAATTGGCTTGGAACCCAAACCAATTCAGGGCTTTTGGCATACCATGATATATGAAAGCGTTCTAAATTCATGTGCTAGAGGTCTGTCTTATGATTCAGGCGCCCATACTAGGAAGTAAATCTACTATAAGTGACGGTGACGATGAGTATGGACATGATCAAGAGCTGCACAAGCGTTAAGCTGGGAGCGACCTACCGAAGAGAGGGAACGGCCTTTCAGGTATGGGCTCCGGATGCGGTTAATGTAAAGCTGGCTTTATATGAGGGTCCGGGAGAGTATAACGAGCAGGGTCTTGTGACGGATCACGAGGGCGGTACGCTGTATGCGATGGTCCGGAATGAGGAAGGCGTATGGTCGGCTCAGGTAAACCGTGATCTCCATGGAACTTATTATATGTACCGAATCGAGTCTGCGGAGGGAGGCGTCTGTTATGCCGTTGACCCTTATGCAACCGCTGTGTCCGCGAATGGCTGCCGCGGCGCGGTGGTCGACCTGGCGAAGAGCAATCCGCCGGGGTGGGAGCAGGATGTTAGACCGAACCTGCTAAAGCCTACGGATTCGGTGCTCTATGAGCTGCATGTACGCGATTTCTCGATCCACACGGATTCGGGAATGAAATATAGAGGAAAATACAAGGCATTTACGGAGGGCGGTCTGCGAGACTCCGAAGGAAACGCCCTTGGTCTGGATCATCTTGAGGAATTGGGCGTGACCCATGTGCATCTGCTGCCGGTATTTGATTTCCGGACGGTCAATGAGCTGGACGGATATGCAAGCGGGCGTTTAAGCCGCGAGTATAATTGGGGCTACGATCCGCAGAATTACAATGTGCCTGAAGGTTCGTATGCAACAGATCCCATGGATCCGATTGTGCGCATCCGGGAGCTGAAGGAGATGGTTATGGCCCTTCATGCAAGGGGAATACGCGTCGTCATGGATGTGGTTTATAACCATACGTATACGGTGGACGACGGCCCGTTCGAACGATTGGCGCCGGGGTACTTCTATCGCAAGGACGGATACGGGAATCTATCGAACGGTTCGGGCGTAGGGAACGAGCTGGCCACGGAGAAGCCGATGGTGCGCAAATACATCAAGGATTCGTTAAAATACTGGGCCCAGGAATATCATATCGACGGATTTCGGTTCGATCTGATGGCTCTGATCGATACAACGACGATGAAAGAGATCGTAAGCGAGCTGCGCCGAGAGGTCGACCGTTCTCTCTTGTTCTATGGTGAGCCATGGACGGGAGGAATGAGCCCGTTAACGGAGCAAACCGTCAAGGGAAGCCAGAAGGGCCAAGGCTTCGCCGTATTTAATGATCATTTCCGGCATGCCATCAAGGGGGACAATGACGGGCGCGGCCGAGGGTTTGCTACGGGCGAGCCATGGTACGAAGGGGCCGTCGTTGAAGGAATGATGGGCTCGATCCATGATTTTGCGCTCCACCCGGAGGAAACGGTGAATTATGTCACCGTGCACGACAATTTGAATCTGTGGGACAAAATTTTAGTGGCGCAAGGCATGGAAGAGCGGGCAGGGCTTCTCCGTTTGACGGATGGGAAGCTGGTTAACGAAGGAGATGTATGGCAGGCAACCGCTGCGTCCACACCCTATTCCGGCATACCCGATGAAGATGTGATGTCGGCTGCGGCCGTGCGCCGGAGCTTGCTGGCTAACGGCATCGTGCTGCTCTCCCAGGGGATTCCGCTGCTGCATGCGGGCGATGAGCTGCTACGCACGAAATACGGCGATCATAACAGCTACCGCAGCGGGGACGCCATCAATGCCATTCGCTGGTCCAATAAGCGACGCTTCAAACCGGTGTTCGATTATTACAGAGGTCTTATCGCCCTGCGAAAAGCCCATCCGGCGTTCCGGATGGCATCAAGAGAAGAGATCGAAGGCCATATGGAAGTGCTGCGAAGCAGCGATCGGATCATTGCTTACCGCCTTACGAAGCCAGCCGAACAAGGCAGCTGGGGCCAAATCGTCGTCATCGTTAACGGCAATGAACATGAAATGCCGGTGGATCTGCCGCCTACCCCTTACCGCTGGAACATCGTGGTGAATGATCGTCAGGCGGGGATAGATACGATCCAGACGCTGGATCAAGGGAAGGCAGTCATTCCAGGTCTGTCGCTGATGGTGTTATATGAGGATCTGGCCCATATGAAACAGGGGCTGACGGCCGTTGAGATCGAATATGAAAGACGCGACCAAGCATACGAGGGATGGAACGTATGGGTATGGGGAACGGGCGTGCAGGATGGCAGCATTCCATTCTCCCGCACGGACAGCGGCAGGGCACGGGCGGTCTTCTACGCGGCTTCCGGAACCGATCGGATCGGCTGTATCGTCAGGCTGAATGAATGGGAGGACCGGGAAGGCGAGAACGATTGGTTTATCGATATTCCGCCGGATGAAGCAGAGGTTCGGATAACGCTGCGAAGCGGTCAAAGCGAAGACAGCGACACTAAAAAGCAGCGGGATATCGCCAGTTAGAATAGGATGAAATAACAAGGAGCCCTTTCCATGGTGAAAAGGGCTCCTATTTACATATTTTCAAAAGGGGTACTCTTTATTACCCGCTGCATTGTCATTTAAAACATCGAAATTCCATGATTAGTTAGCAGGTAAATAGGGTAATAATGAGATAGACTTTGTTTTCGATAAAGGAGGATGTCACTCATGTCAAAAGGAAACACAGTTCAACTGAAAGCCAATGTGCGTGATGAATTTACCCGGGCTTCTCGCCGAGAGCTTCGCGAAAGCGGCGGACTTCCCGGTGTTGTATACGGTGCGGGCGAGGAAAGCATCCCCGTAGCTGTTGATTTCAAGGATACGGCGAAGCTGTTCCACACCGGGCGTTCCGAGGTGTTTCAGCTAGATATTCCGGGCTCTGGCAAAGTGCCGGTGTTGATTAAGGATATTCAGAAGAGACGCGGCAACGTATCCCATGTGGACTTCCTGCGCATCTCCATGAACAAGCCGGTGCGTGTCAGCATCCCGGTGGATTATCAGGGCACTGCTGCCGGAACGAAGTCCGGGGGCATCCTGCAAACCCAGGTCACGGAAATCGAAGTGGAGGGTTTGCCGGGCGATCTGCCTACTACCCTGGAAGCGGACGTATCCGCCCTGGAGATTGGGGACAAGCTCACGGTAGCTGATCTTAAGGTGCCGGAGGGTATCACATTACACGCTTCGGAAGAGGAAATTCTCGCCACGGTCATCGTGCCTCGCGCGGTGGAGGCGGCAGAGACCGAGAGTGAAGCGGACGCTGAGGAAGCGAATGCGGAAGAGGCCACAACCGAAGAATCATAATAAGCATGATAAAAAGGCGCTTGCTTTGCTGGTATCCAGCAGGGCAAGCGCCTTTTTTGGCGCAAGGGAATGGCTTTATTTAACCTTGCGGTCATGAATGCCTTTGTAACTTATCGGAGCGTCCCCGAAGTATTTGTTCCATATGGTCAAATACGTTCCGTCCTGCTGCATGGTAGCCAGGGCATTATCCACGGCCGCCACGAGATCCGGATTCCCTTTGACGAAGGCTGCGGAAATCTCGGATACTTGATCGGCGGATTCGGCGGCAGCGACCGGTATATCCGGGAACTGCTGCTTTAGGTTGGTGACGGATAGCTGGTCCGAAATGACGGCATCCAGGTCTCCATTTGCGAGCTTGTTTGCGGCGTCGGATATATATTTAATCGGGACCGCTTCCGCTCCGTACCGCTTGGCCATATCCTTATAGATTCCGGTTGGGTTCAGGCCGACGCGCTTGCCCTTGATATCCGAAAAGGTACGGATCTGAGCTTCGCCCGAGGAATGAACCAGGAGGACGGGGGTAGAGGATAAATAAGCGACGGAAAAATCATAGAGCGCCCGCCGGTCCGGCCGGTCTTCGATCTGGTTGAAGACGGCGTCGTATTTGCCTTCCGTCAGCCCAGGCAGCAGATTCTCCCACCCGGTCTCAACGAATTCGGCCTTTAGCTCCATATGACGGGCAACCTCTTCAGCGATTTCCACATCGAATCCCGTAAGTATTCCGCCTGTACCATGGTAACTGAAAGGGGGATAATCCCGTTCCGTGGCGATTCGCAGGGTTCCACGTTCCACGGCATTCCGAAGCAGGAAGCCGGTGTTCACCCGGTATGGATTAACGCCCATGTTCGGGGACGGGACCCGGTCGTTGCTGTTCACCGTACAGCCGCTAAGCACAATGGAACCGAAAAGAGAAAGCAAGCAGGCAAGACTGACATAACGTATCGATTTTGTTCCGCGCATGACTCCAAAAACCATCCTTTCTTTATTCACGGTCCTTCGAGGCCCATTTCGTAAAGTTAGCATGTCCCAAAGGATGGTTCGTATATTCGCGAAATGTCAGTGCCCGGCCATAATAAAGTGTACTAATTCAACGTAAGAGTAAACGAACAAAAAGAGGCCTTGCCTCCTCCGGCTGCGGCAGCAGCAGAAAGCGCAAGGCCTCTTATCGCTAGAATCGGTTGGAGCTCACTACGGCAAGGCTTAAAGATAACGCCGTTTCTTGGTTAACGGGCCATCCATCCGCCGTCCACGCATAACACATGCCCGTTCATGTAATCCGAAGCGGCGGAAGCGAGGAACACGGCAGGGCCTCCGATATCCTCGGGCTTGCCCCAGCGTCCGGCCGGAATGCGGTCCGTAATGGACGTGCGGCGATCCTCGTCCTGACGGATGGCCGCCGTGTTATCGGTTTCGATGTAACCGGGAGCAATGCCGTTCACCTGGATGCCGCTGGCTGCCCATTCGTTGGCCAAAGCCTTGGTTAAGCCGGCAACGCCATGCTTGCTCGCCGTGTAACCGGGCACATTGATTCCGCCTTGGTAGGACAGCATGGAGCAAATGTTAATGATCTTGCCGCTGCCGCGTTCGATCATATGTCTCCCGGCCAGTTGGGACAGCAAAAAGACGGTGTTCAAATTCAAGTCGATCACGTCAAGCCAATCCTGCACGCCGTGATCCTTGGCCGGGGTCCGGCGGATAATGCCGGCATTGTTTACCAGAATGTCCACATGCCCGGTCAGCTCCAGCGCTTGATCAAAGGTCTGCTGAAGTTTGCTTTGGTCGCTTAAATCGACCCGAATCTCGGAGGCTTTTCTGCCGAATCCCTTGATGGCTTCAATCGTTTCGGCGCTTGTATTCATGGACACGGCAACGATATCCGCGCCGGCCTCGGCCAGCGCTATGGCGATGCCTTGCCCCAGTCCGCGGGCCGAGCCGGTGACGATCGCCGTTTTGCCTGATAAATCAAACCTGTTCATGCTCCGTTAATCCCCTCTCATATGTTCGCTAAATGGATGCAGTACGAAACTAGGCCGTTCGTTATAGAGGTAAGAGTCTCAAGCGGGCGGTTACAGCAGGGTAACGCCGGCTCCCTCGTATTGCTTTACCGTCTCGGGAGACAGTCCCGCATCGGTCATGATGCCGCTGATCTCCTGCAAGGATGAAAAAGTCCGCAAGGCCGTCTGACCGAATTTATGATGATCGACGACGGCATAAACTTCCGCCGAGGTTTCGATTAAGGCCCGTTTGAACGGAATCAAATCCCCGGTATAGATGGACAACCCATGGTCAAGATGGACGCCCGTGGCAGATACGAAGGCTTTTTGAATGTTCAGCTGCGTTACGTACGCTACGCCTTCCGGGCCTGCGAGCATGTTCCGCACCCGGTAGCCCCCCGGAACGACCAGCCGGATATGATTCTTGGTCGCCAGCTCGCTGATGATATAGACATCGTTCGTAATGATTGTTAACGGCATATCCTCCAGCCTGCGGGCGATCTCCAGCGTGGTGCTGCCGCCGTCAAGGGCAATGATGTCGTCCGTGTTGATATGCTTCAGTGCCTTCTGCGCGATTTCGGTCTTCTCATCCGGGTGCTTGGCCAGCGGTTCTTTTGAGGGCAGGATGCCGAATTGGTCGCTGTGCGCCAGCACGGCTCCGCCGTGCACGCGGACGATCAGACCCTGCTCCTCGAGCTTGGTCAAATCCTCGCGTATGGTTTTTCCGGTTACCTGAAGCTGCTGGCTCAAATCGGCGACGGTCACTTCTTTATGGGTTAGAAGGTACTCCATTATTTTTTCATAACGTCGTAACGGGTTCATATGGTTCTCAACTCTTCCGTGGGTTAATGGATATTCCCCTCTATTTTAAATCCTTCATGGACACGGGGTCCATATCATCATAACGTTTGTTGTCCCCGGCCATGCCCCAGATAAAGGTATAGTTGCTTGTGCCTACTCCGCTGTGGATCGACCAGCTCGGCGAAATCACGGCCTGTTCGTTGCGCATGACGATGTGGCGCGTTTCGCTCGGTTCACCCATCAGATGGATGGCGACCGCATCCTCCGGCAAGTCAAAATACAGATACGCCTCCATGCGTCTTGGATGCGTATGGGCAGGCATCGTGTTCCACATGTTCCCTTCCTTCAGCAGGGTCATGCCCATGACAAGCTGGGCACTCTGAATGCCTTTTTGATGAATGAAGCGATAGATCACGCGATCATTGGAATTTTTGATGTCGCCCAAAGCGCTGGAATCGGCTTCTTCAAGGGTGGCTTTGGCCGTCGGAAACGATTGGTGGGCCGGGGCCGAATTCAAATAGAATTTGGCAGGATTGGCCGGATCGGTGCTTTGGAAAATGACCTCTTCGGTCCCCATGCCAACGTACAGGCATTCTTTGTTGTTCAGCTCATGCTCCGTCCCGTCAACCAGGACGGTACCGTGTCCGCCGATATTGATGATGCCAAGCTCACGGCGCTCAAGGAAAGAGGAAACGCCCAGCTCTTTAAGGTCGGTATCCAGCTTGACCTGCTCCCGTACGGGTGCGGCACCCCCGATAATCAAACGGTCTTCATGCGTCAGGACCAGCTCCAGCTTGTCGGGCGTAAACAGGACGGGAATATGGAATTCCTTGCGAAGCCGTTCCGTGTCAAATTGTTTCACTTCATTCGGATGTGAGGCATAACGTCTTTCCATTGCATGTCATCTCCTTAAGAGTCATTTTATAATCCATTCATAATGTTCATATAAGTACAAATTACTCCATTTACGTTCATATTACAATAGCCAAAATTCAAAATGAACGAATTGTTGAGTCTTGAAAAGCCGTTTTCCTCCATTTTTACCGACTGAAAAGGGGGAGGAAAGGGAAGAATTAGCTTGAGAAGATATGACAAAGGATGAGCGGACTTAGGAAGTCATAAAGCGAACAAAGCAGGACTAGGAGATGGGAAGCCCTATGAAAAGAATGATGGTTATCTTTGCTGCTCTGCTGGCAGTAACCGGTTCCCAAACGGCAGCCGACGTGCCTCATTATCCATTTCATCATGCCAGGGAACGAGAGGCCTGGATCAGGTCCGGGGATGAACGCGACGAGTCCTGGGTCAATATCGCCCATCGGGGGGCGTCGGGTTATGCGCCTGAGAATACGATGGCTGCGTTTGTCAAAGCGTTTGACATGGGAGCGGATATGCTGGAGCTGGATGTTCAGCTGAGCAAGGATGGAGAGGTCGTGGTGATCCATGATTCCACGGTTGAGCGAACCACCGACGGGCAAGGCGAAGTGGGCGGCCTAACCTTGGAGGAGCTGCGGCGGCTGGATGCGGGTTCGTGGTACGATTCGTCGTTCAAAGGAGAAATCATTCCGACATTGGCGGAGGTGCTTGAGCACTTCGGTGGCCGGATCGGATTGCTGATCGAATTGAAATCGCCCTCCCGGTACCCGGGCATCGAGCAAAAGGTTGCTGGCGATTTGAGAAGATATGCCGCCCAGACTGATGGATTAAGGTACAAGGACCTGATTATCGTTCAGTCTGCCGATACGGACTCGCTGGTTCGGTTCCGCCAGCTGATGCCCGATATCCCGCTAGGCGTAGTTATCACCAATGCGGGCGACTTATCCAAGCAGCGGCTGGATAATATGAAGGCGTACGCGGACTACGTGAGTATATCGATGAGGCTCGTCTCCAAGGGTCTGGTCCAAAAGATCCATAAATCGGGGATGAAAACGATGGTGTGGACCATTCGGGATATGCTGCAAATACCTTACGTGCTTCAAATTAACGTTGACGGTATCATTACGGATTATCCGGACCGGGTGCCGATTACGATTTCGAACAGGAACATGACCAGATAAATAATGAACGACGGCAGTCTCTTGAGAAATCAAGGGCTGTTTTTTATTTTACGTCAATAAAAATAACACATCATAAAGAAAATTCATTCTATCATTATATAATCACAAACTGAATGTTATTTTATATAACACAAAATAGGGGATTAACACGACAATTTTACTAAAAATGAAAAAATGAAATAAAATTATGTAAGAATTATTGACACAGGAAATATAAGGCAACTATAATGTGGAATAACGAACAGAGTAGAGAGGTTATAGACGGAATGTTCGGAAACGGAAAAAGGGAGTGGGGAGCCAATGAAAAAACAAAGCGTAATCGTTAAAGGATGGGCCTCGTTTGTATTATGCGCCATTTTAATGTCAGGCTGCGTGACGGAAAAGGAAACCGCTCCAACCGCCGGAGCGGGTAACGGGAGCCCGCCGGTAGAAGCCGCAGGCGACTCGATCAAGGTCGGCATTCTTCACTCGCTCAGCGGAACGATGGCGATCAGCGAGGTATCCGTTAAGGATGCCGAGATGCTTGCGATCGAAGAGATCAATGCGGCGGGCGGCGTGCTCGGCAAGCAAATCGAACCCGTGATCGAAGACGGTGCCTCGGATTGGCCGACCTTCGCGGAGAAGGCGGGCAAATTGCTGCAGCAGGATAAGGTTGCCGCCGTGTTCGGAGGCTGGACCTCCGCCAGCCGGAAAGCCATGCTCCCTGTTTTCGAACAAAACCACGGTCTTTTGTTTTATCCGGTTCAATATGAAGGGCTGGAATCCTCCCCTAACATTTTCTATACGGGCGCAACAACCAATCAGCAAATCGTGCCTTCGGTGTCCTGGCTTCTCGAGAACCGCGGCAAAAAAATGTTCCTGCTCGGCTCCGATTATGTGTTCCCAAGAACGGCCAACAAGATCATTAAGGCCCAGCTGACGGCCGAGGGCGGCGAGCTGGCCGGAGAGGAATACACGCCGCTGGGCCACACCGATTTCAGCACGATTATAGCCAAGATCAAAGAGGCGAAACCCGATATCGTCTATAACACGCTGAACGGCGATAGTAATGTAGCCTTCTTCAAGCAGCTGAAGGATGCGGGCATTACCTCCAAGGATATGACCACGCTGTCCGTAAGCGTAGCGGAGGAGGAAATCCGCGGCATCGGCGCCGATATCCTAGAGGGCCATCTGGCAGCCTGGAACTACTATCAGTCCACGGATACTCCGGAAAACAAAGCTTTTGTTGATAAATACAAAGCGAAATACGGCGCTGACCGGGTCACGGCCGACCCGATCGAGGCTGGTTATACCGCGGTGTACTTGTGGAAGGCGGCGGTAGAGAAGGCGGGAACCACGGACGTGAATAAGGTGAAGGAAGCGGCCAAAGGCATTGAGTTCGCCGCCCCCGAAGGCAAAGTGACCATCGATGGCGACAATCAGCATATTCATAAAACGGTGCGCATCGGCGAGGTGCAGGCTGACGGACAGTTCAAGGAGCTCTGGAACTCGGGCGAACCCGTCAAACCGGACCCCTATCTGAAAACATACGATTGGGCAAAAGGTTTGAGCGGCGAATAAAACTTCATCTCATGCACGAAAGGCCTGCGGGCCTTTCGTGAAAGGAGGTTCACCCCGGATGGATATGACGATCCTGCAGGTGTTTAACGGACTGAGCGTCAGCTCGATATTATTATTGATCGCGCTCGGCTTGGCGGTAACGTTCGGCTTAATGAATGTCATTAATATGGCTCATGGCGAGCTGATTATGATCGGCGCGTATTCCACGTATGTTACTCAAGGCTTGTTCTCCGCCTATATGCCGAAATCCTGGTTCGATACCTATTTCATCGCCGCATTGCTGGTATCTTTCGTGGTTGCCGCCGCGGTCGGCTGGCTGCTTGAAATGGTGCTTATCCGCCATCTGTACGGCAGACCGCTGGATAGTCTGCTCGCCACATGGGGCGTCGGGATGATGCTGCAGCAGATCGCAAGGTTCATCTTCGGTGCACCGAACGTGGCCGTAACCAGCCCTTCCTGGCTGAACGGCGGGCTTGCGATCACCTCAAGCATCATCCTTCCTTACAAGCGGCTGTTCATTGTATTGCTCGTGGCCGTCGTCCTGACGGCGATGTATCTCTATATTTACAGAACGGTTCAAGGCCGTAGAATGCGGGCGGTGATGCAGAACCGAAGCATGGCCGGTTGTCTCGGCATTTCGACCCGGCGCGTGGACGGACTGACGTTTGCGATCGGCTCGGGCATCGCCGGTATTGCCGGCTGCGCCTTGACGCTGCTCGGCCCGATCGGACCATCGATCGGGACCTACTATATCGTCGATGCTTTCATGGTGGTGGTGCTGGGCGGGGTCGGAAAGCTGGTCGGCACGGTTGTCGGAGCGCTGGGCATCGGCGTGTTCAACACGCTGTTTGAGACCTATACTTCGGCTTCCATCGGCAAAGTGCTGGTATTCGCCTGCATCGTGGCTTTCCTGCAGTGGAAGCCCCGCGGGCTCGTCGCGCTGCGAACGCGCAGTTTGGATTAGAGAGGAGGGGAATGCATGGTGCTGAAATGGTTGACAGGAAACCCCGGCGGCCGATCGAAACGGATTCTATGGAGCGCGGTGCTGCTCCTGATGTGTTTGGCCCCCTTGTTCACGACGCCTTTTCGCCTCGGATTGCTAACGAAATTTTTGGCTTTGGCGATCCTGGCGGTCGGGCTTGACCTGATCTGGGGATACGGCGGCATTCTGAGCCTTGGACATGGCGTGTTCTTCGGGCTGGGCGCTTATGCCATGGCCATGTACCTGAAGCTGGATGCCAGCGGCTCGGCCCTGCCTGATTTTATGGGATGGAGCGGGGTGGCGTCCCTGCCCTGGTTCTGGGAGCCTTTCCGATCGTTCCCGGCGGCCTTGATACTCGGGATGCTGCTGCCGGCCCTGCTGGCGTTGATACTCGGATTCTTTACGTTCCGCAACCGGATCGTCGGCGTGTATTTTACGATCCTGACGCAGGCCCTGGTCATGATCGTGGTTACGCTGTTTGTCGGCAAGCAGGAGTGGACGGGGGGCACGAACGGGCTTACGGGCTACAGCTCCATTTTGGGATTTAACCTGAATGCGCCCTCCACGAAAATAGGATTGTATTTTATTACGCTGGCCGCTTTGGCAGGAGCCTATATTCTATGCAGAAGAATTGTGAACAGCCGCGTGGGCCAGGTGCTGGAAGCGTCGAGGGATGGGGAGAACCGGGTACGGTTTCTGGGATTTGATCCTTCCCGCTACAAAACCTTTGCGTTTGCCGTATCGGGGGGGCTGGCCGGGCTAGCAGGCATGCTGTTTGTCCTTCAGGTCGGCATTATTTCGCCGTCCATGATGGGCATCGTCCCGTCTATTGAAATGGTGCTCTGGGTCGCGCTTGGCGGCAGGGGAACGCTGATCGGCGCCATAATCGGCGCCGTGCTGCTGAACGCGGCCAAGACCGGGATCAGCGAAGCTTATCCCGAAGGGTGGCTGCTGGTATTGGGCGCTTTGTTTGTCATTGTTGTGGTCTTGATGCCGAAAGGATTGACCGGGTTGTGGAGCAAGGCGGCTTCGTCATTATCCAAAAGAGGAGGGACTGTCCATGCAGCCGTACGCAAAGAGAGCTGATGTTTCGGTAGCCGCACATGGGGAGGTCAGGGGCATCGGCATGTCGCCCACCGTGCTGTCCGCGGAAAATATAACGGTGGCCTTTGGCGGGTTTGTAGCGGTGAACGGCATGAATCTGGCGCTTCGCCAGCATGAGCTGCATTTTCTGATCGGCCCGAACGGGGCAGGGAAGACCACGATGCTGGATGTGATCTGCGGAAAGACTAAGCCTGGGGCGGGGCGGGTGCTGCTCGGAGACGGACTTGAGATTACGAGGAAGCGGGACTATGAAATCGCGGGTCTCGGCGTGGGCCGGAAATTCCAGGCACCGTCGATATTCCCCAACCTGAGCGTCAAGGAAAACCTGGAGCTGACCGTCGATTCGGACCGAAGCGTGCTCCGGGCGCTGAAGGTCAGGAGAAATCGATGCACTACGTTCGAGATGAAGAAGGTTCTGGAATTGATCGGACTTCCCGATCGGCTTCATGTTCGGGCAGGTTCCCTGTCGCATGGAGAGAAGCAGTGGCTGGAGATCGGCATGCTGCTGCTTCAGAAGCCGCGGCTTCTGCTGCTGGATGAACCGGTAGCGGGAATGACGGACGAGGAAACGATGAAGACCGGCGAGCTCCTTCAAGGCATTGCTAAGGAATGCTCTGTCGTTGTGGTCGAGCACGATATGGAGTTTGTACGTTCTTTTGCCGCCAAGGTTACCGTCATGCATGAAGGGAAACTGCTGAAGGAAGGGTCCATGCAGGAGATTCAGCGCGATCCGCTGGTGGCCGAGGTTTACCTTGGAAAAAGGAGGGAGGCGAATGCTCAAGCTGCAGGGCATTGAATCGGGTTATGGGGAGAGTGCTGTCCTGCGCGGCGTGTCCATGGTCGTGGACCCCGCAAGGATCGTATGCCTGGTTGGGCGTAACGGAGTCGGGAAAACCACGCTGATGCGAACGATAACCGGGCAATTGAAAATCCGACAGGGGCGGATGAGCCTTGGCGAGCAAGAGGTTACCGGCTGGGATTCCGTAAAGAGAGCAAGAGGCGGGATCGGGTATGTCCCGCAAGGGCGCGAGATTTTCCCTCAACTCACTGTAAAAGAGAATCTCCTGCTCGGCCTTGAGCCATGCGTGCCTCGTACGAAGGCATTCCCGGAGGATGTGTTAGCCTTGTTTCCGGTACTGCCGCAAATGTATCACCGCCAAGGCGGTGATCTAAGCGGAGGACAGCAGCAGCAGCTTGCTTTCGCAAGGGCGCTTGCCTCCCGGCCCAAGGTGCTGCTGCTCGACGAGCCGACCGAAGGAATCCAGCCTTCCATCGTGGAGGAAATTCAAGACGTCATCCGCGGGATCAAAGCCAAAGGAGAAACGTCGGTCATTCTGGTGGAGCAGAGCATCGAATTCGTCCGAAGCGTGGCCGATTATATCTATGTCATGGATAAAGGGACGATCGTAGCCGAAGGGGTGCAGGATGCCATCGATATAGAGCAGTTCGAGCATTATTTGACGGTCTAAAGAGTTTTCATGAAAGCTGGCTCGCATTTGGAGGTAGACCGTCAATGAGATTTGAATGATAGAGGTTGTCTCTATGGGTTCGTTGTTACCTATAGGGGCAGCTCTTTTTTTTATTTTGATCTTGCTATTTTGGAGATGCGGGGGTAGAATGTGAGTGATTCAACTTGTACGTACATGTTTTTAATGATCATTTATTTATATATAAAGGTATGTACAAGTTAGTGAGCAATCATTCGTACAGGAGGCGTTATAATCATGAATTTGAAACCGCATTCTTTTTGGTTTGTCACCGGAAGCCAGCACTTGTATGGTCCCGAAACGCTGGAGCAGGTCGCCGAGCACTCCCGCATCGTGGCAACGGAGTTTGACAAAGATCCTGTATTTACGTACCCCATTGTATTCAAGCCGATCGTAACGACACCCGATGAAATATACAACCTGATTCTTGAGGCTAACAACGATGAGTCCTGCGCAGGCATCATGACGTGGATGCACACGTTCTCCCCGGCCAAAATGTGGATCGCGGGCCTATCCCAGTTGCAGAAGCCGCTCCTTCATTTCCATACCCAATTCAACCGGGACATTCCTTGGGAAACGATTGATATGGACTTTATGAACCTGAACCAGTCCGCTCACGGCGACCGCGAGTATGGCCATATCGGTGCTCGTCTGGGCATCGCACGCAAGGTCGTCGTGGGCCACTGGGAAGACGGGGAGGTTCGCGGCAGCATTGCCGGCTGGATGCGGACTGCCGCGGCCTATGCCGAAAGCCGCAGGCTGAAGGTAGCCCGCTTCGGCGACAATATGCGTCAGGTAGCGGTAACCGAAGGGGACAAAGTGGAGGCGCAAATCAAGCTTGGCTGGTCCGTGAACGGTTACGGCATCGGCGACCTTGTGCAGTCCATGAACGAAGTCGGCGATGAAGAGGTCAAGGCGCTCCTGAACGAATACGCGGAGTCGTATTCGATTACCAAGGAAGGGCTTAGCGTCGGTCCCGTGCGCGATTCGATCGCGTACCAAGCCCGGATCGAGATTGCGCTTCGCCGTTTCCTCGAGGAAGGCGGCTTCGGCGCATTCACGACGACCTTCGAGGATCTGCACGGAATGAAACAGCTCCCGGGACTCGCCGTTCAGCGCTTGATGGAGTCCGGTTACGGTTTCGGCGGGGAAGGCGATTGGAAAACAGCGGCCCTGACACGCGTGTTGAAGGTGCTTGCAGACAATAAAAGCACTTCCTTCATGGAGGACTACACCTATCATTTCGAGCCGGGAAATCATATGATTCTCGGATCGCACATGCTGGAGGTATGCCCGACCATCGCGCTGGATAAACCCACGCTTGAGGTTCATCCGCTCGGGATTGGAGGCAAGGGGGATCCGGCACGACTCGTGTTTAACGGCCAAGACGGCCCTGCCGTCAATGCTTCCCTGATTGATCTCGGGCACCGCTTCAGACTGCTGGTGAATGTGGTGGACGGCGTCAAGGTGGAGCAGCCGATGCCGAAGCTGCCGGTAGCCCGCGTGCTGTGGAAGCCGCAGCCATCCCTTCGCGAATCTGCGGAAGCGTGGATTTTGGCCGGCGGCGCGCATCATACCGTTCTCTCTTATGCCATGACGGCCGAACACTTAAGCGATTGGGCGGAGATGGCCGGCATTGAAGCGGTCATTATCGACAAGGATACAACGATACCGCGCTTCAAGAACGAGCTCCGCTGGAGCGAAGCCGCATACCGTCTGCGGTAACTGGTTCTGTCGGCATTCGCCTAGCCTGTGTTACAATAGCGAGATAGCTTAGGATTGCAGGGGATCCTAATATAATGAGTGCGTGAGGCTAGAGGTGAATGATGAATAATAGACGGATACCCAAATATATTGTATTAAAAAACGAACTGCTCTCGTGGTTTGAATCCGGCCGGCTTCAAGCAGGCAAACAGGTTCCTTCGGAGCATGAAATCGCGGACCAGTTCGGCGTAAGCCGCCAGACGGTCCGCCAAACCTTCGGCGAGCTGGAGCAGGAAGGCTGGCTCGAACGGATTCAAGGCAAAGGAACCTTTGCCCGCAATCCGGAGCGGCGGGAAAGCGAGCAGGTCAAGACGATCGGCATCATGACGACGTACATCTCGGATTATATTTTCCCGCATATCGTCAGGGGAGCGGAGGCGGAGCTGCGCAGCAAGGGATACCGCCTGCTGCTCTCCAGCACCGACAACAACAAGGAGAAGGAGATGGAGAGCCTTCAGCTCATGACCAGCCAGCCGCTGAGCGGGCTGATTATCGAGCCGACCAAGAGCGCGGAGGGCAATCCGAATCTGACATATTTCCTGTCCCTGCAGGAGAAGGGGATTCCGTTTCTGATGATCAACGAGAAGTATCGGGAACTGGAATGCCCTTGCCTTAAGCTGGACGATGAGCTTGGCGGTTACAAGGCTACGCGGCATTTGATCGAGAACGGCCATTCGGCGATTGCCGGATTCTTCAAGCGGGACGACCTTCAGGGCGTAAACCGGCTGAAGGGCTTCTTGCGGGCGCATCGGGAGGCGGGCATTCCCGTTTTGCCGGAGCGGGTGGTTACGTATACAACGGAACAGAAGGGCCGTTTCCCTTATGAACAGGCCGTCCAATTGCTGAAGCAGCCGATCGGGCAGCGGCCGACGGGATTCGTATGTTATAACGACGAGCTGGCCGTGTCTTTGGCGGAGGCGGCCGGGGAATGCGGGCTGCACATTCCGCAGGACGTGTCCATGGTCGGTTTCGATGATTCCACCCTAGCCGTTGCTTCCGGCGTGAAGCTGACGACGATGACCCACCCGAAGACGGAGATGGGGATCATGGCGGCCAGGCAGTTGATCAGCATGATCGAGCATCATACCGTATTTGAGGATACGGTTTATCAACCGGAGCTTGTGGAGAGAGAATCGGTGGACAAACGATAGAGAATAGGGAGTTTAAGGTCCGATATTTCGGACCCTTGCTTGCCGACTTGTACGTACAACTATATTTTCAAGGCTGGAGAGGAGCGGTTGTTCATGTTGGAGGATTTGAAGCAGCAGGTGCTTGAGGCGAATCTGGAGCTTCCGAAGTACGGGCTCGTTACCTTTACATGGGGAAACGTCAGCGGCATCGACCGTGAACGCGGACTGTTTGTCATTAAGCCGAGCGGCGTGCCGTACGAGGATTTAAAAGCGGACGACATGGTCGTGCTGGATTTGAAGGGGAATGTCGTTGAAGGGGATTTGCGCCCTTCCTCCGACACCCCGACTCATCTGGTGCTGTATCAGAACTTTAAGGAGATCGGCGGGATTGTGCACACCCACTCGCCATGGGGAACGAGCTGGGCTCAGGCGGGTCGCGCGCTGCCTGCTTACGGAACGACGCATGCCGACTATTTTTACGGGGAGATTCCGGTTACGCGGCCCATGACCCGGGAAGAAATCGAAGGGGCCTACGAGCTGGAGACGGGCAATGTCATCGTTGAACGATTCGCGGATCTGGATCCGAACATGGTGCCCGGGGTGCTTGTGCATTCCCATGCGCCGTTCGTGTGGGGCATGGATGCCCATAACGCCGTGCATAATGCGGTGGTGCTGGAGGAGTGCGCCAAGATTGCTGCCCGGATGCAGCAGATCAATCCCGAAACCGAACCGATGGATCAGACGCTGCTGGATCGCCATTTTTTGCGGAAGCATGGAGTTAATGCTTATTACGGTCAAAAGTAACGCATATATTCATCATTCATGATTTCATCGGTAGGAGGAAATGAGATGGGGAATAAATACACCATTGGTGTCGATTACGGAACGCAGTCCGGACGTGCGGTATTGGTTAATCTGGCGAACGGGCAGGAAGTGGCGGATCATGTAACGCCTTATCGGCACCATGTTATTGATGAGTTTCTGCCGGGTTCCGGAAAGCGGCTGGAGCATGACTGGGCGCTTCAGCATCCGGGGGATTATCTGGAGGTTCTGCAGGTATCGGTGCCTGCCGTCATCCAACAATCCGGCATTGATCCGGCGGATGTGATCGGCATCGGCATCGATTTTACGGCTTGCACCATGCTGCCGGTTGACGAGCTTGGCGAGCCGCTCTGCTTCCACCCGGAGCTGGCCGATCAGCCGCACAGCTGGGTTAAGCTGTGGAAGCATCACGCGGCCCAGCCGGAAGCAGACAAGATCAACGCGATCGCCGCTGAGCGCGGAGAAGCTTTTTTGCCCCGTTATGGCGGGAAGATCTCATCCGAATGGATGATAGCCAAAGTCTGGCAGATTCTTGACGAGGCGCCGGCCATCTATGAACGCGCGGATCGGTTCCTGGAGGCCACGGATTGGGTCATCTCCCAAATGACCGGCCATATTGTCCGCAACAGCTGTACGGCTGGTTACAAGGCGATATGGCATAAGCAAGACGGATATCCAAGCAAGGATTACTTTAAAGCGCTGGATCCCAGATTGGAGGATCTGGCCGATACGAAGCTGCGCGGAGAGGTCCGTCCCCTTGGGAGCAGCGCCGGCGGCTTGACCGAGAAGATGGCGGAAATGATGGGCTTAACGCCTGGCATTGCCGTGGCCGTCGGCAACGTTGACGCGCATGCCGCGGTACCGGCGGTCGGCGTCGTAACACCGGGCAAGCTGGTCATGGCCATGGGAACCTCGATCTGCCATATGCTGCTCGGCACGGAAGAGAAGCAGGTCGAAGGGATGTGCGGCGTCGTCGAAGACGGCATCATTCCGGGATTATACGGTTATGAAGCCGGGCAATCGGCGGTGGGCGATATTTTTGAATGGTACGTTGAGGAAGCGCTTCCCGCGTACGTTAAGGAGGCTGCGACCGAGGAAGGAATCGGCGTGCATCAATGGCTGGAACGGGAAGCGGCTGCATACAAGCCGGGCCAGAGTGGTCTGCTAGCGCTGGATTGGTGGAACGGCAACCGCTCGGTGCTGGTGGATACGGATCTGACCGGGTTGATGTTAGGGATGACGCTGTTGACGAAGCCGCAGGAAATCTATCGCGCCCTGCTGGAGGCGACGGCTTTCGGCACGCGCAAAATCGTGGACGCCTTTCATGAGAACGGCGTGGCTGTGGATGCTCTCTATGCATGCGGCGGACTGCCGCAAAAGAATCGTCTCCTGATGCAGATTTATGCGGACGTTACCAATCGCGAAATCTATGTGGCTGATTCCAAACAGACGCCGGCGCTTGGTGCCGCGATGTTCGCCGCAGTGGCGGCGGGTCAGGCGAAAGGCGGATATGATTCCATTATCGATGCGGCCGAGAAAATGGCACGGGTGAAGGAAGAGACCTTCAAGCCGATACCGGAGCATGTGGAAGTGTATGAGCAGCTGTATCAGGAATACAGCAAGCTGCATGATTATTTCGGCCGCGGGGAAAACGACGTCATGAAAAGGCTGAAGCGGATTAAGCAGACGGCAGAATAGGCTGGCGGAGCAGCGCAAGACCAGAAGAGGATCGTCCCGCCCTGCATATAGAGGGCGGGACGTCCTTCGAGACAAATATAGACCAGATGCTTGGATCGTCAACATGGGATGGGATGAAAGGGGAGGAGCTGCATGACGGATTATTTGAACGAAGCAAAGGGTTTAATGAGCCGAATGAGGGAAGTCCGGCCGGCGTTCCGCGGACTTGAAACGATGGAGCTGGAGCCCGGCGCTATTTCAGCTGTGCCGGCGTACCTTAAACGGCAGGGCCTCAATTCACCGATCGTGGTGGCCGATGCGAATACGTATGAAGCTGCGGGTCAAACGCTGATGGAGCGGCTGGAAGCGGAAGGTCTGGAACCCCGGCTGTGCTTGATCGAGCCTGATGAGTTAGGCGATGTGGTGGCGGATGAACGCTCGCTGATGCAGCTTTTTATCGAGGTGGAGCCAGAGCGGACAGGATGCCTCATCGCTGCCGGATCCGGTACCCTTCATGACATTACCCGCTTTGTCGCTCATCGGTGCGGGAAGCCGTTCGTCTCTGTACCTACGGCACCTTCGGTAGACGGCTTTACTTCGGCCGGCGCGCCGATCGTGGTTCGGGGGATCAAGCAGACCTATGCTGCAACGGCTCCCATCGCCATATTCGCCGACCCGGATATCCTTGCGAAAGCCCCGCAGCCGCTTATAGCGGCGGGGTTTGGCGATATGCTCGGCAAATATACGTCGCTGCTGGATTGGAGATTCTCCTCGACCACGGCCGGCGAGCCCTATGATGGCCAAGTGGCAGAAATCACGGAGCGGGCACTGGAATCTTGCATCCAGCACGTGGAGGCCATCGGCCAGCGCACGGAGGAAGGCATCCGCATTCTGATGACGGCTTTGATTGAATCCGGGATCGCGATGCTGCTGTTCGGGCAGTCCCATCCTGCCTCAGGGGCAGAGCATCATTTGTCGCATTACTGGGAGATGGAGTACTTGCGCCGCGGCAACCGGGCGCTGCTTCATGGCGCCAAGGTAGGGGTAGCCTGCAGCGAGATATCGAGCCTTTACCATGCTGCGGCTGATCAACGAGTGTATCCTTATGCCGAGCCCAAGCTTTGGGAGACGTATGGGGAGCAGGTTCGGGAGTGGCTTCGGAAGGTTCCTTCGAAGGAGGAGATCGCCGGGCTGCTGCGGCAAGCGGGAGGTCCTTCCAGCCTGGAGGAGCTTGGCATTGATGAGGAGCTGTTTGGGGAGAGCCTGCGGGAGGCGCATAAGCTGCGCGACCGTCATACCATCCTGAGGGCACTGAACGAGGCTGACGGGGCAGGACAACCTGTGACTTCATACAGATAGCACAGCAGAGAGCGGGCCATGTCCGTCCGCCGACCTAAAGAATGGGCTTGCTGATAAGGTTATAGAAGGTATTCCGTTTAGCTAAAAAAGGCCTCTACATGATCGAATGATCATAGAGAGGCCTTTTTTGCGTCGTTCTCTTATCCTTCCTTCACATCATACAGAACGCGGGCCAAGAGATCTTGACTGTAGTTTCCGAAATGCTTGCCGTAAATGGTTAAGCCGCGTTTATTCACCGACTGCTCGTTAACGGCAATCCTGAAGGTAAGCTCGCTCTTGTAATCGAGCTGTATTTGGTCCAAACCGACATCCGAAATGCGGCACCCGTCGATAAAGCTGCCTTCTTTATTAATTCGGATGAGCTTCAGCATGCCGTATTGGTTTAAGTGGGGTGGCCACCATTCAGGGTTGAAGGTACCGCGTTTGTCCCCGAAATCCCCCGGACTTGTCCAGCTGCCGATTTCGATCCCATTGACGTAAAAGAAAATATCCGACGGGTAATTATCGCAATGTCCCGGTGCTTCAGACCCCAGCTCCAAGGAGAATTGGATCTCGCGGAACGATTGGTTGGATTTCAAATAATTCGGGATCCGATATTCCAGGAAACCTTCGGTCAGCCAAATAATCTCCGAATTGATGCGCTCCGGATCGGCGAAATAGCGCGGATCGTCGAAATCCCCGATGATACTGTCCTTGGTCGCAAGTCCGCAGGTCGGGATGGCTTGGTAGTCGCTGTAATGGCCGACCCGAATTTCCACCTCGTACAGATTATTAATATCCTTGCTTCGCAAATCGACCATCAAGGTGTCTTTATTCAGATAGCAGATCTTCTGGATGCCATGCTTCCCGCCCGTGGTATGGATTTCGATCAAGCCGCTTTCCTCCAGCTTCTTGATATGCATGGTAATGGCGCCATTGCTGAGGTTCAGCCTGTTTGCGAGATCATTCAGGTTCAGGCTTTGATTCTTGGCCAGCAGCTCCAAAATTTGAATGCGGATCTCGGAGCTGAGCGCTTTGAAGATATCAAGTCCGCTCATTAAATCTTTAATGTAGATCATCTTATTTCAAACCTTCTTCCGATTAAGGGATTTATAAGGATGGGATGTTTGCAAACGTTTATTTCAAATAATTATAAATCAATATGAGTGTGAAATAAAGATGCGTTCAAAATCTTCAGAAAACTTGTGCGTGAAACAATAAAATCGATGCTGAAAACGCTTTTATTTGAGGATTATATTAAATTAGGATTGCGAAAAACAAGTGATTTCGGCTATTTTCGACAGAAAATGCACTGTTTTTTTTGATCATAAAAATTTATTTTTTATTTATATAAATCATTTTACATTTGTATATTTACAGAGACTCCCTCATATGATATTTTAAATTTGAAAACGAATTCATTTAATTATATTTGAATTGTTTTACAATTATATCAAACGGAAGGTGAAGAACTTGGCAGCTGAGAACATGAAAGCACGAATGATCGTGGATAAGTCGTTTCGGATCGCGCAAGTTGATAACCGCATTTATGGTTCATTCATTGAACACCTAGGCCGCGCAGTATATGGCGGGATTTACGAGCCCGGCCATGAAACCGCGGATGCGGACGGTTTTCGGAATGACGTAAAGGAATTGATCAAGGAGCTGGACGTCCCGATTATCAGGTATCCTGGCGGGAATTTCGTTTCGGGGTATAACTGGGAAGATGGCGTGGGGCCTGTTGCCGAACGGCCAAAACGGCTGGAGCTGGCTTGGAGAACGCTGGAGCCGAACGATGTCGGCACGAATGAGTTTATATCCTGGGCCAAGGAAGTAGGCTCGGATGTCATGATGGCCGTGAATCTGGGGACGCGGGGGATCGATGCCGCCAGAAACTTGCTGGAATACACCAACCATCCGGGAGGCACGTATTGGAGCGACCTGCGCCGCCGCCATGGTTTTGAACAGCCGCACAAGATCAAGACCTGGTGCCTCGGCAACGAGATGGACGGACCTTGGCAGATCGGACACAAGACGTCCGAAGAGTACGGCCGGCTTGCGCTCGAGACGGCAAAAGCCATGCGGCTCGTCGACCCGACCATCGAGCTGGTTTCCTGCGGAAGCTCGAGCACGGGCATGCCGACATTCCCTGAATGGGAAGCCGTAACGCTGGATCATACGTATGAGGCGGTCGATTACATATCCCTGCATCAATATTACGGCAACCGTAATAACGATACCGCCAATTACCTGGCACTTACGCTCGATATGGACCACTTTATTCATACGGTGAAATCCACCTGCGATTACATCAAGGCCAAGAAACGCAGCAAAAAGACGATGTATCTGAGTTTCGATGAGTGGAATGTCTGGTATCATTCCAATGACGCCGACAGGCAGATTGATCCATGGAGCATCGCTCCCCCTCAGCTGGAGGATGTGTACAACTTCGAGGATGCGATTCTTGTGGGCAGCATGCTGATCACGTTCCTGCGCCATGCGGACCGGGTCAAGATGGCTTGCCTGGCACAGCTCGTGAACGTGATCGCTCCGATCATGACCGAGAACGGCGGACGATCTTGGAAGCAGACGATCTTTTATCCGTATCTTCATGCATCCAAATTTGGCCGGGGCGTATCCCTGCTGCCGATCGTCGACTCGCCGAAATACGATTCCAAGGACTTTACCGACGTTCCTTATCTGGACAGCGCGGTCGTTCATAACGAAGAGGATGAAGAAATTACGATTTTTGCCGTGAACCGCCATCTGGAGGAAGCCTTGCAGCTCGAATGCGATGTTCGCAGTTTTGAAGGTTACCGGCTGCTGGAGCATATCGTGCTGGAGCATGAGGATCTGAAAGCGGTGAACACCGCATCCGAGGAAAAAGTAAAGCCTCATCATCAGGGGGGCGCGAAACTCGATAACGGTATGGTTAACGCAAGGCTTGCCAAGGCATCATGGAACGTCATCCGCTTGAAAAAAGCCTAATAACAGCAAGGGGGCGGTCCTCGATGTGGGCTGCCCCGTCTCCCAAACACTCATATCAAATTACACACAATATGAAAGCGCTTTATTTCTGGGGAATAGCAGAAGTACCGATGTTCGAAGTGTAGGTTTGTATGAACGAAAATTAAGGGAGGTCCAGTAAGATGATGAAAAGATGGATGATTGTATTCATGGTGTTATGTATGACGCTCTTCCTGTGGGGATGCGGCAAATCGAACAATGCCGGCGGCGAAACCTCGGTCCTGGACGGGGGGGCGGGAGAAAGCGCTACGGAGCTGTCGTATTGGACGTTTGTTGAGCTGCACGGCCAGCACTTCGAGAAAATGCTGGGCAAATGGAACACGGAGAATCCCGATCGCCAGATCAAGCTGAACGTAACGGTCATGCCTTATGACGACATGCATAACAAATTATCCATCGCGGTTCAATCGGGGACGGGTGCCCCCGACATTGCGGATATCGAGCTTGGGAAATTTCCGGATTTCCTTGCCGGCACGCCGCAGCTTGAACCGCTCAACGACGTCATTGATCCATACCGGGATACCATCGTGAAATCCCGTATCGACCTTTACAGCAAGGAGGATGTGAATTACGGCATCCCGACCCATGTCGGAGCTTCCGTCGCCTTCTATAATACCGAGATTTTGGAGGAGGCCGGGGTCAATTATCAGGATATCGTGACTTGGGAGGATTTCAAGCAGGCCGGTATCCAGGTGTATGAAAAAACCGGCAAGTATATGGGGACGGCCGATACAAGCGCAGCTTGGCAAGCTTCCATGCTGCTCGCGCAGCAAGGCGCGGATCTGACGGACGATTCCGGCAATCCGATCGTGAATTCGGAGCCGATGGTGAAGGCCATGACGCTGCTCAAGGATCTGCAGGACAACAATGTCATCGCGACCATCGCCGGCGGTCAGCCTGACACCGAAGAGGCCTACGGCGAGTTTAATGCAGGAAATTATGCCACGGCTTTCATGCCGTTATGGCAAATGTCCAGATATACCAATTACATGTCCGATTTGTCGGGAAAAATAGCCATCGCGCCGATTCCGGTCATCGAAGAAGGAATGCCCCGGTCGGTTGGCGGCGGCGGAACCGGCACGGTCGTGACCAAGACGGCAAAAGACGTGCAGCTGGCAAAAGATTTTCTGGCCTTCGCCAAACTGTCCCTGGATGCCAATAAAGAAATTTGGAACACGCTTGGATTCGATCCGGTCAATATGGACGTCTGGGATATGAAGGATGTTACGCACAATGCCGAGAATCAGTTCGTGAAATATTTCGTCAATAACCCGTTCGATGTCCTGAATGAGATCCGGGATGAAATCCGTTTAATCAAATCGACCTCCGCATCGCCCACCATCAACAACGTCCTGTGCACAACCACCTTCAACGAGATTTTTGAGGACGGCAAGGACATTACCGAAGCCCTGAATGACGCCCAGAAGCAAATCGAACAGGAATTGAAATAACGTTCGCTTATACGGTACAAAAACGAAGAGCTGCTCATGGATCGTCGGTGAGCGGCTCTCATTCAAAGGAGTCGAATCATGATTAAAAAATTTCTGTACTCTCAAAAGGTTGCTCCTTACGTGTTTGTCCTGCCGTTTATTCTGGTATTCCTCGTATTCTGGGTGTTTCCGCTCGGCAGCTCATTCAGCATGAGCTTTCAGAAAACGCAGCTGGGGCAGGAAGCGGATTGGGTCGGCTTGGCTAATTACGGGAAGCTGATGGGGGACGGCGTCTTTTTGAAGGCAGTCACGAACAGCGCGATTTACATGGTGTTGACGCTCCTGATCCTGATTCCGTTTCCGATGCTGTTCGCGGTGCTGATCAACAACAAGTTCATGTGGGGAAGGGAGTTCTTCAAGTCGTCTTTTTTCTTCCCTGCACTGACGTCGGTCGTTGTGGCAGGCACCATCTTCCGGCTCATGTTCGGCGAGATGGAAGGATCCCTGATCAACAGCATCCTGGGGTGGTTCGGGATCGATCCGGTGAAGTTTCTGAAGGGACAGGTCACCGGCTTTATCGCGCTGGTGGCTCTCGCCACTTGGCGGTGGACGGGGGTCAATATGCTATATTTTTTATCGGGACTCAAGAACATTCCGGGTGAATATTACGAGGCGGCATCCATCGACGGTGCCTCGGCCTTCCAGAAGTTTACCAAAATCACGATGCCTTTGTTGAAGCCGACCACGATTTATGTGTTAACGATCAGCATTTATGCGGGGCTTGCCATGTTTATCGAAAGCATGATGCTCTGGAACGGCAACAACTCTCCAAAGAATATCGGCCTCACGATCGTCGGTTACCTGTACCGTCAAGGCATCGAGAAGAACAATTTGGGTTATGCCGCCGCTGTAGGGATCGTGCTGCTGGCAATCACCATGATCATTAACCTGACGCAGCTGAAGCTCTCCGGCATGTTCAAGAAGGAGGATTGAGGATGAGAAGAGAAACGCTGGTCAAAATAATCCTCTTGATCTTGTTCTCCATACTGTGCTTTCTGATCCTGGTGCCTTTTTATGCCGTCACCATCGCTTCCTTCAAACCCGGCGAGGATTTGATCCGGTATGGCCTGAATTTGAAATTTGATCTGTCGGTGATGAGCCTGGACAATTTCGCCTACCTGTTTACGGGCGATCACTCCTACTTCATGTGGTTTTTTAACTCCTTGCTCCTCACGGTGGTGCAGGTTACGTTAACCCTGCTGGTCAGCGCAACCGTTGCCTATGGGTTTGCAGCCTATGATTTCATCGGCAAGAACTTCTTGTTTATCTGCGTGCTTTTGATTATGATGGTTCCTTTTGAAATTCTTCTTCTTCCGCTATACTCCCTGACGTACAATCTGGGCCTCATGAATACGTACTCGGCGATTGTGCTGCCGGGGATCGCAAGCGCGGCCACGATTTTCTTCTTCAGGCAGTATTTAAGAGGGGTTCCAAAAGAAATGATTGCGGCAGGTCGGGTCGACGGGGCCAGCGAATACGGGATCTATGTTCGGCTGATCCTGCCCGTGATGAAGCCGTCCTTTGCAGCCATGGCGATTCTGAACGGCATGAACAGCTGGAACAATTTCCTATGGCCGTTCATGGTGCTCAGCGATGATCGCAAGTACACGCTTCCGATCGGGTTGAAGACGCTGTTGACTCCTTACGGGAACAACTATGATTTATTGATTGTCGGCTCCTTTTTCTCGATCATCCCGATTTTCATCTTGTTCATGGCTTTCCAGAAATATTTCATTGACGGGATGACGGCGGGGGCGGTGAAAGGCTGATCGTTCGGTCGGTATGACCGGTCCTGCCCTTGCTGTCGGCACCTCAAATCCATTATGATACAAGGAAACCTGCGTATTCTGATGAATGAGGTGACATATCGTGCATCCTGTAACAAAGGCTCTACTATGGATTGGCGGCGCTCTGATCGTGATCGGGCTGCTGTGGCCTGTCATCGGCCGATTCGTCGGCCGGCTGCCGGGCGACATCGTCGTGGATAAACCCAATGTCAAAATTTATTTTCCGATCGTAACCTGCCTCGTCATCAGCGTGGTGGGTTCGTTGATTCTGTTTCTGATCCAGCAGTTTCGCAAGTAGTCGGGATTTCATAAGAAAAACGTCATCGACGTACTTTCTCAGAAGACAGACCGCGGTTAGGGGATGTTTTTCTTGCGATATCAGGAAGGCCTAAGCTTCGGAGTTTATACTTTCTGATATCTAAAAAAACAGGCCGGTTAGGGGAAACCCTTAACCGGCCTGTTTACGTGGAACAGCCGTTTTATTTTTGGATGATGGTGATTTCGGCATTCGGATCCAGGCTAAACACGATGGATTTGAACCTGGGCATTTCCAGAATGTGAACCCGGTAGACCAGCTGCTGCGAATGGGCGGCGTCACCGTGGTTCGCGCCTTCACCCTTGGCATGTGCCGATAGGGGATCATACCCCATGATGGCTTTCATGGTGTGCCGGATTTCCGCTTCGCTGATGCTTCGAATCCGTACCTCCCGTTTAAGGGGAAGGCTTGAAGTCGTAACGCGCCCTGTCTCCAGTGCCATCAGGCACGCGATGGCGGAATACATCGCCCGTTCCCAGCCGAGGAGGAGCCCCGCCAAAGTCAGTACCAACAGATTGATCAGGATATGGACGTAGGGCAGCTTCAGCCGGGTCAGCAGCTGCGATAGCTGCTGGGGGATCTTCGGCATCTGGAGCGTATCCAGGACGACGCCGTAACGAAGGCCGATGCCGATGCCGAGACCGAGGAAAATGCCGCCGATGCCTGCGCTCCCGATCTTGCTGTCGATGAGAGCGGGGATCGGAAAGAACAGGATCGAGCATACGGAAAACGTCAGCAGCCCGACGGTTGCGATGACGGCTTTTTCCCGGTTCGACCGGCGATAGGCAAGCAGAAGCAAGGGCAGATTTAATGCAAACAAAAACATGCCCGTATGAAGTCCCGTCAGATGCGAAGCGAGCGCAGAGATTCCCGTTACGCCGCCCGCGATGATTCCGCTAGGAACAAGAAATAAATCCAAACCGAACGCTGCGATCAGGCCTCCGATGGCAGCCATGCTCAGTCTTCTTCGTGTACTTGCCTTGCTTGCGGCCTCTTGTGCACCGTTCGTTGTCCGAACCGGGGCTTGAACCATAGGCAATGTACCCTCCTTTATCCGCTGGCACTTTCATCCTTTAGCTTCGGTTTAACCGGTTTCTTCTCCTTATGATCTTTAAATTTAAATATTTTGTTCAAGAAGTTATAGACGTGCTTGGACTCCTTGGTCAGCAGCGGTCCGAGTATGGCGAGTATCAGTACATACAGGGCAGCGAACGGTTGAATGAAGGTTGCAAGCCCGCCGGCTTTCCCCATATTGGCGAGAATGATGGAAAACTCCCCGCGGGATACAATCGTCAGACCGATATTGGAGGATGCTTTCGAAGACAATCCGGCGCTGCGGCCGGCAAGCATGCCTGCAATGAAGTTGCCAAGAAGCGTGATGATCACGGCGATCAGCGATAACCACACAGCTCCGCCAAGCTCGGACGGTACTATCGTTAAACCGAAGCTAAAGAAGAATATGGCTCCAAAGAAATCGCGGAATGGTAATATCAAATGCTCAATGCGTTCACGATGCTCGGTCTCGGCCAGAACAAGCCCGACGAGCAGCGCGCCGATGGCCTCGGCAACATGAATCGTTTCAGCGAATCCTGCGAGCAGGAACAACGCGCCGAATACGACCAAGGCAAACAATTCGTTAGACCGTATATTCAATGCTTTATTCAGAAGCGGTACGGCTTTACGCCCGATAATAATGACTAGCAGCATAAATCCAAGAGCGATTACGGCAGATATCAGGACGCCGCCCAGCGACGAGGAGCCGCTCAATACGAGTCCGGAAAGAATCGAGATATACACAGCGAGGAATACGTCCTCAAACATGATGATCCCGAGGATCATCTCGGTCTCCGGATTCGCCGTTCTTCTCAAGTCGACCAGCACCTTGGCTACGATAGCGCTCGAGGAGATGGTCGTTATGCCTGCGACAATGAGCGTCTCCGCCAAGGGAAATCCGGCAAAGATCCCGATCATCAGTCCAAGCGTAAAGTTAATGGCAATGTAGATGCTGCCACCTACAACGATGGACTTGCCCGATTTGATCAATCGGCCGACCGAGAACTCGAGTCCGAGATAGAACAGAAGGAAGAGTACGCCGATCCGCCCCATAAAGTCGATGAGCGGAGCACTTTCTATAAAACGAAAATCGAAAGATCCAAAATGAAAAGCATGAGGCCCAACCGCCATCCCCACCAGAATATAGAAAGGGACGACGGAAAACCGGAGTTTAGCTGATAGCAACCCCGCCAGGGCGATCAAGGCAATCGCCAATCCTACTTCTAAAACCAAATGATCCATTCATCAACCACGTCCGTTCATCAAGATTTGTTTAAATAGCCGCTGTTGTTGACGTTCACCCACGACGACGAGCGTCGAATCCGGTGTAATGATAACGTCAGGCCCGGGATTGATTTGTTTGCTGTTTTTGTCAACTCTTGCAATGATGGTTGCGCCTGAGGCTTGGCGTACGCCCAGATCGCCAATCGATTTACCTGCCCCGTAATAGTGGGGCTCGATGCGGTACCACTCGATGATCAATTCATCCAGCGCCATGTCGATCGTTTCGAGCGCCTTCGGTTTATACGTGAGACCGCCGACGATGGCCGCAATTTGACGGGCCTCGTCATCGTCCAGGGAAATCATGGAGATGCTTTCGTCCGGATCGTCGTATTCATAATGGTACATTTCACGGCGGCCGTCGTCATGAATGATGATGACCAGTTTATCGCCACCGCGGGTATCAATTACGAATTTCTTACCGATTCCAGGCAAATCTGTTTCGCGAACATGCATAGATTAGAGTCCTCCTAAGAAAATACACTTTTTAGTTGTTTTGCACACCGATCACACGGATATCAAAAATACACGCAGCCAAATAAAACAATCCATTCACGATGAAATTGCACAGTCTTTAATAAACCCTGATGCACAGGTCAATCCGCACAGGCTGTTTATGTTGTTGCATGGGAAAAGAAAAATTGGCAAATTTAAGAAACCGCAGTCAGTTGGAATGCGAAAAAGTGTGGAGGACTAGACGAACTTCGATGTGTATTTAATGGGGAATAATACTAAAAGCCGGAGTCGAAGCGGAATAATCGGCCGATAGGGCAGACGTGTTTTGGGAGCCTGCTGCATCACAATGGCCGACATCAATAAGAACAGCGCTATGGTATTGCCGGCTGCCTTAAGTTTGGAGAGAATTTGAGAGTGTTTCAGAACAGCCGCTTTCAGATGATGGTCATGCTTGTAAACATACCGCTCATCTTGGGTTTCGTTGCTGTAATACTCCTGGACGGGAATGTATAGGGCAAATGCCGTAACCAGAACAAGCACCAGCATCCATGCAATTCTTGCCGTTTTTAAGAAACAGTTCACGGTTACTCCCCCCTTCGTCCCAAGCTTCTATGTTAATCATAACATAAAAATAATCGTTCTCAAAATGAGAACGATAAATTATTTTTGAACACTTTTACAGATCGATTCAATTTTTTACATTATATAGAAGCGATGCTTCTTCTATTTTTTGCGAAGCTTATCATAGTTTTCCGTATCGGGCCCGATATCGGCTTTCGCTTGATCCTTGTCTTCCAAAACGCCGAGGACAAGATCGTCGAGTTTATCGGTTGCGGCCTGATCCGGCCGGTCGGGCTCGGGAATCGGGTCCACGCCGGGAAATTGACCGTCAAATTCAGGTTTCTGTTTGCTCATTGGGCTCTCATTCCTTTCTGGCAATATTGTGGCACAAAAGGATCTATTATATGTAACGAATAAACGCGGGAGATGAAAGTGAAACAATGCAGGAACGTCGGCCTGGTAACAATTCATAACAATTCACCTTCTATATAATGTAACCCTATATATCAATCAGCTATATAAGAATATGCTAGAATAGTAGAGGAATATTATACCAGGGGGTTATTTAGGCATGAAGAAAAAATGGATAGGCTGTACCCTTGCTTTATTGCTTGTATCCGGCTCTGTCGTATCTGCGCATCCGGGACGAACGGATGCCAACGGAGGGCATACCTGCCGAACCAATTGCGAACGCTGGGGTCTGTCATATGGCGAGTATCATTATCATAACGGCGGTGGGAGCTCTTCCGGAAGCAAGTCGTCCCCATCCGCGCCTAAGTCGAAATCATCGCAAAAGAGCACGGCTAAGCCTGCAGCGCCGAAGCCCGCGGCTCCGGCTTATGCTAAGTCCGGCCTTAAGGTTTACGTCAACGGCAGCGCGGTAAAATTTGATAGCGAGCCATTGGTGTACAACAACATCAACCTGGTGCCGCTGCGGGAAATTGCGGAGGGCATGGGGGCTAAGGTCAACTGGAATCGCGATGCGGCCAGCATCGGCGTGCAGAGAGGCAATCATAAAATCACGCTCACGATCGGAAGCAAAACCGTTTTCTATAATGGCAAATCGGAAACCGTTGCGGTCGCTCCCAAAGTGATGGACGGCGTGACGTATGTTCCCATTCAGGTGTTCGCACGGGGGCTGGGCGCTGGCGTGAACTATACCGAGCATGATAAAATTCTGAGAATATCGTTTAAGGAATAAAATAAACACGGGTTCCATTTTGCGAACAGAGAGGGGAAGAGTTTGCTTTGAGTTTTTTTGATAAATTTAAAGCCGGTGTATCGGACGCCGGAAACAAAGCGAAAACGCTGGTGGAGATCAATCGCTTAAAGCTGCAGAACAACGGCAAAAAAAGCGATATCGACGAACAGCTCCTGGAAATCGGCAAGGTTGTATTCGCTTCAACCGAAGCAGGGAAGTGGCCGCCTGATCAGGAGAGCATCCAAAGCTACGTGGCCAAGATTCATCAATTGAATTTCGAAATCGAGCAAAATCTGCTTCAGATTGCCAACCTTACGGATGAGAAAATATGCCGGGGGTGCGGGAACAGTTCAGCCATGAACGCCAAATTTTGCGCCCACTGCGGCCGTACGTTCGAAGTGATTCAAGTTCAAACGGAAGAGCAGCGCAAAGAGGTTCCGCTGCTGGAGGATGGCGGCGACCAAGAGGAGCCGAAATAGAAGCTGTTTGCTTCATGAATAGCCGTACCCTGGTTCGGGAATGACCAGGGTCGGCTTTTTCTTTTTGTCCGGGGTGAAGGAAGCAGCGCTTGATTAGGAGAATGATTATTAAGGTGATCTTACTCACGACATCATCATTATATAGTAATATTAGCTTACTAGCTGGAGGGAGTGAGGACATATGCCGATGAACAAGGCCTGTAATGATGAATTTAGTCAACATGGGGATCGAGGGGTGTCAAGGCTGCTTAAAGGTAACGTTCTATTGCTTCCCGTATGCGTAATTTTGATGCTCTTTGCTGCCGGGTGCAACGGCCCGGGGTCTTCGGAGGAGGAGAATGCGCCGGAGAACCTCCCCAAGGGCGCATCCATCAACATCGTCATTTCCAGTCTGGGGATGACGTTCCCTGCAGGAATGGACGAGAATGACAATCCGTACCTGAATTACATCGAAGAGCGTACGGGGCTCGAGATCGGAGTCAATCTTCCTCCGCCCGAGGTATACAACGAGAAGCTCGACGTCATTATGTCCTCAGGCAATTTGCCGGATATGCTCCATACGTACGAGCCGGTGTGGTTCGACAATTACGTCAAGCAGAAGGCATTTATGCCGCTGGATGAATTAATCGACAAGTACGGCCCCCACCTGAAAGAAAAAATTCCGCCAGAGGTCTGGGATCGGGTCCGATACGGCGGTAAAATCTATGCGGTTCCGAGCTTGAATGAGGTGACTGGAGCCGAATTGATGTATGTCCGGAAGGATTGGCTCGATCGGCTCGGCTTAGAGCCGCCCGAAACGCTGGAGGAATATTACGAAGTCATTCGTGCCTTCACCCTGGATGATCCTGACGGCAATGGCGTCCAGGATACGATCGGTCTAACCTTGACCTCGAGCCTGGGAAGGTCCTCGCCGTTTTTCGGCGCTTTCGGCACGCAGCGAAATACGTGGTTTGAACGGGACGGGCAGCTGGTGAACGGAAGCATTCTGCCGGAAACGAAGGAAGCCCTCGCCTTTTTTGCCAAGCTGTATCAGGAGAATCTGCTCGATCGGGAATTTCCTTTAAACCTGCAAAACAATCTGTTCGAAAAAATAGAAAACGGCACGGTCGGCCTGTTCTCCGCGGCTTGGTACGATACGCGCGGACCGATTGCGGCCAATATGAGCAAGGACCCCGAGGCCGAATGGATGCCGCTTCCGTATCCGACGGGACCGGACGGATTTAAAGGCGTTGAAGGGAAGGACATCATACGAGGTTATAACGTCATACCGGCCGAATCGGAGAAGGCTGCCGAAGTGATCCGGTTTCTGGACTTCGTTGCCAGCGACTACAAGACGCTGAAGCTCGGCTTCGAAAACGAAATCTGGCGCTGGGAGGACGGGGCGATCGTTACGGACTTCGCGCTGCACGACAAGCATTTATACCGCGGCATTTACCAATCCCTTGTCGACGTGCCGGATCAATTGCTGTTCAAGGAACGGCTTGATTCGCTCGGGGACTTCAATCTGTACAACAATCTGCAGCTGATCAATCAGAATATTATTCCGAATGCATTCTACGGAGTTCCTACCCCCGGGATGACGAAATACAACACGAAGCTTAAAAATCTGGAGGATGTGTTCACGAAAATCATCATGGGGCTTGAGCCGCTGGACGCATTCGACGACTATGTGAAGACCTGGAAGGAAGAAGGGGGAGATGAAATCACGAAGGAAGTGAATGAATGGTACTCCAAACAATAATGCTGGCGGCCAAGAGCGCGGGGGACCGAGTGATCGACTTGTTTCGCTGGATCCGGGATCGGTTTTCGCAGAACATTCAAACCCGCTTGACCGGTTATTTTCTGCTGATCCTGCTGCCGCTGGTCATTATCAGCCTCTTCGCCGTAGAACGGTCCCGGGATATTCTCTACGAACAGGCGGTGGGGAGGACGGAGATGGCGCTGTCGTCGGCGATGAACCATTTTGATCTGGCGCTACAAAACGTGGAGGAGATATCGACCCTGATTGCGGGCGACCTTGGAATGAATGAGCTGCTTAACAAAAACAGCACCAACTTCTCCCCTCAATCGATCGTTGATTTCTCGCACATTTTGGAGCAGCTGTCGAATTCCGTATCGGTAAACCGGTTCGTATCCCAAATTACGGTGTATCATCGGGCTTCCAACATGTTCATCTCTACCCATTACGGCGGCAAAAAGCTGACGGGCGAGACGCAGCAGGAATGGCTGGTGGAAGCTGCGCGACGGAACGGAACGGGGATTTCCTACGTCATGTCGGAAGCCCCAGTGGCGGAGGGCATTACGTTTGGCCAGATGACCAATACGGACAGCATCTCCCTGATTCGGGCCATGGACCTGTACAACAGCGAACGGCAGTCGAACCTGCTGGTGGTGTCTTTTAATAAAAGCAAACTGCTGAATATCATCAAGACGCTGCTTCCGTCCGAGAACAGCCGCATCGCCCTGCTGAACGAAAGGGGAGAAGTGGTGGTGGAGACCGGAAGAGTGTATGAGGAGGACATTACCGAGAAGGATATGACCGTCACGATTGATTCGGATTACTCCACATGGCGTCTTGAGCTGGTTCAGCCGAAAAGCGAGCTGTACAAAGAAACCGATCAGCTGCGCCTGTTCACGGTTGCGATCATCGGGCTGAGCATCCTGCTGGCCATTATCATTTCATGGGTGGTGTACAGCGGGATTGCCTCACCTGTGTTGAAATTATCGCGCGGGATGAAGCGGCTCAGCAGCGGAGAGCTGAACATTCATGTCGACACCAAGCGGAAGGACGAATTCGGTTTTCTCATCCAGTCGTTTAACAAAATGGCTGTCGTGCAGAAGCATCTGATCGAGGATCATTACGAGCAGCAGCTGCGATTGACGACAACGGAGCTGAAGTTCCTGCAATCCCAGATCAATCCGCATTTTCTGTATAACACCCTCGATTCGATTTATTGGACGGCCAAAAACTACGATGCGGATGAGATCAGCGAGATGGTGATGAACCTGTCGAAGTTTTTCCGGTTGAGCCTGAACAAGGGCAGGCAGGTGTTTACGATTGAGGAGAGCATTACCCACCTGCACTACTATCTACGAATCCAGCAGCTTCGTTTCATGGACAATTTCACCGTGGATTATCAAATTTCGGAAGAGAGCAAGGGGGTTCCGATTCTCAAGCTCCTGCTTCAGCCTTTGGTGGAAAATGCCATCATTCACGGCATGGAGGGCAAATCCTCCGGAGGGAGCCTGGTCATCTCCAGCCGGATTGAAAAAGGGCATACGGTGGTTATCAGCGTACAGGATAACGGGCCCGGGATCAGCGAAGAGCGGCTGCGCTACATCCAGCATGAGCTGGAGATGATGGGCTCGCGCAGCGTGCCCGCGTCTTCCCAGGATGAAGAGCATGTGAAGGATCTGTTCGGTCTTCGGAACGTGCTTGGCCGAATGAAGCTGTATTATGGCAGAGAAGCGGATCTGACGGTACAGAGCGTGGCAGGGGAAGGCACCACCGTCACGATTTCCATCCCGCTGGATCGCTGCAAGGAATTTAACCTGAAATAGACACTTATATAGAGATGCTCGAAAGGGGAACAAACCGAATGAATCTCATGATCGTGGAAGATGAACCTCGGCTGCGCAACGCACTGGCTTACAATATCCCATGGGACAAGCATGGGATTGAAGTTGTGGGCATGGCGTCCAACGGCATCGAGGCCCTTGAGCTGGTTGGCCGAAAAAAACCCGATATTATGCTGATCGATGTGCAGATGCCTGAAATGGACGGGCTGACGCTCCTCGGCGAGCTGCGAAGCCGGCAGGACATCAGCCGATTGACGAAAATGATCATCCTGAGCGGACATGACAACTTCGAATTTGCGCAGCTGGCGCTGGAATACGGGGTGTCCAAATATTTATTGAAGCCCGCCGGCGAGGAAGACATTCTCGAAGCGGTGCTTGACGCGAGGCAGCAGCTGCGGGAGGACTTGGAGCAGTGGCAGCGCAAGGCGGCTTTGGAGCAGAAATGGAAGGACAATCTGCCGCATTTGCAAAATCTCTTTTTTATCCAATGGGTCAGCGGCAAATATACAAAACAGGACGTCCTTACCAAGGGCAGGGAATTATATATTTCATTGAAGGAGAATGACCGCATCGCCGTCGCCGTGGTGGATCTGGACCCCTTGCCGGAGAGCGAGACCCGCTTTCAGCGGGGGGATGTCGAGCTGCTGCAGTTTACGATGCAGTGCCTGGCCAAGGAGCTGCTGTCCCATCTTTGGATCACGTCGGATTCAGGCAATATGCTCCTGATGGTCCTGATCCTGGAGGAAAGCCAGGATGCCAAGGAAGCCATGCTGCGACTGAATGCGGACGTATCCAAGCTCCTCTCCCAAACGAGGGAGGTGCTGAAGATAACGGCCAGCGCCGGCATCTGTGCATCCATCGGGACGATCGAGGAGATGAGCCTCTTGTATGCGCAGGCTTGCCGGGCGCTTCAGGAGCGCGTCGTGTATGGACACGACCTCGCGATTCCTTACCGGGAGCAGCTTCAGCGGGATATTCAGGGCGTGATCGTGCAGCAGAACCTGGAGAAGACGCTGGAGATCGCGCTGGAAACGGCGGATGAAACGAAGGCGCTGGAGGCGCTGAAGGGATTATGGGAGGAAGCCTTCTCGAGGTCCGAATCCTCGGACGAATTCCAGGAGGCGGTGCTTTACATGAACAGCTTCTTTACCCGCATGATCCAGAAGCAGGGCTGGACGGTTAAAAGAGTCGTCGGCGACGATATCGAATATTTCCACAACGTCAAGCTGCTGAGCACCAAAATGCAAACCTGGTCGCTCCTGGAGCGAACGGTGAAGCATATCATCACGTTTATGGGCGAACAGCGGAAAACGACAAGCAATCAGGTGGTAAAGGACATTCTGAACCTGCTCGAGGAGGAGATGGACCAGGAAATTACGCTGCACACGGTAGCGGACCGGCTTTACGTGAATTCTTCCTACCTCAGTCGGCTGTTCAAGCAGGAAATGGGGGTCGTCTTCTCCGCATATGTGCTGGAACGCAAAATGGAGCGGGCCAAGTCGCTGCTGCAGGACGGTCTCAAGGTATACGACGCCGCCCGGCTGGTCGGGTACCGCGATGTCAGTTACTTCACCAAGGTGTTTCGGAAGTATTGGGGCGTGAACCCGGGGGAGTTCAAGGGATAAGGATATGGGAGAGGCCGTACGGCACTGCTGCACACATCTGAAAGCCCGTTGCGCGGCCGTATCGTTCCTCCAATCGCTGTTGTCGCCGAATTTCCTGGAATGATGAAGACAGCGGAAGAAATTCGGCTCCAAAGGCGACCGCTAACGCTTTTCCGGAATCGATTCGCCCTCTCCGCTGGTTAATGTGGGTTGTATCACAAGAACGTCTTTCCCTTGAGATTGGGGTGAAGGGAGAGATGTGGAAGCCCGCTGCGCGGCCGTATCGTTCCTCCAATCGCTGTTGTCGCCGAATTTCAGGAATGATGATGACCAGAAGAAGAAATTCGGCTCCAAAGGCGACCGCTAACGCTTTTCCGGAATCGATTCGTCCGCTCCGCTGATCCGCGTGGGGCCCCGATCCTCCCCCTATTAGGATGGGGGAGGGGGCAAAACGCAGCGCAGCAGAGCGTGCGCAGTTACATAAACCAAGCAAACGAGCCGTTCGGGGCATACATCCAGAACGGCTCGTTTGCGTTTACCCCCTGCCCCAACCATCGGCAGGGCGGAAGTAATCACCCGCGCAGAAAGGTTGAGGCTAGGGAGGCCACGCTCGACGCAGAGCTGAGGAGGCCTCGCTTGACGACGAAGCACGGCATTGCCGTGTTTCGAATGCCAACGCCATGATTGAATCAGCTTCAACGGAGCATGCGGAATTGTTCTGGAGAAGCGGCAGCGGTCCCCTTTATCCCCGGATTTCCACATTGTCTATCCATTCGGATGAAATCCGGGGGTAACAGGGATCGGAAGAACAATCCGCATGCGGAGTGATGAACAACCCTCTTTTTTTAGCAGCGTATGCTTTGAAATCCAGTTATGAATTTCGTTGCCAACGGTTCGCCGATCATCACAAGTTAACATCCCATGAAACACCCACCGCAGCCCCATGGCATAATTTCTGACGTCCGTGCCCCAACACAACATCATATTACCATAAATAGTAATGATCCTCGCCTACTCAGTCCCTGCGCAGGGAATTACAATTTGTAGTAACCAAGGAGATTGAATCAATAGAAAGGGGGAGACGAGTCGATGAAACCCACGTTAGAACCATCGCCCGCACCGCATAGAGAGATGAAGCCAAAACGAGGGTATTGGGGGCGTTTAGGGTCCGACATATGGAAAGAGTGGGATCTTTATTTGCTGCTCGTGCCGGGCATTTTGTTCATTTTACTGTTCAAGTACACGCCGATGTACGGGATCACGATCGCATTTAAGGATTTCAACATCTTCACCGGATTTGCCGACAGCCCGTGGGTAGGATGGAAGCATTTCGAGAAGCTGTTCACGTCGCCGGATTTTGCTCAGGTATTCAAAAATACGGTCATCATCAGCTTCCTGAAAATCGTGATCTTGTTTCCGCTCCCTATCATTATCGCACTGATGCTCAATGAGCTGAGGCATATGGTATTTAAACGCACGGTGCAAACCGTCATCTATCTTCCGCATTTCCTGTCCTGGGTCATCGTTGGCGGATTGTTTATCGATTTGCTGTCGACGAATGGAGGAATCGTCAACAAATTGCTGGTGTCTCTGGGCATGGAGCAGATTGCGTTCTTCCTGGATAACAGCGTGTTCCGGAGCGTGCTGATCACGTCGGCGGGTTGGAAGGAAACGGGCTGGAGCACCATCGTATATTTGGCAGCGTTTACAATGATCGATCCGATGCTGTATGAAGCGGCGAAGATTGACGGTGCCGGACGCTGGAAGCAACTGTGGCATATCACGCTGCCGGGGATTGCACCAATCATTGTCCTGATGTTTATCCTGCGGCTGGGGAATGTGCTGGAAGCGGGAACCGAGCAGATTCTGGTCATGTACAACCCGGTGGTGTACCAGGTGTCGGATGTCATTGGTACCTATGTTTACCGGCAAGGCTTAGGGAACCAGGACTACAGCTTCTCGACCGCGGTTGGCTTGTTCGAAGCGGTGATATCGTTCACGTTGGTCATTGTCGGCAATGCCATGAGCAGAAAATACTTACAGCGCGGGATCTGGTAAAGAAAGGGTGGCATAAATGGATCACAAAAAAGCTTTGGAAGGAACAAACACCACCCGAGGTGTCATCAAAACGTCGTTCTCGGAAAAATGCTTCTCGGTATTTAATTATACGTTCTTCATCGTGATGGGTTTAACGACCCTGCTGCCTTTCATGAACCTGATTGCGAAATCCCTGAGCAGCGAGGGAGCCGTCATATCGGGTCAGGTTGGACTGCTCCCGGTCGGGGTTCAATTCGAAACGTACAAGTACGTGCTGCAGGATTCCATGTTCTTGAATTCGCTCAAGGTGTCCATCTTTCTGACGATCATCGGAACGGCTTGCAGCTTGTTTTTGACCACGCTGACGGCTTATCCGTTGTCCAAATACCGGCTTCGCGGACGGAAAGGCCTTCTGTTGATCTTCGTATTCACGATGCTCTTCAGCGGCGGACTGATTCCGACTTACCTGCTCATGCAGAATTTGAATCTGGTGAACTCCTTCCCGGTGTTATTCCTGCCGGCGATGGTGAACGTGTACAACATGCTGATCATCAAAAACTATTTCGAGGGTCTTCCGGATGAGCTGGAGGAATCCGCCAAACTGGACGGCGCGGGGAACATCCGCATTTTGGTTTCGGTCATCGTGCCGCTCTCGCTCCCCGTCATGGCAACGATCGGATTGTTCTTTGCGGTTGCTTTCTGGAACGATTATTTTGCAGCGATGATCTACATTACCGATCCTGCGATCAAACCGATGCAGCTGTACCTGAAGGAACTGCTGGTTTCGTCCAGCGGGGATTTCCTGAAGGACAATGTCGACGCCGCGATCAACGCAACGCCGCAGTCCATACAAGCTTCGTCGATTCTGCTGGCAACGATCCCGATTTTGCTGGTGTATCCGTTCCTGCAAAAGTATTTTGTCAAAGGCGTGCTGGTGGGTTCGGTTAAAGGTTAGGGTCATCAGGTTTTCTGAAGATATCAGAAAGTATAAACATTGGAGGGATCTGCAGCCTGGTATCGCAAGAAAAACCACCGCTAAACGCGGTCTGTCTTCTTTGAGAGTACATCGATAGATCGATAGACGTTTTTCTTAACATTATAGAAGTTATAATTTCCGGGGTCTCCGCAAAGTACCTGAATGGACTTCGGAGCAAGGCCCCACTTTGTGGGGTTATCTTAAAGGTGGTGATGCGCTTCGTATTGCTCAGCTGGCAGAATTCATTGAATTTCTCAATCACAAGGAGGGTTATCCATGATCAAGATTAAAAAATCCGCGGTACTAGCCGGGATTCTCGGATTCACGCTGGCGCTGTCCGGCTGCGGCGGCGGGGGAGGCGGCACGACGAACACGCCGGCGGCTCAGCCATCGGACACACCGGCAAGCACCCCGAAAGACGACGGGAACAAAGACACAACGGCTGAAAAACCAGGGCTGCGCATGATCATGCAATATGGATTGTTTGATCCGAAGACCGAATACGTGGCCAAGTACATCCAGGAAAGAACCGGGTTCAACGTGGAATACGAGCTGCTACCGGCAGAGAACGCGGATGAGAAGCTGAACCTGCTCGTGTCCAGCAAAGATAACTATGACCTGGTGAAATTGAATGCGGCCCAGTTCTACAATCTGGCCTCTGCGGGTGCGCTCGAGCCGATCGATGAGCTGTTGGAATCCCACGGCAACTATATTAAGCAGTCCATTAAACAGGAATCCTTCGGCAGTGCAACGATCGACGGCAAGATTTTCGGCATTCCTGAAACCGGAGCCGGCGTAAGCATCGGGGAGGAACTTGTGGTCAGACAGGATTGGATGGATGAATTAGGGCTGGCCACGCCTACGACCGCCGATGAGCTATACAATGTGCTCAAAACGATCAAAGAGAAGAAAAAAGTCATTCCGCTCACCATGAGCAAGGACTCCCTTTATGGCGACATCGCAACGACATTCGGCATTTTGACCGATTGGAAAGAGGTTGACGGCAAACTGGTGCATCGTGCCGAGCAGCCGGAGATGAAAGAATACATCACCTTTATGAACAAACTGTACAAAGAGGGTCTGCTGGACACCGAAACGCCGATCAATACCGCACAGAAGTCCATCGAGAAATTCTCGGGCGGCAATGCGGCGATGTATAAGCTGGCATGGTGGAACGCAGGGACGACGATTGCCGCACTGGAGAAAAACTTCCCGGATGCCAAAACGTCCATCATTCCTTATCTGAAAGGCAAGGACGGCAAAGCCGTGGTCGGAGCGAAAGCGAATACCACTTGGTATGTAGCCATCCTGAAATCCTCGAAGAACAAGGAAGCCGCCATGGAATTCCTGAACGCGAAGATGGAGCCGGAGACCTTCAAAGGCATCGCGCTGGGTAAAGAAGGCGTCCACTATGAAGTGAAAGACGAAAAATACTATCCGATTCTGCCGATTTTCAATGATGAATTGAGTAATGCAAGCAGCTTCCTGACAGGGGTGGACGAAGAGAAATATCCGATCTACTGGCAGGCACGCGTACGTAAAGATCCGATTCTGCAAGCACATTTCGAAGCCTTCCAGAAGAATGCCGAAGGCATCATCGTTGTGGATCCGATGTCAACGGCACCGCCGATTGAAGCCGTATCCAAAAACCTGCTGAAATTGACGACCATGCTCGATGACAATGTGCTGCAATTCATTTCCGGAGCGAAGCCGATTGATGCTTACGATCAATTCCTGGCTCAATGGAGAGCCGAAGGTGGAGCCGATATGGTGACCGCAGCAAATGAATGGTTTCAATCCACGAAGTAAATGACCTAAACGAAAAAGCAGTCTGCGCAAGCAGCTGCTTTTTCAAAATTCGTAAAGGGGGTGACTGTTGAATTTATATTCACGTGATCGTTCATTCTGAATAAAAGAAGGGTGGTATTCCTTGATGTATCGTTTATTTCGCAGGCGGATCGCGCTGCTCCTCAGTTTGTCGCTGATCGTATCGCTCATCGTGCCGATTGGTTCTTCCGCGTTCGCGGATAACGAAATTCCCCCGGCTCAAAGCGCGGTTCCCGAGCCGGTTACGCTGGTCTCCCAAGGCGGAAACAGTCTGGAATTCACGGATATCAACGTGGCAGGCGACGCGCTGGAGAGCAAAAATGACTACTTGGCGCTGTACACGAGCGGCGCTTCGGTTACGGGCTCCGTGTACACCGATGAGGTATGGGTTCCCACGCTTCATGTCGCGGTCTCGGTGGATGCCGGCGGTCAAGTGCTGGACATTCTCGGACCGAAAGACGATCCTCCGACTGCCTGGGATCCGGGCACGCTGCTGCCGATTCCGGCCGGCGGTTATGTTGTCGTGGCCGGCGGGACGCTTCCGTGGGAGCAATCCGCTTTTCAAAAGCCTCTCTTTAATCAAAACAAAACAGGAGATTCGGTGAAGCTGATGCGCGCGGGCGTCGAAGTGAAAGCAGCCGATTTCCTGCCGGATCAGCCGGGGCCAGGGCCGGATCCGCTGCCTCCGGAGCTGCATCTGCTTACGCCAAACGATGCGACCGTGGATATCCCGGTCATTGAGATTGCGGGTTTTGTGGCGAACTATGCCGCGGACCTGGATTTAAGCGTGACCGTCAATGGCGATGAAACGGCGCTTACGGCGGATGGCGTGTTCCGCACGAATGTGTATTTGGAACCGGGCCCGAACGCGGCTGAGGTAAAGCTGTTTAAGGGAGACGGCGAATTGGCCGTCCAAACGCTGAACATCGTGTACGAACCGATCGAGAACCAGGATTATATTGAAGTCGAGGCGGCACCGAAGGATATTACGATCGACATCGAAGGTCCGCGCAAGAAGCTGGATTACGTCGATAAGGATGTCACGGGCGTGCCGAACATCGTGGCGGTATTTACGAGAGATTACGGCAGCTCCATCACGATTCCCCAGACCAATGTGGCCGTGCAGGTGGATGCCAACAACCGCGTATTGCTGGTGGTCAATCCTTCGATCAACGGCAAGCCTCCGGTATGGACCGGACCGACCGATCTTGAAATACCCGAAGGCGGTTATGTGCTGATGGCACAGGACAACAGCTATGCAGGCAACAACATCAAGCGGTATTTGGCCGAGAACTTTAAGGTCGGCGACATGATCAAGCTGCGCAAGAACGGGGAAGTGGTTCAGGTACGCGACATCATGAGCGGCAACGGTCTCATTGCACGTCTCACGCTGGATAACCAGACGATGTACACCGTAACGGAAGGCAGCACCGCCATTACGGGGCGCATCGACAACATGGACGATGTTACGGCCATCAAGCTGCTGGTGAACGGGAACGAGATTCCGTTTGAAGCGGACGGCACCTTCACTCACAATTATACGTTAACAAACGGCACCAACTATATCGAAGTCAAAGTGATGAAGAATGACATCGAGCAGGATGTGCGTCATTTGGCCGTGTTTGCCAGACCTGGTTTTTCTCCGGAAAAAGAAGTCATTCTCTGGGTGGACCAGGCATCCAATGCGAGAAAGTTCAAAACCAGCGAGGATGTTTTGGCATTTCTGCAAAAAGCCAAGGAAACGGGCGTGACTTCGGTCGCGTTTGACGTGAAGGGCGTTGAAGGCTATGTTTCGTACAAAAAGAACGATTTGACAGGCAGACCTTACGTCAGCGAGATCAAAGCACCCGAAAAGGCGGGGGCAAGTCCGGATCTGGATCTGCTGCAGGAGTTCATTGACCATGGTCATGCCCTGGGATTAGAGATTCATGCGGCGATCAACGTGTTTGCCGAAGGATCGATCGCCCATAACGAGTATGCGGTTCTGAACGACCACCTCGATTGGGAAGAACGCGTGTATTTCCCTGAAAACAACGGCGAGATCAAGCGTCTGCGCGAAAGCAAAAAGCAGGGTCTGGTAGCCTTCGTCAACCCGTCCAATGACGAGGTTCGGGATTATCAGCTCAGAACGTTCGAGGAAATCATCAAGAACTACGACGTGGACGGGGTCGTCCATGACCGAAGCCGGTATGACAACGAAGGGGCCGATTTCAGCGACGAAACCCGCGTGAAGTTCGAGCAGTTTTTGCAGGCCCGGGGCAAGCAGCTTGTCAATTGGCCAAACGATATCTTCTCCTATGAAAACAATGTAAGGGTATACGGCCCGCTGATTCAGGAATGGTGGGAATTCCGTTCGGGCACGATTCAGAGCTTCTTCGGCGAAGTGAAGGCGCTGGTGGATTCCTATGAAGTTTCAGAAGGCAGAAAGATCGAGGTATCCTCTTATGTAGGATCCTGGTATGAAACGTATTATCTAAACGGCGTCAACTGGGGCAGCAAGAACTTCCGGTTCAATCCCGCACTTGGCATGCCGGACGAATCGGTGTATACGCCGGAATATTACCAAACCGGATATATCGAATATTTGGATTTTCTGATGATCGGGGCTTATCAGACCACCAGTCAGGAAATCCAGAAATACATTACGCTCGGCAATATCGTAACGAACGGGGAAATTCCGCTGTATGCAGGCATTGCCATGAACAACGTGCAGGCGCCGGCCGTCCAGCGCGAAGTATTCCAGGCGGGGCTGAAGTCCACGAACGGCCTGATGCTGTTTGACGCATCCCAGGTCAACTGGCCGATCGCGGCTGCCGCTCTCCAAGATAAGGAGTGGGTGAAGGACTACCAGCTCGGCATGAGCTTGCCGGGAAGCCCGGATTCGTTCCTGGAAGGCAATTTCTATAATATCAACCGGATCGAGGGCAACGTCAACGTGATGACGGAAGCCTTCGGATACTCCACGGGCACGAACCGCTTCGGGGTTGAAGTGGTTGTGGATAACACGGGTCACGTGACGCGAGTAGTCAACCGGAACCAAGCGATCAACTGGAGCTGGGGAGCCCCGGAAGAGAATAACAGCGTCATACCTGCGGGAGGTTTTGTTATTTCCGCTCTGGATCCGTCAGGCACAAGAACGCTTCGTCAGCTCGTGGCCAATGCTTACAATACGGGCGACCAGGTTCGTTCGGCCATATTAAGCGGGCTGATGGACGACGAAGGCAAGGAAACGCGCGCCAGCCAGCTTGCGTTGACAGGGCTGGTCGAAGTTCTCGGACCCGGCCAAGCGACCGTGAAGGTGAACGGTGCCGATGCGACCCTGTCGGCGAAAGGTGAATTTACAGCGAACGTGCCGCTGCAAACGGGCGCCAATTCGATCACCGTGGACGTATTCGTTGACAACTTCAAAACAAACAGCAAGACGTTTGAGGTCATCCGGACTTCTACGGGAGACGGCGGATCCGATCCGGGAAATCCGGGCGGAGGATCCGGTTCACCTGGTGGAGGAACGACGCCGACCCCTCCAAAACCGACCGAACCCGAGCGCTTGAACATCAAGAAAGAGACGGCACCGGACGGCAGGACGGTCATCATAGCGGATGCAAACGAGAAGTCTTTGCTCGATGATGTGGCACGGCTTAGCAAGCTGCCGGCGGCTTCACGCGTGCTTACGTATTCGGTGACCGACGCTTCGGATTCCGTCGTTCTTCACTTGCCGGTTCAAGGGCTGAGCGCCGCCGTGAAAGACCTGCCGGGGGGCTCCATCGTGTTGGAATCCTCCCAAGGGCGATTGGAAATACCGCTCCAGTCGCTGACGGAAGCTTTGCAGCAGCGAGGGACGGCGGAAAGCTTGCAGATCCGCGTCGGGTTTGCTTCGAAAGAAGAAGAGGACCGGATGAAGGCAGCACTGGAGGAGGGAGCCTCCATGCTGGATGCATCGCTTGCCATAACCTTGGCTTGGAAACAAGGTGACAAGTTGTCGACACTTCCGGCACTGAAAGGACCTTACGCTAAGTTTACGAAGGTTCTATCCCGTGTCGCCAGTCCATCCCAAACGACGGTGCTGCGGATGGATCCGGCTTCCGGCAAGCTGGTCTTCGTACCGGCGCTCATTCGCACATCGAACGGTACCTCCCAAGCGGAGTTCAAATGGAGGGAGAGCGGTGTTTATTCCGTTGTCTCCCATGCGAAGACATTTGAGGATTTAAGCAGTCATTGGGCCCGCGAAGACGTATCGCTGCTGGCCTCGAAAAAATTGATTGAAGGACTGAGCGATACGCGTTTTGGTCCGAACGAGCCGATCACGAGAGCGCAGTTCACGGCCATGCTCGTCCGTGCGCTCGGGTTGAAGGATCAGGGAGCCGACACGGGCTTCCAGGACGTGAAGGCAAACGATTGGTTTGCGTCCGCTGTCGCTACGGCTGTGGAGAGTGGGCTGATCGAAGGCTTCAGCAATGGCACATTCCGTCCGGACGAGGAGATTACCCGTGAGCAGATGAGTGTCTTGCTGCTCCGGGCGCTGAAGCTTGCCGGCAAGGATCTGGAGACAGGAGACTCCGGCTCCATATTGGAAGGGTTCAAGGATCGTGACCGCATCGCATCCTGGTCCGAAGAGGCCGTGTCGGCCATCGTCCATTCAGGTCTGATGGAGGGACGTTCTTCTGACAAGTTCGTTCCAAAGGCACATTCTACCCGTGCTGAAGGAGCGGTCGTATTAACCAGAATGCTGCAGATGGCAGAATTCATTAATCGTTAAAGCCAAAGACCCGTTCGATCCTATCGAACGGGTCTTTGTTATGTACCAGGGCGTTGCACATAAGCAACGATCTATTAAATACGGATAGATTATTATCGATCCGTATCGTTAGTGTTATTTTTTATTCTTAAGTAAACCCATCTAACAATCAACAGTATCAGGAAGGAGGTTGTTACGTACCAAGGAGTTGCGTTACCAACGAATCTGCCGAGCAAGAAAACACCGATAAATAGAAGGATGAATATAACAACGGCCAGAGACTTAACCATTATGATCGTTAATTTATCCATAAGAAACTCTCCTAGAAGAACCAATTATATCTAATTCCAACAGCTATAAATAAAATGATCCAACCCCACAGAACCCATAATCGAAAAGAACGCGGGATAATTAAATACTCCGAATACAGTTTGAGTATAATCTTCAACCGATTCCCTCCTGTCGATCGTGAGACTGTAATAGACTTTCTAAATCTAAGTGGGATTTTAGTGCATCGCTGCGGCAACTGACCAGCCATCAGTTGAATAGCTTCATCATCAGTCGCGGGATATATAACACGGTATCAGTGATGAGGGTAAGGATGTTTGCCCAGTTTTCGATACGGGATCTTCCAAACCTGAATTTTTTCATATTAAGCACCTCGCTTCAGAATGAGATCAGCTCCTTAAAGTCAATATTACGCAGGAATTTGTACAAAGTTCCAATAAATAGGAGGTAAGCGGATGTACCGAACTCTGCTTCGGATATGCAGGAGGCATGACATGGAAATTAGACTCATGCACATTCTGATCATCATTGCCGAAATGCCCTGTCTAAGGGCATCTGTTTACATAAACTGTACCATACCACTTCGCAAGGAGGTTTATATCGATGAGCTACGATAAATGTTGCTACGGCGGCGGATACGGAACTTCGGTAGGCATTGTTCTGGTATTGTATATCCTGTTGGTGATTGTATTGAGCACCTTTTGGATTTAAGTCTTGGTGAAGCATCCTTGTCAATCATAGAACCTTCCGGATTCGCTCCAGCATGTCGCCGGCAAACGTGATGAGTCCGTCCGGTGCGGATTCCGCAGGTTTCCCGGCTCCGCCGGTATATTGATGCAGGGCATGCTCGATCATCGGGTGATACTGCGAGGGAAGTGCGCGAAGCCCCCATTCGCCTCCTTCTTTTTTGGAGGACACCACGCCTTCCCTCAGATAGTACAGCACCCGGCAAAGGTTCAGCGTGTAATACACAGGAGAGGCGGTAATATCCTGTACCGCACTCTCTACATCCTCGAGGATGGCTTGAACGTAATAGGATCGGTCCACGGACGGGAAGACCTCGCGAACGGGTTTGCCGTACAGTGCAATGCCCCGATGATAGATCACGGTATAATGGGCGGCCAGGTCCGCATCTTGGAATCCGCCGCATAGGTAATCGTCATCGGCCAGATACCTCTCGCGATGGAAGGCGGAGTAGTGGAATTCGAATGGTGGCGGATAGACGAGCTCCCGAAGACTGGACTCCAGGACCAGGCTCAGTTCCAATCCCTGCTGATTGGCCATTCCATCGTGGAGGGCTATGAGTTTGTTGGCAAGCCGCCTCAATTGATCCCGGGACGGCTGCCTTGCTGCCACGACCAGCAGATCCACGTCGCTTGCTTCCGGGTTGAAACAGCCCATAGCCAAGGAACCATGCAAGTAAACGCCGACCAAATGGCTGCCCAGCTCCTCCGTAAACAAGTCCACCGCTTGATCCAAAACCGATTGCGTGTCCAATCGAACCCCCACCTTCATTTAAACGATAATTTTCTCCATTATGGTAGGGTGGTCTTTCCGTTGTCAATGATCATTCCTTCCCCCGTATATGAGGAAAAGGCAGCAGGAGGGCGGAAAGAAGCAGGGGAACGGAACGTACATATCGAAGTGAACACGGGACTATGTTTAGAGAAAGGGCGGAGTTATGGACACTTTTAATGAGAATCATCCAAGCGCTGTGGAGGTCTACGCGATCCGGAATTCGGATCATATCCGCGACGAAACGTTTCGGACCTTGTTCCAGACGCTGTCCCCTGATCGACAGGAGTATGTGTCCAAGTTCAGAAGGGCGAGCGATTACCAGCGTTCGGTGCTTGGCGATGCATTGGCCCATCGCATGCTTCGGGATAAGCTGGGACGGGAACGGACGAATATGGAAATCATCAGAAACGCTTACGGCAAACCATTCTTGAAGGATCATGATAACCTGCATTTTAACGTCTCCCATTCCGGGCAGTGGGTCGTGTGCGCCGTCGGCTATGAGCCGGTCGGGATCGACGTCGAGAAAATGGAGAACATCGATATGGATATCGCCAAACGTTATTTCCATAAAACCGAGTTTAACGCGCTGCTTAACTGCCCTCCATCCGAACGGCTTTCCCGCTTCTTTGATTTATGGACGCTAAAAGAAAGCTACATCAAGGCCGTTGGCAAAGGGTTGCATTTGCCGTTGGATTCTTTTGTAATGGAGCGGCAAGGCGGTGAATGGGAGTGGGCACCCGTGGTTGGCGATAACGGAGGAACCTACTATTTTAAGCAATATGCGCTGGAAGAAGGGTACAAGCTGTCGGTGTGCAGCATGGATCGCCATTTCCCCGATCAGATTCAATACGTAACGGCTGATGAGTTATAAAATGGAAAAACCAAAACCAGCTCAGGGCGTTGCCCTTGAGCTGGTTTTTGCAGCGGTTCTATAGCGGCGGATCAGACGGGCCGGAGTGCCGGCCATGCCAGCTCGATGCCTTCGCTTACGAGCTTTTGCTGGAAGCTGGCCAGTCTATCTTCGTCGTTCCGAACATCCGTCGGCAGAATGTCATGATCCAGGCAATGGCTGATGCAGTATCCGGCGGCCTCGCCGATGTTCCATTCTACAGGATGCAGCCGGTAGCAGCCGTTCGTAATGTGGGTGACCCCGATGTTTTTGCTGGCCGCCAGCACATTCTTCACCCGCTTCGGTATTAAGCTGCCCAGCGGAATTTGAAATGGCAGGGAAGAGATATCAATGTAAGGACGCTCACCCGTGCTCGGGTGCAAATCGATCCGGTAACAGCCGATACCGACGGAATCGTGGAACGTTTCGGCAACTCCGTCAGGGCGCGATTCGGTTGCCACATGCTGTTCCAGGACCGTGAACTCGGCCTGAATTCTTCTCGACTCACGGATGTAAGGATACATGGCCATTCCGTCTTCCGTTCCAACCACATCGGGACGCAGACGCAGTCCGGGATAACCCTGTCCGCCATCCGGCCGGGGCACCTCGGTTTGAAGCCAGTACAGCAGGGACAAGCTGAGCTGTTTAGCTTGATCAATATGATGGTCGGCCTCTTCCTTCGGCACATCGATAATGGAACCCAGCCAGTAGTCGTTCTGCGGCCAGTTCACTAGCGACACCGAACTGTCGAACGTACCTTCGGCAAAATGCTTCGGGTCCAGGATTTGACGGTATTGATAAAGCGGGAACTTGCCGTGTCCCGGGAAAATCTCATACTCGACCGGCTCATTCGTCGACGGCTTGACGGCGGTCAGGCTTAACAGCTTATCCGGCCAGAAATCGGGTTTATACTCCCGCCAAAAATCATAAAGCGCGGGCTTCTCAATCGTATGGTCTTCACCCTCCAGATAGTCCACGGCAAAACAATACGTAAAGCCCTGCATGTCCTGCGGCAGCGGATCGCCGTCGACGGCGTGCGGCTCCCCTGTCTGGGATTTGGACTCCGCACCGGTGACATATTCGATGCCTGCCAGCGGAAGCAGATCCCCTAGCTCGGTGGCATCCACGAAGAACGGGGCGCGGAGGACGATTTGATCCTCGGTTTCAAGATGACGCACGGTTACGCTGTCCACGCGATCCCCTGAAACGTCGGCAGACTCCGCCGCATATTGATACAGGATCGTCAGCCGCCCGCTGTGAATGTACGGGGCCAGCATTTGGTGCAGCACGGCGAGCGCCGTGCGGGGCTCATGGCACAGCCGGCTGACGATGCCGCTGCCAGGATTCAACTGCACGTTGGATCTGGCCTCGGGCGTCATGGGAAAATAATCGCGATAGTACTGGCGGACGCCTTCGCGGAACTGCCGGTAGCTGCGCGTGCAGCCAAAGGATTCAATCCACGGATGCTCGTCGGGCGGAACCGCCTGACTGGTCAGCTGTCCCCCGATCCAAGTCGTTTCCTCGGTCATGATGACGGTTTTTCCTGATTTGGCGGCGGCAAGCGCAGCGGCTGTTCCTCCTGTCCCGCCGCCGAGAATGACGATATCGGCCTGCATTTCTCGTATCATGGCACAGATTCTCCTTTTGGGATGGTTTCGTAAATGATCAACAATCGGCACAAAAAGTGACTATTCTAATTGTAGATGCTCATCCTTAGGAAAAGTACGGGACACAGGTGACCTTTTTTGGTAATCTGATGCCGTTTTACAAGGCTTATGATCCGGTTTTGTATTTGCTGCGATATTGCCCGGGCGTCATCCCCTCCAGCTTGCGGAAGGACCGGATAAAGTTCTGCGAATTGTTGTAACTCAGCTTCTCCGCAATATCCTTAATGGGCATATCGGTTTCGACAAGCCATTTCTTGGACATCTTGAAGCGGTATTGGGACAGGTATTCGCTGAAGGACATGTTGGTTTCTTTCTTGAACACGCTGCTTAGATAAAAATTGTTGTAATGGAGGCGCGAAGCACATTCCTCAAGCGTAATGTTGCGGTCGAATTCCTTGCGGATCATCTCGATCATCTGCTCGGAGAGGTTCTGGTATTGAGAGTCCTGGCGATCCCTGAACACACTCACCATCGGCCGGATGATCCGGGATTTGAACCAGCTCTCGATATCGGGATTGGTGTAGAGCCGAAGAAGCTCCTCCACGAGGGAGCTGTCCCGGATGTCGAGCTGCTCCAGCATGATCCCGTTCTCCTGCATCACGATCATCAGGTCATTCAACAGCCGGATGAGCGAGATTTGATACTCATGCGGCGTCCGGTCCTTGCGAAACACCTCGTCCAGCCACTGCCTCAGAAGCTCCACGGCCCGTTCCTCGTCAGCCAGCTTGATGGCATCGATCAGCTCGTTCTCCACCTGCATCGGGTAGAAGTAGACCCGGGTATGCTTGCCGGAGTTCAGGCTGAAATAAGGGACGATGACGCCGGTTCCCAGCTTGATGCGGTGTTTCAGGGCTTCAAGCCCTTCCTGGTAAGCGCGCGACGTTTTGGACAGGTTGTCGTAAGGCAGGCTGATGCCGATGCTGACCTCCAGGTCCAGGAAACTTCGCGTCGTCTTCTGGATCTCCTCCGATAGGGTATACACATAATCGTTGAATGCCTCAGGCGTGATGCCGCCTCGTCCGATGAGCGTAACCTGCGTAAGGTCGATAATGACGGAGGGGAGCCGGTGGGAGGAGGGGATCATCTCCTCGATGATATTGTTGACGGCAAACAGCAGCAAATCCCGGTCTTTGCGTTCATAGCGGGTTTCGTCCAGCATGTCGATCTGGAGGGTGAAGACCGCCAGCTGTTCCCATGCGGATACTTGCTCCTTGAAGCCGAACATCTCGATTTGTTCCATCGCTTCGGGCGGATTGATCTTGCCCAGGAACAGTTTATGGAGGAAAAAGGTGCGCACCTGCTGGCTCGTCTGCCGAAGCTCGCTGCGGAGCTTGGTATTCGAATTGAACATATCCCGGATATGTTCGTCGATGACTTGCAGCTCGCTCTTTTTGTTCGCTTGGATTTCCGGGAGACGCTCCACGATATTTTCGAAAATGTGACGGATCGGCGTATACATCTTCCGCGTTCCAAGCCATACAATCAGGACGCTGAAACCGATCATCAGCAGGCAGATATACAGCGTAAACCAGCCGATGGAACGGGACTCCTTCGTGATGGCGGACATTTCGGTGAAGGAGGCATACAGCCAGCCGTTAAAATCGGAACGCACGTAGGTAACCGACACTTGCCTGTTGTCGATCTTCGTCTCGAACTGCCCCGATTTGCTGTCAAAATGGTCCAGCTCCGCCTCCGCATACCCGGTATCGGTCAGATATAGTCCCAGTTTCCCTTGCTCCGGATGCACAACGATCCGGTAATTGTGGTCCAGCACCATGACCTCCCGGGATTCGGAAGGGCTGTCCATCATGGCGGCAAGACTGCAGCTGGGAATGGTGGCAAGCGCGACGCCCCGTGCGCTGGAGGAAGAGAGCGGCATTTTCTTCACAAGGGCGATCGTATAGGGGCAGGCATAACTGAGCGTATCGCTGGAGCCGAGGGATTCGGTCTCCAGCATCATCCAATTGGAGTTTCCTTGCAGCTCGAGAAGCTTCAGGAGCGTCTCTTTGGAAGCGTATTCATTAAATTCGTACATGCCCCGGTTATTGATCAGCCAGTTGCTTGTCGCATTCGCAAGAATGACGTCCGTTACTTTGGTTTCGGGAGACTGCAGCAGACTCATCTCTTCTCTCAGTTTGTTATACAGCTGGAAGTCATAATAGGAAAGGGGACGATATAAGGCGCTTTGCAGCATGTTGGAATTGATGACGTAATTCAGTGTATAGTCTACGGTCCTCAGCACCTGTTCAAGATTGCTGTTCGTTTGATTCATGATCTGGATGTTGCTGCTGTTGACATGGTTTTGCACGGAGGTGGATGATTTCATGAACGAGAAGAAGCCGAGGGCCACAAGAGGAATGATGCTGATGAAGCAGCCGAACAGGACCATTTTAGAATAAAAGCTACTTTTTGGATGCAATAGGTACACCTTCCTGTTTAACAAAGTGTATAATCATTGTATGGGCAACCCCCGTTACATTCAATAATCATTTCAAAATGAATAATCACTGGATTTGATCATCCTGGTTTGTCATGAAAAAAGATGTACATATGATATGATCGTCTCAGTCACTTGGGATCCGCAAGAAACATGGGGGAACGGAGGTAGAACGGATTGATGACCCGTCTGTCAAACTATGTTATGCTTACGCTCGCTATCCTATTGGTATCGGCTGCTTGCATCACCATGGCCCGCTCATCGGGGGCGGATGGCGGAAATGCGTCTTTTGAACGGAGTACCCGCATTTCGATGATGGCCAACCTGCACACCACCGAGATTCCATCCGATCGGATCGAGAAAGAGATCGAGGAAAAAACGGGCGTTCAGCTGGACATCCAGTGGGTGCCGGACGGCAGTTATGATGAAAAAGTGTTTGCAGCGCTTGCGACAGGGACCTTGCCGCAAGTCCTCTATCTCAAGAATGCCGCATCCTTGTCCTACTTCAGGGATGAAATACGAAGCGGGCTGTTCTGGGAAATCGGCCCGTACCTTGACGGCTATCCGAATTTAAAGCGATTGAAGCCCGAGGTTTTAAGGAATACCGCTATTGACGGGAAGCTGTACAGCCTGTATCAGGAGCGTGCCTTGGCCCGATCGGGCATCATTTACCGAAAGGATTGGGCGGATCGGCTGGGGCTTCCGGCGCCGGAAACGCTTGACGATTTGTACGAAATGCTGAAAGGGTTTACATTTAACGATCCGGACAACAACGGCATCGATGATACCATCGGCTTAACGGACCGCAACGACTTGATTTACGGGGCTTTCAAGACGATCAGCTCCTACTACGGAACGCCGAATCGTTGGGGATGGTACAACGATTCGTTGCAGCCGGAATTCGTCTTTCCGCAGTATATGGAAACGATGAAATTCTTTAAGATGCTGCATAGCGAAGGACTGGTGAATGAAGATTTTCCGATTACCAGCAAGACGGACCAGCAGGAGCTGTTCATTACGGGGAAAGCCGGGGTCTATATCGGCGCGATGGGGGACGTCCTGTCTCTGCAGTCAAGGCTGCTGGCGAATGACCCTGAGGCCGTACTCGATGTTCAGAATCGGGTTCGCGGGCCGGAAGGGTTCGGGATATGGGCATCGCAGGGATACGGAACGGTCATCTTGTTTCCGAAGTCCGCGATCGCCACGGAAGAGGAATTGAAGAATGTGCTCTCCTTCTACGATGCGCTAATGAGTCCAGAGCTTGCGAACCTGATGTATTGGGGAATCGAGGGCACCCACTATACCGTACAGGATGGCAAAGCGGTGGCGGTGGATGCTTTTGAGCTGAGGGAGAAGGACGTGAAGCCTTACCAGGCTTTGATGGCCGGAAGCTTCAGCACCATCCCGGGCATGCTGGAGCCGGTTAACACGAATAAGGTCAAGGATAAAGCCGAGCGGCTGATTTATGATAATGAAAGCTTCCTCATCTATGATCCTACCGCACCGCTCGAATCTCCGCTGTATAACGAGATCGGCGTCCGATTGAATGAACGCATGCGGGACGCCACCTATCAATTCATGCTGGGAATGATCGATGAGAAGGGGTTCGAGGCGGAGATCGACCGTTGGCTTGAAGAAGGGGGAAGCCAGATTATCGAGGAATATGATGCTTCGTATCGAAGCACGGTGGGACCGTATCTGCATGAGAAATACCGCTAGGGGATTGATTTCCCCGGCGGTTTTTTTGTTGTCGCGCCATCATCGGCGATCCCATTGCCTATGTAATCATTAGATTTGATTCCCCCGGCTCCCTATGCCGGGTGCGGCCGAACTCCCCATATCCAATCGAAGGATTATATACGCACCGAGCTTCCGTCATCTAAGCTGTTTCTTGTCAGTCCTTAACCCAATTATAACGGAGGTCAGATGATGAAGAAGAAAAAAGCCAGTACCATCCTGGCAATTGTAACCGCTTTATCCGTGTTGGCGGGCTGTGGCGGCGGCTCCGCCCCTGCAGCAACCGGCAGCAGCACAAATGGAGGTCAGGCGCAAGGCGAGAAACCAAGCGAACCGGTTGCCATCTCGATCATGGCCAACCTCCACACCCCTGAAGTTCCTTCCGACATGATCGAGAAGCTGCTGGAAGAGAAAACGGGCACCAAGCTTGACATTCAGTGGGTGCCGGACGGCACTTACGACGAGAAGGTCAATGCATCCTTCGCAACCGGAACGCTGCCGCAGGTGACGTATCTGAAGAATGCCGCTTCGCTAGTCAATATGCGGGACGCGATCCGCAACGGGCAATTCTGGGAAATCGGGCCGCTGCTGGATCAGTACCCGAACCTCAGCAAGCTGAAACCCGATGTGTTAAAGAACACGGCGGTGGACGGCAAAATCTATGCGTTATACCGTGAAGTGCCTTTGTCGCGCCAGGGCATCATTTATCGCAAGGATTGGGCCGACAAGCTTGGGCTCAGCGCTCCGACCAATATTGACGAGTTCTATAATATGCTGAAGCAGTTCAAGGAAAAGGATCCTGACGGCAACGGCCAAGACGACACGATTCCGTTGACGGACCGGAACGATCTGATCTATGGGGCATTCAAAACGATAAGCTCATGGCTCGGGACACCGAATAACTGGGGCGAGAAGGACGGCAAGCTGGCTCCCGAGTTTATGTTCCCCGAATATATGGAGACGATGAAATTCTTCAAGAAACTTCATCAGGAAGGGTTGATCAATCAGGATTTCCCGGTTACCAGCAAAACCGATCAGCAAAATTTGTTCATTACCGGCAAATCGGGCGTTTATATCGGAGCGATGGGGGACGTATCCAGCCTGCATCCCAAGGTCGTCGAAGTGAATCCGGATGCGGAGCTCGATGTTCAGAATAAAATCGAGGGGGGACCGAACGGCTTCGGAATCTGGTCGGTTCCCGGCTACGGCTCGGTGATACTCTTTCCGAAAACAGCCATCAAATCGGAGGAAGAACTGACAGGAGTGCTTGCCTTCATGGATCAGCTGATGAGCCCTGAGCTCGGCAACCTGATCTATTGGGGAGTGGAAGGACAGCACCACCAGCTGGAGGAAGGCAAGGTCGTTCCTTCGGAGGACACCAAGCTGACCGATCGTGAAGTGAAGCCTTATCAAGCGATGCAGGTGGGCGGGCCGCTAACGATCGAAGGATTCTATGAGCCGAAGCATATGCTTCCTGTTAAAGCGAAGGCGGAGGAAATGATCGTGGAGAACAATGATTATCTCATAGAGGATCCTTCGGCTTCCCTGGACTCCAAGACGTTTAACGAAAAGGGCGTGCAGCTGCAGGAGATGATCAAGGACGGCACGTATCGGTTCATGCTCGGAGATCTGGACGAGGCCGGATTCCAAGCCGTCGTGGACAACTGGCTAAAGAGCGGCGGTCAGCAAATCATCGATGAGTTCAACGTTTCCTACGAATCTTCCAAATAACGAACATGCCAGCATCCCGAACGGCCGGAGACAGCAATGCTGCAGTCTCCGGCAGGCTTCGGGGCAGAAAGGAAGTCTGAGATCATGAGCGAAACCGCAGTGAAGACCGGGATGCGCAAGGACGCCCCCACAATACCGGAGTCCGGTCGAATGAGAAGAATCGTTAAAAACCGGGCGATCTATCTCATGATACTTCCGGGATTTTTATACTTCCTGATCTTTAAATACATCCCGATGTCGGGATTGATCATAGCCTTCCAGGATTATCAGGCTTATCTGGGCGTAACGGGCAGCCCCTGGGTGGGGCTCAAGCACTTTGAGCGGCTGTTTACCGAGCCGATGTTCTTCACGATATTAGGCAACACGCTGTTGCTGTTTTTCTTGAACCTGGCATTTTATTTCCCCGTGCCGATCATTCTTGCCTTAATGCTCAACGAGGTCCGGCGCGAAGCGTTTAAACGTTTTATCCAGACGCTGGTGTACATTCCCCATTTCATGTCGTGGGTCATCATCGTATCCATTTCGTTTGTCATGCTCTCGATGGATCGCGGCATCATCAATGAGCTGCTGGTTATGGCCGGATTCGAAAAAATCAATTTCCTGATGAGCAGCGAGTGGTTCAGGCCGATGTATGTCCTGCAGATCATCTGGCGTGAGGCCGGCTGGGGGACCATCATTTATTTGGCCGCCATGGCCGCGATTGATCCGGGTTTATACGAAGCGTCCCGAATTGACGGAGCCAGCCGCTTTCGGCAAATGTGGCATATCACGCTCCCTTCGATTCGAAGCGTGATCGTCGTTTTATTGATTTTGAAAATCGGCGACGTGCTGGAACTTGGGTTCGAACATATCTATCTCCTCTTAAACTCGATGAACCGGGATGTTGCGGAGATTTTCGATACGTATGTGTACACCGCGGGTCTGAAGCAAGGACAGTTCAGCTTCAGCACGGCGGTCGGGTTCTTTAAATCGCTGATCGGTCTCATTCTGGTGATGCTGGCCAATTGGCTGGCCAAAAAGGCCGGAGAAGAAGGCATCTATTAATTATGAGAAAGGTGGACCGCTATGGTACAAGATAAAACGATATCGAGCCGAATCTTCGATATCGTGAACTACACGCTGCTGTCGATCATCGGCCTCGTTACCATTCTGCCTTTCCTTCACGTCATCGCCGGATCGTTCACGACGGTGACGGAGCTGGCGCAGAAGCAGTTTGTCCTGTTTCCGACCGTATGGTCCCTTGACGCTTATAAGTACGTGTTTTCGACCAATACGGTTTTTCGTTCGCTTGGCGTTTCCGTTGGCGTCACCTTCCTGGGCACTATGTTCAGCATGCTGTTAACCTGCCTGATGGCCTACGGGCTGTCGCGCAGGGATTTGGAGGGCCGGAATTTCATCATGTTCATGGTCTTGTTCACGATGCTGTTCAGCGGGGGGATGATACCGACGTTCCTCGTGGTGAAGGAAATGGGGCTCATCGATACGTATGCGGCCTTGATTGTCCCGACGGCGATCAATGCCTTCAACCTCATCATCATGCGAAACTTTTTTCAGAACCTGCCCGAAGGTCTGGAGGAATCAGCAAAAATCGACGGAGCGGGAGATTGGGGCATCCTGTTCCGAATCGTGATTCCGCTGTCGATGCCAGCCATTGCAACCATATCGCTCTTTTATGCGGTTACCTACTGGAATACGTATATGTCGGCGATTCTGTACCTGAATGACGCTGCCAAATGGCCAGTGCAGGTCATACTGCGGCAGATCGTCATTCTTGCCAGCGGCTTGGCGGCCGATACCTCCGGCATGGACGAATTCGTCCGCCCGCCGGAACAGACGGTGAAAATGGCGGTCATCGTCATTGCCACGCTGCCAATACTGTGCGTATATCCCTTCCTGCAGAAGCATTTTGCGAAGGGCGCGCTGCTGGGATCCATCAAGGGATAGAGAGGAGCGAAGGAGCGTGTTGGAAAAGAAACGGTGTGTACCGATCATGGCCGGCAATTATGCGGACCCGTCGATCATCCGGGTCGGCGAAGATTATTACATGACGCATTCATCCTACAAGCTGACGCCCGGGCTCGTCATCTGGCATTCGCGTGATTTGCTGAATTGGAGCCGGATCGGGGCCGCACTGCCCCATTACGAGGGAGATGTGTGGGCGCCGGATTTCGTCGCGCATAACGGGAGGTATTACATCTATTATCCGGCAGGGCGGACGAATTGGGTCGTTACGGCAGCCAGTCCGGCGGGACCGTGGAGCAAGCCGATCAATCTGGGGATCAAGGGAATTGATCCGGGGCATACGGCAGGACCGGACGGAAAGCGTTATTTGCATATGTCGGGCGGTGATTTTGTAGAGCTTACGGCAGACGGGCTCGCGGTCGCGGGCGAAGTGAGGCATGTGTATAACGGCTGGCGGTATCCGGAGGCTTGGGTCGTAGAGGCATACAGCCTGGAAGGGCCGAAGATGACCGTTCGCGACGGATATTATTATCTGACGGTAGCTGTCGGGGGGACGGCAGGACCGCCTACAAGCCATATGGCCGTATCGTCAAGATCCCGAACGCCATGGGGGCCGTGGGAGCATTCGCCCTATAACCCGGTCGTTCATACGGAATCCAAGGAGGAGCCCTGGTGGTCCAAGGGACATGCCTCGCTGATCGACAGTCCTGACGGCCAGTGGTGGATGGTCTACCATGCATATGCGGGCGGATTTCATTCGCTCGGTCGGCAGACGTTGCTCGAACCGATCGAATGGACCTCGGACGGGTGGTTTCATGCTGCGGAAGACTATGAGAGGCTTGACCAGCATGATGGGCCGGATGACAAAGAAGAAATCAATGTGGTGAATCAAAGCGTTTCATTCAGGGATACCTTTGCCGGATCTGAACTGGGCCTTCATTGGCAGTGCGAAGGCGTGGAGCCTTCCACCCGGTTCCGTCCGGGGAATCATGAGTTGGCAGCCGAAGCAGCACCCGAGGAAGCCAAAGCTTCTCCGCTGCTCTACATGGCTGGCCATAAGCGTTACTCAGCAGAGGTCGAGATTATCGTGGAGGGTCCGGCGGAGGGCCGACTGCTGCTCTATTACAACGATGCGGCATATCTCGGCATGGGAGTCAACGAGCGCGGAGTCCGGCATTTCCGGTCATTCAAGGGATACGGCACGATGCCGAACCATACTCGCAGGGCATTTCTGCGGTTGGTTAACGATGCGCATATCGTTTCGTTCTATTACAGCTTCGAGGGGACGCAGTGGATCCGGTACGACAAGGTCGCGGATGTTTCAGGGTTCCATCATAACACGTTTGGCGGATTTCAGAGTCTCCGCGTCGGATTGGATGCCATCGGTAAAGGCAGGGTGATTTTCCGGAATTTTTCATATAACGTCATAAGCAGCTGAAAGAAGGGGTAGAAATGGCACAGGGATTAGAGGATATTCTGGCAGGCGGCGACAGGCTGTTTGAAGGCTTCTTCGAATGGCTCGAGGGGCAATACGACGCGGCTTCCGGCGGTTTCTATTATGCCCGCAGTTCACGGGATTCCGGGGCGTTCGTTCCGGACATCGAGTCGACCGCGCAGGCATTGGGCATTATCGAGCGATGCGGGCTTCTGCAAAGACTGTCCGATGGCATCAAGGCGGGGCTCGTTCGGTTTTTTCAGTCCAAACAAGACCCCGCGACGGGTTACTTTTATGATGCCGATCCCAATATGAGAACAGACGATGTGATGGTGGGACGAGCGCTTGGGTACAGCGTGGGAGCACTCCGCAAGTTGGGTGCAGCCCCCTTGCACCTGCTGCCGGGCAATCGGCATATGGCTCCGGCATACTGCCGCTCTCACGAGGAATACACGAAGTGGCTGCGCTCGATCAGTCTGGTGAACAGCTGGCGCGGCTGCGATCGTCTGTGTAATTCGGCCCCTTATTTATCCCAAATGCCGCAGGAAGAGAGGGAGCCGTTTTTGCGTGAGGCGCTGTCGTATTTTGCGAGCATACAAGATCCGGCGACGGGGCTGTGGGGCGAAGGCACGCCTTATGTCCGAATATCGGGAACCTTCAAGCTGCTGACGTTCTATAATCGGTTTCAAGCCCCTTTGCCGCGGATATCGGAAATATACCATTCGTTGATGCGTGCACTGCAAAGCGAGGAGGCCGTTGATATGTGTTATATCCGGAACCCGATCAGTCTCCTCACATCGATGAAGCCGCGCATCCCGGAGCAGGATGTTCGGATCATCGCGGAAATCACCTTGCAGAATATGGCGCGTCTCAAACGCGCGGACGGCGGATTTTCACGGGTAATCGATCATTCCCCGCCGGCGCCGAATGTGGCTCAGGTAAAGCCGGGAGAGTATTATCCCGACATGCCGGAGGCGGTTCCGCTGGGCAATGGAGAGATAGAGGGGGATATGAATGCGGGAACCCAGGCGATTCTGATCCGCTATTCGCTGCGGGAGCTGGGCGGGCTGCAGGAGCGAAAGCTGGATGCCGCCGATTCCGCATTCTCCAATCTTCGGGCAGCTGCAGATATATAGTTGCGGGTCTGAAGGCAAGGACCTTCTCATTAAGAAAGATCCATCTTCGTGCGGACATTTCGATTTTTTTGGTGATGGCCATAGGAAAATCCATGCCCTTCGCCGAAGAAGTAGAAAGGTCGTTTACGGAAGAATCGATGGTGCGTAAATACGGCGCTTGGCACAGGAGAGGAGAAAGAGGATGGCAGAGATCGGGGTTTGGGAGCAAGCGGAGCCCGGTGTGACGAGGAAGGTATTTAAACCTGGGACCGGTCTGATGATGATGGAGGTTCACTTTGAAGCAGGAGCGGAAGGAGCACTCCACAGTCATCCCCATGAGCAGATGAGTTATTGCCTGAAGGGAGCCATTGAATTCTATATCAACGGCGAGACGACCCTTGTGCGTCAGGGAGACACCATCGTCATTCCGGGCGGAGCGGAGCATGGCGTGAAAGCACTCGAGCCATCCGCTCTTTTGGATGCGTTTACACCGTTGAGGCTTGATTTGCTTGGACCCGAAGAGAGTTGCGGCTGAAAGAAATCGATTCGAAGGACAACGACAATTATGAAGTCGGAAAGGAATGGATAGAATGAAGCTTTGGGAACAGGATACACCAGGATATGCGTCGATGGAAGAGTCGTTCACGCCTTATATGACACCTTATCTTCTACAAAAAGAAACACCACACGGAGCCGTGCTCGTTCTGCCGGGCGGCGGATATGGACGGCGGGCAGATCATGAGGGCGATCCGGTGGCCCTGTGGCTGAATTCGATCGGCTTATCGGCATTCGTCGTTCATTATCGGGTTGCCCCGTACCGGCATCCTTATCCGCTGTATGATGCCCAGCGGGCGATTCGGCTCGTAAGGCATCATGCCAAGGAATGGAACATCGATCCGGAACGCATCGGAATTCTCGGATTCTCTGCCGGCGGACATCTCGCGGCCAGTGCAAGCACCTATTTCGATGAAGGAAATCCGGAGGCCGAAGATCGCGTTGAGAGGCAGGGCTCCCGTCCGAACGCATCCATTCTCTGTTACCCGGTCATTTCATTTAAGGACTACTACCATGAGGGCTCCATGATCAATTTGTTGGGGGAGAATCCGGCGGAAGACTTAAGGAATGCGATGTCCCTCGAATGGGCGGTAAAACCGGATACCCCGCCTTCCTTTCTGTGGCATACCGCGGATGACGGCGCGGTCCCGGTCGAGAACAGCCTGATGTATGCCGGATCGCTGAGCAAGCAGCAAATTCCGTTCGAACTGCATGTTTTCCCGGAAGGCCGGCATGGCCTTGGCCTTGCGGAAGAAGATGCCAGTGTTTCGCAATGGACGCGCCTGTGCGAGGGTTGGCTGCAGAAGATTGGGTTCCTGTCGCAAGCCGTCGTGCAAGGAAGGTAGAACAAATCATATAACTTGAGAACGCTTGAACGCTCGATAAAAAAACAAGCTCATCTGAAGAATTCTTCAGATGAGCTTGTTCGTATAGCCTGAAGATCAGGACCGGCCTCGAATCTCCTGGCGGAGGAACAGGACGTAGGAGATGGCAAAGCAGATCAGCGTGGCTGCGGCCAGCCCGATAATTTGCGGCCAGACGAGCAGCAGGCTTTGGCCGAACGGCAGCGGACTGGCAATGGCTCCATACACCTGCTCCTGCGTGAGCGGACCGAGATTGCGGATGGATGGCATCAACAGGGTGGTCGTCGCTTCATTGAACAGGGTATACGGCGACAGCCGGCCTAGCCACAGCATCAGATTCTGATAGGTCATGACATCTTGGACCGTCGCCGAGGCAGTACTGGGAGCCAGTCCCCGCGACAGCAGCTGCAGGATCATGTCAAAGAAGAAGCTGAAGAACAGCCAGACGGCTATGCTCGACAAGGCGGAGGTGGCTGGCTGTCGGAACCTTACGGAGAACGTAATGGACAGATTCAGCCAGAAGCCGACGTAACAGATCGTCACGACCAGAAAACTGATGATCCGTAAAAATTCCTCAAAGGTAGGCGGAATGCCGATAATCAGGGTGCCCAGTGCCATGGTCAACAGCCCGAGCGTGATAAACATGATGCTGATGACGATCAGGGAAGCCGCGAATTTCGCATTGAGCAGATCGTCGCGATGAATCGGCTGGGCCATGATTCGGCTGAGCGTGCCTTTGTTCCGTTCACTGTTGATGGCATCAAAACCCATGCCGATTCCGAGCAAAGGACCCAGGAAACCGACAAACCCGATGAAGGTCGGAAGGGTGCCGTCCGAGATGGTGAACAGCTTCAGAATGACAAAATCATGGACCCCGTTCTCCGATCCGAGGGCTTCCCGGATGCTGTTCATGGCGGTATACAGCGAGGCTACGCAGGTTAGGGCAATGATGCCTAGCAGCAGGATGAAGCGCCAGCTGCGGATATGGTCCGCTATTTCTTTGCGGACAAGCACGCCGAATGCCGAGGGCATGGAGGGTTGGGCGGATTTTTCGGCTGCCGTTTCTCCGGGGGCCCGGGCGGGCTTGGCAGATCCCTTTTTCCTGCTTTCGAATAAGGCTTGCAGCCGGCGGCCCATGCCGGTCAGCTTAGCCGGTATGCTTGGCGTCGTTCGTTCTGCCATGCTCCTCACCTCCTGCAAAATAACGGTGGTAGATTTCGTCCAGGCCGTGCTGCTGGCGATTCAGCGAGAACAGCCGAACGCCTGCATTTACGACCGTTTGGGCAATCTCCGGGCTGCAATCCCTATCGGCCCGAATCAGAACTTTAATTGGCAGCTCTCTGGTCAGCGTGTCGTTTGATTCAGCCGGACCGCTCTCGGCAGGCGGAACTTCGATCTGGTGAACCCCTGGGATGCTGCCGATGGCATCCCGCAATTCGGGCACAAGCTCATCCAGCTCCGCCGTGATCATAATGGGATCATCCGCAAACAGAGTTCGGGACAGACTCCCGACATCGCCTTCGGCGAGGAGCCGTCCCCGAACGAACAAGCCGACGCGGTCGCAAATCTGCTGAACCTGGTGGAGCTGATGGGACGATAACAGCACGGTCAATCCTTGCTCGCGGCTGAGCTTCCGAATCAACCGCAGCAGCTCTTCCATACCTGTCGGATCGATGCCCAGGGTCGGTTCGTCAAGAATGATGATTTCGGGGGATTTCATTAAGACGTCGGCAAGTCCGAGCCGCTGCCGCATCCCGCGGGAATAAGCCCCCGTCTTCTTGTGGGCAGCATGCGTGAGACCTACCTGCTCCAGCAGCTCCAATGCCCTTTCGCGGGCTTGGTTATCCGGAATTCGATTCAACCGCGCGGTTAGCATCAGGTTTTCCATGCCGGTACGGTCTTCGTAAAAGCCGACGTCATCCGGAAGGTACCCAACCCGCCGCTTCACCGGAATCGGCTCTCTTGTCGGATTGATGCCAAGCACGCTTATCGATCCCGAATCCGGTTCGCTCAGCCCCAGCAGCATCAGGATCGTGGTGGATTTGCCCGCACCGTTCGGACCGAGCAGGCCGAAGATCTCGCCCCGCCTGATTTGAAGGGATAAACGGTCCACCGCTCTCGTGTCGTGGTAACTCTTCGTCAGTTCCTGAATGTCAATGACCGTATCCATCAGGGTCATCTCCTTCCGTATTTGCGAATGAGGACATAGATGCCTCCCAGAATGGCTAATATGACAAGCACGCCGATCCAGCCCCATAGCATGGAACCTTTGACGGCTACGCGGAATTGGGCGTCGGAGCTTGCTTCGGCCGCAGCGGCTTTCAGGCTCGTAACATAATCGCCGGCGATGGCTTTGTCGCTTGAAGTCAGCTTGGCTTCTACCGTTGTGGATTTGCCTGCAGGCAGATTCTCGATCGTTTTCGGATTAAAGCTGACCTCCCAGTCCACCGGCGTATCGGCGCTGAGATTAATGTCCGAGAGTGGTGCGGTGCCCGTATTCTTCACCAGCAGCTCTATGGTTTTGCTTCCGCCCGCATTGACATTCGTGCTGAGCAAGCCGCTTGGCGTTGTAAGCTCCAGCCCGTAAGACCCTGTAATGACGGCTTCCAGCGCAAGCTCGGAGGACGTCGATGAATTGGAGGCGCGGATCGGAATGGAGAAGGAGCCTTCCGTCACCTCCGCAGGCGGCTTGACATCGACGGTAATGGATTGGCTTGCGCCTGCTTCGATTTCGACGGAGGATACCTGCTTGCCGCCTGACGTGAACGTAACGTCCCAACCCGCCTGGGCATCGGCGCTCAGGGCATAGTTTTGCTTATTGGCCGTTCGGTTTTGCAGATTCACCGTGTAGGTGAACGTGGAATCGGCGTGGCCCTCCAGATTGGCCTGATCGGTTGTGAGCTCGGTTTGATAGGTTCCTTTTTCCGTGATATCCACGGTTAACTGCAGACTGGCCATCGAGCCCGCGGTTAATTGAAACCGGTAGGAGCCTTTATCTACCTTAAGCGGCACGGTTACCTCCAGGGTCACCGATTCGGATTCGCCGGGCTTCACCGATACCTCCTTCAGCTGCCAGCCTCCACCGTTTAGCTTGGTGCTCCAGCCGCTCGGGAGGCTGTTGATTTGCAGTGGAACCGTAATGACGCTATTCGTATTGTTTTTGACCTCTAGCGGGTAATTGATGACTTCTCCAGGCGGAACGGAAATCGACGTATATGGCGTGTATAACGTGATTTCTCCGGCCGCTAACGCGGTGTTCCCCCCGCCGTACAAGCAAGCACCCAGGATGAACAAAAGCATCAGGCTCAGCTGCTTGGCTCGTTGTTTACATGATTTCATGACACTACCCCTCCTAATTTTTTTTTGTCACAAAGAGTACGTTGGAACGACCGGGATTGGATTTATCGGAAAGATTAAAATTACCTAAAAAATTCATTAAAGGAACCTGAAAAGCGTCCCGGTTTATTCAAAAGCCAAGGACGGTTTGCTAAAATATTGAATCGAAAATGGCCGTATGCAGGCGAGCCATCCTTAATTATTGGAGAGGAGAACAGGTTAGGGGGGAGTTATGGGGATGAACGATCATTCCGCGTTATGGTTGGAGGAGATTGCCGAGGGCTCCGCCGCAGCATTCAGACGCTTCTATGATGCCTATGCCCGACTAGTGTACCGGTTGGCTTTACAGATGACGAAGGACCCGGCCGAGGCGGAGGATGTATGCCAGGATATCTTCATGGAGGTGCTGCATAAGGCGGATCAGTACGATCCCGCCCGCGGAAGCGTCGAGGCTTGGCTGGCGGTGAGAACAAGGTGCAGGGCGATGGATCGCCTGCGCAAGCGGCAGCGCATCGCTGCGGCCGAATGGAACGGGGAGGCGCTGCCGGAGACGGTATGGAGCGAAGAGCAGGAGTCGGTTGAGCTGGCCGCCTTGCGACGGGTGGAGCTGGAGCAGGTAAAGGAGGCGCTGCAAGGCATTCCGCCCCTTCAGCGGATGGCGGTTTACGGAAGCTACGTCGAGCAGCGGTCCCACCGGGAAATGGCGGAATTGTTAAACCGGCCGGTCGGCACCGTCAAATCCTTAATCCGGTACGGCATCCTCAATGTCAGGCGGCGGCTGGATGCGATGAACGGGAAGGAAGGGGGAAGCGCACAGCATGAAACTTTCAAAGCATAACCTTGAACACCTTGTCCAAGGTGACATCGGCTGTACGGCCTATCCCGAGGAGAAGCTTGTCGATTACGTCATGAAGCGTTTGCCGTACGCGGAGAGCAGGAATCTGGAGCTCCATCTCAAGGAATGCGGGGCGTGCTCCGGCACGGCGGCGGAATGGGCCGGCCTTATGGGAGCAGAAAATCTCGCAATGCCATTCCATGAATCCGATGTCTTCGGGCAGGAGCTGTTTCGAAGCCGTGAGATGGACGGCGAACAGCTCGGATCGACTCAGCCGGCAGGTACGGAGCCGGCCATACGGGGGGCCGTGCAGGATCAAGCTCCGAATGATGGACCCATGCCTCCCGATCGGCTGCGCCACAGGCTCATGCGAGCGGCTTATATCCGGTCCTTCCGAAGCAAGGTCCGAATCAGGAAGCATGCTGCCTTGCAGGCGATATCCGGAGCGCTGCTCATCCTGTTGATAGCCGGTTTATTCACCTTGAAAGGGAACGACGTCCAGACCCAGGCGGCCTTCGAACATACCGTGAGCCAGCGGATTGCCGATATGCAGAGCGACGATACCGAGCGGTACGTCATACAGCCCGTAGAGCCGTTTTACGGCAGCGGATCGGTATGGCTCAAACGCGGCTCTGGAGAAATGCTGATCGTTGTGAACGGCCTGCATTCCTTGCAGGAAAAAGACTATCAGGTATGGCTGCAGGATGAGGAGCGGCTGTCGAGCGCCGGCTTTATGCTGGTTCAGGGTCCGCAGGGAAAGAGTTATTATTACGGGTTCGGCGCGGAGAACGCGAAGCGGATCGTGGTCAGCATGGAACCCAAAGGGGGGAGCCGGAGTCCGACCGGGCCCGAAGCCGTCCTGGTGAATATGGGGCCTTGATGGCCTGAGGTTTAGGTGCAGGGATATGCGATGATCCAAGGGAGCACCGGGTCTACAATAGTGACTTTATCGAAGGGGGTGAGTTTTCGGATGTGGCGTGCAGATGCTTTTCTGGAATCCATGTATAACGAGGCTGAGAAAAAAACGAAAGACAGTCAGGCTGCCATGAGCGCCGAAGAGCGCAATCGGTATTTGAAGCAAGCGCTTCGGCGATTGATCGGCGAGTTCGAAACCAACGAAAATCACAAGCCTGTCCTGCTCGAACAGGTATCATGCGACGGTTATATTCGCGAAAGGATAGAATTATCAGCCGTACCGGGCGTATCCTTTGCCGCGTATATCCTAATCCCGGAAGATCAGCGGAAGCCGATGCCCGCAGCCGTCGCCGTTCATGGCCATGGCTATGGAAGCCGGGAGATCGTAGGGCTGAGGCAGGACGGATCCAACGATTCGGATCCGCCAGGCATTCATCGGCATTTCGCGGTTCAGTTGGTGCGGCGGGGCATGGTGGTGATCGCTCCGGATGTGGCCGGTTTCGGAGAGCGTCGCCTAGCCGCCGATCTTGCACGGAACCCGGAAGCCGCGAACTCCTGCCACCGGCTGGCCGCCCAGCTGCTGATGCATGGCAAGACGCTCGCCGGTCTCCGCGTAGCCGAGACGCTAAGGGCAGTGGACTATCTGGCCGAGCGCCCCGAAGTCCAGCCTGGCGGAATCGGCATCATGGGTTTTTCGGGAGGCGGCCTGATCTCGTTCCTGTGCGCGGCGCTGGATGAACGGATCCGGGCTGCGGTGCTTGCCGGTTATCCCAACACCTTCAAGGACAGCATTATGGCGATGCAGCACTGTATATGCAATTACATTCCGGGCATCCTGAACCATGCCGAGCTGCCGGAATGGATAGGGCTGATCGCTCCGAGATCCTTGTATCTGGAGTCGGGAGCCGATGATCGGATATTTCCGGCTGCGGGTTTTAACTCGGCGGTTGAACAGCTCAGGGAAACCTATCGGCGTGCCGGCGCGGAGGATAGGCTTCAAGCCGACCTGTTTCCTGGAGCGCACGAAATTAGCGGCCGTCATTCGTACGATTGGTTGTTCGAACGGTTAAGCAGCCCGGAGAATTGAAGATTTTCCCTGCTGGCCGCTGATCAGCACTGAAATAGAGCCCGATCTCGCATTGATTAAGGTCTGAACTTGGAAGAGTGGCGCACGCACAGGAGATTAAATTCGAAAAAGATGACTCCCGAGTGACCGGGAGTCATCTTTTTTACATGTCATCCAGGGGGGGCTAAAGCGCCTCCGGTTTACTCCAAGTCATCCTGCCAATCATGAATCAGAAAGTTGGCATCCGTATTCAATACTGCTTTGGCTTGATCGTTGATATTGCGTCCCATAGCCTCTTTATTCAGGTGCTTGGTGAAATTCTGCATATGTTTCACGGCCTGATCGCGTCTTCCCTTATCCAGATGATGCTGGACCTGGTTAAGGGCATTGCTCAGCTGGGGAATGAGTGCACCGCGTACATCGCCTGAATCCGTGAATCGCTCGACTAATTGTTTCATGGAATTCACGCTGGTGATGACCCGGAACCGGAGGTTTTTCCGAAGCTTGTTTCCTGAGCGGTCCTCGGTCGTAATCGTGGCGGTTTTATCGCCCAAGTTGCCGGCCAAATCAATGTCGATAGGATCCATGGTCATCGGATCGAGGGTGTAAGCCTTTCCGTCGATGGTGATTTCGGCAAAACGAATGGAAGAGTCCAGGATATTAAAACGAAGGGGCGTAAAATCCTCCATGGAATCGCCGTCTTGCAAGCTCTTGCCATTCACAGTCAGAGAGAAGGCAGGCGAGTCGGTTACCTCGAGGGTGATCCCCTGCGAAACATTGCCGGATAGATCCTTGGACCGGATGAAAAGCGAATAATCCTTGCCCGCTTCGATTCCTTGTATCACCGCTGTTTGAATTCCGCGATTGACCTCGATGACGTCTCCGACCTGCTGCCCATCGCTCCGCAGCGTAATTTGCACTTTTTGAGCATCGATATCGTAAGGACCGTCCCAATACAGCGTCATACTGCCCTCTCCGCGCTTCACCTGCACGTTCTCTACTTCGCCCGGAGCAACGTCGTCTTCTTCGGGTATGGTAGGAGGGGCAGGCTCCGTGAATACGGCCGGATCGCCAAAGGTGAATTTATCGAAGTTGTATAACCAGTCTCCGCCTTTAAAAGACATGAATACAATGTGTTTTCCCGTTACGGGAGTCGTTACGTCCGCCGAGAAAACCTTGAAATTTTGCCAGCCCCCGGTTCCAGAGACGGTTCCGGTAGCAATAACCGGCCCGTTAAGGCTATCCAATCGGACTTCAATTGTCCCGCCGCTAGTGTCGCTGGCCGCATTGACATGGAACTGGGTTGGGCTTTCGCTGCCGAAATCGATGTAATTGTACATGGCATAAGGATTATTCGGTCCGAACATGCCGGCCAGGTAGGTTTCCCCGCCCCCGGTTTCATTGCCGAAGCCTACTCCGTTCGTATAGTTTTCGGCTTCCAGCTTGCCGTAAGCATCCCTGGCTTTTCCTTTCATGGTTGTAAAGGTGAACCACCCCAGATTAAGGGGATAATCGCTGCCGTTCGCTCCCTTGAAAACCAGGTAAACATCGTGCACCCCTACGGCCAGGGTGTCATCGATATTCGCCATAATATCGACCCAACGATCCCAGCTTCCAAGCGCCGGAATTGGGATTACGCCTGCGGTAGGTCCATCCAGGCCGTCCAACCTGACTTCGATCGTGCCGCCCTGATTGCCGCTCGCCACATGGACGGTCACGCCTGCCGCGCCCGATCCAAAGTCGATTCCTTCATAAGCCGCATAAGCATTGTGATGGATGCCGTCTAAGTACCCAAGCTCGGCATGTTTGCTGAGACCTTCGCTGCTGTCGTAATTTCCCGCTTTAAGCTTGGCATAGGCATCGGTTTCGGTGGGATCGGTCGTCGTGAATTTAATCCAGTTCAAATTGAACAAATAATCGTCATTCGTTTTGGTGAAGACAAGATACACATCATGGACGCCGGTAATGGAGCTTGGCGATCCCTGGTCGTCCTTAAGTAGGGTGACGGCATCGATATAATTATTCCAGCCGCCCGTTCCCTCTACGTTCAAGGTCCCGACCTTGGGTCCGTCTTTGGAGTCGAGCCGGATTTCGATATGGCCTCCGCCCGTTCCGCTGGACGCCCTGGCGATGAAGCCGATCGCCCCTTCTGCTCCGAAATCCACATTTTTATATGCGGCATAAGAGCCGTGCTGAATTCCGCCCAGTTGGAGCGAACCTTCAAACGCACCCTCGAGCACGAATCCGGAACCGATATTATAGCGTTCCGCTTCGATTTTATCGAAGGGATTCTTAACGCCATAATGAAGGTCGGCTTCCATCGGCTTGATGACGTTCAGAGCTTGAACGGCAGCAGCCGAGGACCAGGACTCATAGGTTCCGGACAGCAGCTGTCCTGCCCAGTTTCCATCCACGATCTGATTCGGATTGCGGTGGCTCCAGGCCATTTCGGTATTGAAGGCAAGCCATTCGTCGAATTCGGCGCTGAACTCCGGGTGCTGCCCGGTCTCATCCAGTGTTTTTTGCAGGTGGGCCAAATTGCGCATCAGGATCGTTTTGCCGCCCTTCAGATCCCCGTTGGGACCTTCATAGTTCAACACGCCGTTTGCATCCACCAGACGGCTCTTGGTAAACTTCGCGGCTTTGACCGCGTCGTCGAGGTAAACCGCATTCCCGGTCGCTTTATACAATCCGACGGCCGCTCCGATGTATGTACCCTGGTTGTAGTGAGTGGCGTCCGGAACCGCGCCGCGTTCGAGCTCGATCCGGTCGAATACTTTTCCGTTTCCGTCCGTCAGCATCGTTTTGCCCCATCTGAATATTTGGGTTGCCGCGTTTAGATAATGCTCATCCTTCGTAATATCGTAAAGATACAATGCCGCTTGTGCGGCCGGGAAATTGATGCACGCGTTCTTGGTGTTATGGTCGCTGTTCAGCCACCAAATGCCGCCGCTCGCGAATTCTTCGTCCCACTGCGTGTCGTACACGAAATCGAAATGATGCCTCGCCGCCTCCAAGTATCTTGGGTTCCCGGTGATTTGATAGGCTCTGGCGCTGCCCATCGCCCACCACATGATATCGTCATTGAACGGATTATTCGTCCAATCTTCGCCGTACTTGGCTACGGTGCCGTCATAAACATCGTCGATCTGTGTTCTGAGCTCAGCCTTCAAAGCAGGATCTGAGGTGTGCTGATACGCATCCATGACCAATTCCCACAGTTCGGCCTCCACCCAGAAGTCCTGATGCTTGTCGCGTTTGGTGTCCTTCCAGAACATCTTGGCGTTCGGATCCCAGAATGTTTCGTTATAAGCTTTCATCGCCGTATCCCCGTCCGATGCGGTATAGGCATAGGCTTTGGAAGAGCCGATCCCCGGCATGGATCCAAGCAAGAATGCGAGGGTCAAAGGCACCGTCAAAAACCTGAACCATTTGCCTGATCTTCGTGACATGAATATTCCTCCTTCATTTTCAATTGGAAGCCGATCCGGGCAGATTCGCGATCGGCTTCATGAGCGCTTGATGCTTCCGGTTATTTGCCGGTAGTGATCACGTTATTGATTTTTTCAGCCATCACATCCAGTTCGGTGATCGGGGCTTTGCCCATCAGTATGTTTTTCCATGATGCTTCGATGAACGGGTACGCTTTGCCCGCCCACGTCGACAGGAAACGAACCGGCTGCGTATTCGGGGATTTCAGAATATGATCGAGGCCTTCGCCTACTTCGGGATGGCCCGCCGCTTTCAGCGCATCGTAATAAGCTGCGGAAGAAGCCTGGTAGGCTGCAGGAGCGACCGGGGTCGATGGGAGGACCTCTTCATACATTTTGGAATTCAGGTACTTGAGCACTTTCCATACCGCCTCGGGATTTTTGAGCGTTGCCGGGCTGGACCAGCCTACGGCGTCGTAAATCTCGGTCTGGCTGTTCACCACCGGCATCGGCGCGTAGCCCCATTCCAATTCCTTGGGAGCCGTGCGGATCAGATCGTCCGCTACCCACTGTCCTTGCAGGGTCATCGGAACTTTGCCTTGTTTGAACGAGCTCATGGCATTCGTTAAATCAAAGGTAGGGGGATTCATGTAGCCGTTTGCAATCGCGGACTTGTACTTTTCGACGCCTTCCCGGAATTGGTCGCTGATTTCCACCTTCGTCGGGTTGATGATGGCGTCGGCGAAGGGAGCACCGCCCGCGGAAACCGAATAGAGTGAGACGTGGAAGGGATCAAGGGGGGCATAATAACCGAATTGCTGCACGCCGCCTTGATTGCTCGAAAGCTTCTCCATCGCCGCAAAGAATTCGTCATAGGTCCAGCCGATTTTCGGTTCCGGAAGGCCTGCCTCCTGGAAGGACTTTTTATTGTAAAAAATGCCGTACGTGTTCAAGAGACCCGGTAAGCCAACGAGCTTGCCATCATAGTACCAGCTGTCCACCACGCCTTCGTAAAAGCCCTCCATGAACGCTTTGTCCTGGGTGGCAAGCTCCGTCCAGTCGTAGAGTAGTCCCTTGCCGGCATTATCGAGCAGCATGTCGTTGCCGGTCATGAAGATGTCCGGCGCTTTCTTGGCCGTGATCATCCCGTTGATCTTGACGCCGTAATTATCCAATGGCGTAGGGATGAGTTTTACTTTGATGTCGGGGTTTTCCTCTTCGAATTTTTTCATGGATGCCATGATTTTTTCGTTCATGGCCCCCGACTCCCAAGTAATCATCGTGACTTCGACGGGTTTGCCGGATCCCGCGTTATCTTGTCCGGACGGCGCGTTCCCGGAGTCCGCCGAACCGGAGCCTCCGCCGCCGTTCCCGCCGCAAGCGGCCAGCAGACTTGAGAAGAACAATAAAGCGATGATAGCGCTGGCCCACCCTTTTGCACCCTGTCTCATTGAAAGACCTCCCCAAAGGTAAATTTAATGAACTGAACATCACCTAGTTTTCGCTTCAGCCAACCGGTCTGCATCACCTCCCATCCGTGAGGACGACTTACTTCAAGCCTGCGGAATTCATGGAGCCGAGCCCCTGCATAAAAAATTTCTGGCCAAAGAAAAAGAGCAGCAGCATCGGCAGGATATAAATCAGATCCGCGGCCATGAACAAATTCCAGGCTGTCGCATAGGTGCCCGTATAGGTAGCCATTGCCAGAGACAGCGTCCATTTGCTCGGGTCGATAATATAGAGCAGGGGTTCCAAATATTGATTCCATGCGCCTTGGAACGCAAAGATCACCATGGTCATGATCACCGGCATCGACATGGGCACCAATACCTTAAGCAGCACATACAGGTCCGAAGCCCCGTCGATTTTGGCCGCCTCGTCAAACGAAACGGAAATCGTTCTTAAATACTGGACGAACAGGAAGGAGAACGTGGCGTTTCCAAAAAAAGCGGGCACGATGATGGGCAGCCACGAATCGTACCATCCGATGCTGGTGTACAGATTAAACATGGGAATCATGCCTACGAATCCGGGAAGCATGAGGCTTCCTATAAATAGCGAGAACCACAGCTTCCGGCCCGGGAACTTCAGCCGTGCGAGCCCGTACCCGACCAGCACCGAGCTGATAATCTGCCCGATCGTGCAGGTGATGGCAATGAACAGGGAGTTCCCGAATGTTTGCCAAAAGTTGATTTCCTTCGTTCCGGTCACGAAATTGGACCAATGAAATTCCCGCGGAAACCATTCGGGCGGAATTTTGAACACGTCATTGTTGCTCTTCAGCGCAATGGTGACCATCCAGAAGAGAGGGAACAGCATCGCTATGGCGCCGATGGCCAAGACCATAAATCGAAAGGCGTCAATCCAATTGAACCTTGCTCTCCGCTTCACGCGAATGTCCGCTGGATTCAGGTTTCCTCTTAGTTCCGGCCGTACTTCCGCTTGCATCGCTTCTTACCCCCTTATTTGTCGCTTTCGTAATAAACGAACCGGTTGGAGTACCGGTATGAAATAACGGTAAAAATCATGATGATAACGAACAGAACCCATACCTCCGCGATGGCATATCCAAACATTCTTCCGTTGAAGGCATCGGTATAGATCTTGTAATTCAGCAGGGAAGTGGAAAAATTCGGCCCGCCTCCGGTCAGCACCTGAACCTGGTTAAACGCCTGGAATGCGCCGATGATGCCGAGTATAAGCTGCAGAAACAGGATGGGCGTGATCATCGGAAGCGTAATGTTGATCGACATTCGCCATCTGGAGGCGCCGTCGACTTCGGCGGCTTCATACATGTCCTGCGGAACCGACTGCAGCCCGCTCAGAAAGATGATGACGCTGGAACCGACCTGCCATAAACCGATCAACACGATGGATGGAAGCGCTGTCGTTTCGCTCGTCAGCCATGTGCCCGGCGGCAGCCCGAACTCCCTTAGCAGCGAATTCGCCAGCCCGTATTGCGGCTCATATATGAACTGCCACAACGTGAGCGTAGCGATGGAGGGAACGACCACCGGAAGATAAAAGATGGTACGGAACCATTTGATGCCGGTCAGGTTTTTGTTCAGCATCATCGCCAACAACAAACCTAGGACCAGCGATAACGGAACACTCAGGATCACGAAATAAAACGTCGCGCGGATCGATGGCCAGAAAGCCGGATCCTCCGTGAACAGGTATCTAAAGTTCTCGAAGCCGATAAAACGGGGGGTGTCGTACCCGCTCCATTCCGTCAAGGCATAATACATGGACGAAAGCAGGGGATATCCGACAAAAACACTAAAGCCGATAATGGACGGCAAAATGAACAGATAGCCGATGACCCAGCCGCGTAGCTTTCTATTGGTTCCCATGATGATCCCGATGACCTCCTAGGCGTTCATTCGCTTTGACCCGAATGCCGTTATAGTCCATGATCAGCTCGCAGAACATCATATTTGCCCAAGAAAACCATGGGCGGGTATAACGGGCAGGGTCGTCGACCAGAAATCCCTCATGCATCATGCCGGTGCCAGCATCGGTATCCGCCATTAACCGAAGCAGCCGAAGCTTCTCCTCTTGATCGGTGGTCGTCAAGCCCTGAATGGCCAGCCCGATCGGCCATATATAACGAGCCGGCGTATGGGGGCTCCCGATGCCGGAGGCGGCAGTGCCTTGGTAATAATACGGATTGGCCTGGCTCAGCACGAACCGGCGGGTATTTTGATAGACCGGGTCATCGGTGCTTGCATAACCCAAATAGGGGATGGACAGCAGGCTGGGGACGTTGGCGTCATCCATAAGCAGGTGGTTTCCCATTCCGTCCGTCTCATAAGCGTAAATTCTGCCGTATTCGGGATGGTCGAGTACGCCGTACATTTCGATGCCATGCCGGATTTCATCCGCCAGTTTCGCCGCTTCCGCCGCCATCTGGGGATCGCGAAGGACGTCTCGGCAAATTTCCGCCAGATAACCGAGCACGACGACGGCGAACATATTCGACGGAATCAGGTATCCATAGGCGCAGGCGTCGTCGCTCGGACGGAAGCCGGACCAGGTCATTCCCGTATAAGCCACTTCCGTGCCTTTGCCGCCGCGGGGCAGCGTGTCGCTTGGAGGACAATCAAAGCGTTCGAAATAATACGGCGATTTCGATTCATGATGCTGTTCGGTTCGCCAAAGGGCCAGAATCGCCTTGGCAGCTGAATGGAATGTGTGATCGAGGTGAGAGGTTCTGCCGGTTTCTTTCCACAACAGGTAAGCAAGTTGGAGGGGGTAACACAATGAATCGACCTCATATTTGCGCTCCCAAAGCCAGGGGTTCATGGCGGTGCGATCGTTCTGATGGCCTTGACCGGAAGGCGAATCGTTAAACGCGTTGGCGTAAGGATCCAGCAGGATGAATGCCGACTGCCTCCGTACGAGCCCTTCGATCAGATCGGCCAGTCTGGGGTCTTGGCCTGCCGGAACGAGGAACGGCCGGATTTGCGCCGCCGAATCCCTCAGCCACATGGCCGGAATATCGCCGGTAATGACAAAGGTGGTGCCGTCTGGCTGTCTTCGGATGGTCGATCCCAGCGTGTTGTCCAGCATGCTCCTGAACATATGCCCAAGTTTCGGATCATCCGGGGTGCCTTCGGATATCGTGCGGTGCAAATCGTGCAAAACAGCAAAATAGTCCAACGTAAACATGTTAGCTCTTCTCCCTTCCATAGTTCCGGGTGTCGATCGTTGCTGTCATGCCCATATATAAAACGCTTACATTCAATATAATTACATACCAATTTAATGTCAATATATTATATTTAATAAATTTTATGCTGTTATATTATTTTGTTGTTCTGCGCGAGTTAATGGTGGTTCTTTGGATCGTTTACTTTGGTTTGAAGTGAGATCTCTTTGTTTTCAAGATGTGGATTCTGCTGATTATTTGATTTATATCATGTTATATTGATATGTGGCATACCTCTGGATTTTCGATGTTTCGGATCGTTTATGTTTGGCAGCAGGATCCATTAGATCCGCAGAAACTCCATTGGCCAAGAGAGCGAATGGCGTCTGGAATTTACGGGAAAGCGATAGCGCATTTAACGATTTTGCGCATCAGTTTCCCCCGTACAGGCACTTCTGGGCCGCTGCCTACATACAATGAGAAGACCGAGAAACCGAGCGCGATAAGGGCCGGTTGCATTGTAACTTCGCAGGAGGTGTCCTAAAGTGCCTGGATTGTTTACCGCAATTGCTTTGTTCATTAAAGAGTTGACCCTGCTCGTTTCGTATGTGAAAAACAACGCGTTTCCCCAGCCTCTGACCGAGGAGGAGGAAGCTAAACATCTGCAGCGAATGGCCGAAGGCGATCCTCAGTCGCGGAATAAACTGATTGAGCATAATCTTCGGCTGGTCGCGCACATCGTCAAAAAGTTCGATAACACCGGCGAGGATCTGGAAGATCTCATATCCATCGGCACCATCGGTCTGATCAAAGCCATTGAAAGCTTTCGGCCCAACAAGGGGACGAAGCTGGCGACGTTTGCTGCCCGTTGTATAGAAAACGAAATATTGATGCACTTGCGTTCGCTTAAGAAAACGCGCAAGGACGTATCCCTGCATGATCCGATCGGAACGGACAAAGAGGGGAATGAGATTACTCTTATCGATATCCTCGGGACGGAAGCGGATGACATTGTGGATGCAGTGCAGCTGAAAATCGAAAAGAGCAAAATTTATCGAAATCTGGACATATTGGACGACCGGGAGAAGGAAGTTGTCATAGGACGGTTTGGATTGGAAGCCGGGGGAGAAGAACGGACGCAGCGGGAAATCGCCAAGGAACTGGGAATTTCGCGCAGCTACGTGTCGCGCATTGAGAAGCGGGCGCTGATGAAGCTGTATCATGAGTTTTATAAGCAGAAACGATAAGAAGCGGCTGTTCTCACATCAAAAGGATCGAAGAGGATTGTCTATATAAAGAAAGATAAAGCCACTTCCATATGATGGAAGTGGCTTTATCTTAGTTGTTTCGGGTTAGAAAAAACGATGCTCGGCAAGAGGTTTCGGAAACTAGGCGTGCTCAGTCAAAACCATCATGATGCACGGTGTTATGTAGGGTTCGGCGCGCTCGGCTTGAAGAGTGAGCGCAGATCCAGGCGCGCATGACGCCCGGATTTGAGCTGCTGCCATTGCAGCACGCGGCGGATCGCCATCGGGGCGATGATGCTGCCGATCATGCCGAACAGATCGGATTGAAGCGCTCTTTGAGCGATGATGTAACCGCAAGAACCGCCGATAAATTCGATGGACATGTAGCGCTTGACGTTGGATAACGAAACGACATAAATCACGAATTCCTTCTCTTTCTTAATGGGCATGGTATACTCCCCCGCTCCCTCATGTCTTTTAACACTGCAGCCAACGGTGTTTCTTCCTGGGGATCGTGTGTTAGATGCGCGTTTTTTACATGCCATTTTATGTATTTTTATAGGCCGTTATGCATTCGGTGTCGGGTGAATACAAGCCCTGTTACGACAAAAACCAACCGTCTTGTCCAAATAACGACGGTTGGTTATAAACTCCTACTCAGGTTTCTCTTGTCCCGGATCTGCTTGCATGCTCTCGTCTTCGCCGGGATACTCCCGCTCGATGCCCATATGCAGCCGGCGATCCTCATAATCGAACCGATTCGGAGGCCGCTGATCCTTGCGCCAAGGCGTGCTCTTGCCGAGGGAATCGCTGCGAAGATCGGAACCGTAGGGTCCCTCGGGAAATTCCTCTGCCACCAGATCGTTCCGTTGGGACTCAACGGTAGACAAATCCGTGGACTCCGCTCGTTTTTCCTTCTCAAATCCGTTCATGCTAAAGACCTCCTGAAAAGGTACTTAACGTACCCTTTCAGTGTGCCCTGTATTAGAGGAATCATTCCGATATGTGCGCGGCACCGACTGTGCAAACTAAATATTACAGACCTGCAGCGCCGAATACGTTGTTGAAGGCTTGGCGCGATTTGGCAGCCAGCTCCTCTGGAGTACCCGCCGGTGTGGAAGGCGTCAATATTTCTTGCGTTACCGGGCCCTTATAGCCGATATCGTTCAGCGCCTGAAGGAAGCCTGGCAAATCAATCACGCCCTCACCCGGGTAAAGGCGGTCATTATCGAGCACGTCCCGAATTGGAATGTCCTTGGCATCGTTGATGTGGACATGAACAATCTGGTCTGCGCGCAGCTGCCGAATATCGGCGGTTGTCATCTCGTTGGTGTACCAGTGATAGGCATCATACAGCAGCCCGACATTCGGCTCCCCGATGGCATCGATCCAGTCCAACGTCTCTTGTACCGTCCATATGAACGGGTTCTTCCATTGGGTGCGCAGATGGTGCGGACCGACGAACTCCAGGCCCAATCGGATTCCGTATGCTCCCAGAATGCTGGCGCAGGCCCGCAGCCTGGAAGTGGCCAGCGCCATGAAATGGGCTGCAGGCGCGTCCGTGGAAGGAAGAATGTATGTACAGCAGCGGGTGCTGCCAAGCGCCTTGGCGGCGGCCGCGGCGGCCGGCAGCTTCTCGAGTCCGCTTAGGAACTGCTCGTTCGACCCTCTCCATTCCACCGGGAGACCGATCGCCCCGATTTCCAGTTGGCGGGATTGCAGCATTTCGGCAGCCGCTTCCGCGCCAAGCCGGTCCACAAGACCTTTGGCATCGATATCGACGCTTTGGAATTCATATTTGGCCGCAAGCTCGATAAACTGTAAATCGCTTTCAAGTTTTCCGAGCCCTGCGCTTGTTAAACCTTGCAGCATATTCATCGTCTCCATTCGCTATATGATGTCGTATTGCTAGAGGCGGGTGCTTGTTTATATCAACCCGTTTGGCATTTCATAGTTTCTATTATGATATGTTCAACTCTATAAATCTATGATCGCTTTTTAATTTTTTGAAGAAAGATAACGATGGTGGCTGCGGCCGATTCGTTATTTTGAGAGGATTTTGTAATAAACCGGCATGAATTCCAATCGTTTCGAAGGGGATAAAGGACGTTATGCCGAAATAACCATGTCATATGAACTTTCACTTAACACGCGAAAAGGAGATTTAACACAGAATGAATACCATTGAGCAGCGTAAGAAAGAGCTTGGCAACTTGCGTCCGGAACCAACGATCGACGAGCAGGTTTTGAATGTTTTTTGGGAGGGAGTGCTGAAGTCGCATGGGGACAGACCGCTTCGCATGGTTAGTAGACCGGAAGCTACGCCTTATCCCCATATGGAGGTATCTCGGGTAACCTATCATGGATATGATGATACTCCTATCAATGCTTGGCATATAGCGCCGGCTAATCATTCATCGAAAGCAGAGGCCAGGCCGTGTATCGTAACCTTCCCGGGTTATACCGGAGACCGCGGATTTCCTGAACGGTATGCTCATTGGCTGATGCTGGGGTATACGGTGTTTGCCGTCGACGTCAGGGGTCAGGGCGGGGAGACGGGGAATTTGCTGCCGCTGGACAGCGGCGCGGTTAAAGGCTGGGTGTCGCAGGGGATTACGGATATCCATCGCTCCTATTACATGGCCATTGCCATGGATGCCGTGAGAGCCGTGGATGCGGCATCACGGCAGCCGGGAGTAGACCCTGCAAAAATCGCCGTGGTGGGCGGGAGCCAGGGTGGCGGCCTGTCGATGCTGGCAGGGGCGCTGAACCCCAAGGTTGCGGCCATCGTAGCCGACATTCCCAACATGTGCAGGATGGATTACGGCATTTTGTATTCGGTCAGCTCGTTGAACGAAATCGCCCAATACATAAAGCGGTACCCGGAGCAGCTGGATCAGATTTTGGCGCATCTCGCGCATTTTGACATGCTGAATCTCGCACCGCGAATCCAGGCGCCGATCATGGTGTCCGTCGGATGGAAGGATACGGTTTGCATGCCCGAGACCATCTATGCGGCTTACAACCGGATCGAGGCGGCAAAAGAAATCAGGGATTATCCGTTCTCCGGCCATGAAGTCAGTGAGTATCAGAAGCGGGAAGGCGTTTTGTTCCTGGAACGGGTATTTAATCAGAGATAGACAAATGAACGGAACGGGCTTTGTCCCGTTCTAAGGATGTGTAAAAAATGTGAAAAGAGATCACGCACGAACGGTATATCGCAAGCCAATGTGTTATATGTATGTAATATAAAATAACATAAAATTAAATGTTGTTAACTTTTTTGATGTTAATGTATTGACAATCCTCTGTGTTTGCCTATAATTAAACCCAAGGACACAACGAACTCGATAAACACCCTATACCTACCCCGGTCAATGTAATAATAATTTACACAAAGGGATGTTGAACCATGATGACAGCAGGCGAACTCAAACAGGATCTTTTGAGGGTTTACAACGCGATAAATAAGAAAATATTTAACGTGGGTGTAAAGCAGCAAAAAGTCGATTTCGTTGGCAACAAAATCATCATTGTATCGAGGAATAGTAGAGTCCCCGTCCTAAAACTGCTGGATGAGAATTACCCCCTCTCTACCCGGCAGTTGGACCACCTTTTATTCCAGGTGTTCAAGCAGGAGATTAAAACCAGCCTGGAAGAGAAGTTTCCGTTTAAAATCATCTCCATTCTTAAAGACTATGATGCAGAGACCGAGTTTTCCGGTACCATCGTATTCTTGGAGAAGGAGATAGAAACATATCTGAACGACATGCCGGAACTCGGGTAGAGAGCGGGCCGATCGTCAGTTTGGTACCAAGGTACACGTTGGTGTGCGGCTTGGGGCTGGACTGGCGATTTTTTGTTACATCCGCTTTTGAAAATAAATGTGTGTTGTTACTGAAAAAACATGAAAAACAAAGAAGAGGAGGAAGGGCCATGACTCACAAAATCGAAATTTCGGGCGTCAGCAAATGGTTTCGCAGAAACGGGGAAGAGATTCCGGCCATGCGGGAGACGAGTCTGGCGATCGAGGAGGGGCGTTTTGTCAGCATAATCGGTCCCAGCGGTTGCGGCAAATCCACCCTGTTCAACATTATCGCCGGCCTGATGCCTCCTTCCACGGGCAAAGTGATGGCCGACGGAAAGGATATCGTGGGTACGACCGGTTATGTCGGTTATATGCTGCAAAAGGACATGCTTCTGCCATGGCGCACCATTCTCGATAACATCATTCTGGGCATGGAGGTTCGGGGCGTTCCCTACAAGGAAGCCGTGGAGAGGGCGCTGCCCTTGATGGAAAAATACGGTCTGAAGGGCTTTGACAAGCATTATCCGAAGGAACTCTCGGGAGGGATGAAACAGCGTGCCGCGCTGCTGCGGACGCTGCTCTACGACAGGGACATCATTTTGCTGGACGAGCCGTTCGGTGCGCTTGATGCACAGACCCGGTTGACCATGCAGAACTGGCTGCTGCAGATCTGGGAGGACTTTGGCAAAACGGTGCTGTTTGTCACCCACGACATCGATGAAGCGATTTACCTGTCGGATGACATCTACGTATTCTCGTCCAGGCCCGGGCGGATCAAGTCCAAAATCACCGTGACGATGGAGCGTCCACGCAAAACGGAAGACATGACGTCGCCGGCATTCATGGAGCTGAAGCATCATCTCATGGACCTGCTGTCGGCTGGGCATGAGGAAGAGCAAATATCGTAAAGCGAGAAGAACGAAAGGAGAGGGAGCCTGATGGAAACTGCACGCAAAGAGGCTTTTATCGTACATGCCGTGACACCCGCGGAGTCTGCCGCGGGTTCGTCCAAGCGGCCGGAGGTCGTGCCGTACATATTGGATGAAGAGGGACTGGAGCGCCGCAGGAGCCGGCGGATCGTTTGGGGAAGGGCCGCTGTAGCCGTGCTTGTTTTTCTGGTATGGGAAGTGTTCACCCGAATCGGCCTGCTGGACTCCTATTATTGGAGCAGCCCCAGCGCGATCCTTCGCACAACCTGGACCCAAATCACCGAGGGGACCCTGTTAAGGGATATTACGTACACGTCCGGCTCAACCATACTCGGGTTTGTGTTCGGCACCTTCCTCGGTGCACTGCTCGGGCTATCATTCTGGTGGTCGAAATCGTATGCAGGGATCAGCGAGCCGTACCTAATCATACTGAATGCGATGCCAAAACTCGCCTTAGCGCCCGTACTCGTCATTCTGCTCGGAATCGGATTCTTCTCGAAGGTGGCTCTGGCTTTCTCCATGACGGTTGTCGTGTCGGCCCTGTCGGCATACAGCGGCGTGAAGAGCGTGGACCCGGATATGGAAAAGCTGATGTACTCCCTGGGCGCCAAGCGGCATCAGGTCTTTACCAAGGTCGTTGTACCGTGGTCCATGCCCTGGATCATCAGCAGTTTACGGATCAATATTGCCCTTGCGCTGGCAGGTGCCATCGTGGGCGAGTTCATTGCCTCAAGCCAGGGCGTCGGCCGGATGATTATGTATGCAGGAACGATACTGGATATCAACCTCGTGTGGGTGGGCGTCGTCGTCCTGTCGTTGCTGTCCATGGTGATGTACTGGGGCGTGGTCGTACTGGAGAAGTGGTTATCCAAGGGCTTGACCAAGCAATAGCACTGGACACATCCACCAAAAACGAACTATTTCTATTAAAAAGGGGAATTCATATGAACAAAAAAACGAGGAAACGTTCACTGCTGTTCGCACTGGTCATGGTCACCGCCCTGCTTGGCGCCTGCGGCAACGAGAAAAGCGACGGCAGCACCGTCTCCGCTTCCGGCGACGGGAAGCTCAAGAAAATCGTGATCGCCGAGCCGCTCCACTCCACGGGCTATCTTCCCCTGTACGTCGCACAGCGCGAAGGCTACTTCGAGAAAAGAGGGCTGGACGTCGAGGTTATCCAAGCGGCAGGGGGAGCGCACGTAACCGCCGTGGTCAGCGGTGATGCCTGGGGCGTTATCGGCGGGACGGAGTCCAATGCCTTGGCCAACAACAACAATTCCGACCCGATCATCTCGGTCGTCAATGTCGTCAATCGGGCGAACGTGTATTTAATGGCTAAGAAGGGCACCGCGCCTGCGAGCGATTCCCCCGAGGACCTGAAGGCATTTTTGCAAGGAAAAAAGATTAACGCCGGCCGCCATGGAGGGACACCGAATCTCTTAACCCGCTATCTGCTGATTCAGCTGGGGCTCGATCCGGAGAAGGATGTGCAGCTGCTGGAGCCGGCCGACGGCTCCACGGTGGTGACGATGGTTCAACAGGGCGCAGCCGATATCGCCAATGGAGCCGAACCGCAAATCAGCGACGGAATTTCGAAGAACGTGTGGGAGGAGCCGTTTTACAAATTTCATGATCTCGGGGATTTCTCGTATTCGGTGCTCAGTGTGAAGAAGTCTACCATCGAGAAGGATCCGGAAGCCGTTCAAAGCTTTACCGATGCCATCATCGAAGCGCTTGAAGTCGTCCAGTCGGATAAGGAACTGGCCAAGAAGAATCTGAAAGCCGAATTCCCCACATTATCCGAGGATGCGATACAAGCTGCGCTGGACCGTGCCTATGCGGACAATCTGTGGAGCTTGGACGGGATGATTTCGGAAGAAGCGTTGAAGCATGATATGGATGTCATGATAGAGACCGGAATTTTTAAAGGGGATTATACCTATGATGCCCTGGTGGATATGCAGTTTGTGAACCAATCCAAGAAGTAAAATTTCAAATATACGGGCCTGAAGGGGAGAGTGTCACGATGAAATCTTTGAATCAACTGATGCTGGGAAGCAAAGCGGCGGTGATCGTGGTGGATGTGCAAAACGATTATTGCCATCCGGAGGGGGCATTACCTAGAGCGGGCTGCGATGTTAGCGGGGTGGCAGAGATGATGCCGCAGCTCCATAAGCTGCTTCATTCCGCCAGGGAGCTGAATGTGCCGATTATCTTCATCCAAACGCTGCATGAAAGAGCGACGGATTCCGAGGCCTGGACGACCAGGTCCTCCGGACGCTCGGCTCATGTGTGCCGGAGGGGAAGCTGGGGAGCGGAATTTTACGAGATCACGCCCGAGGCGGACGATATCATTGTCAATAAACACCGGTACAGCGCATTTGTGAATACTAGGCTGGATTCGGTATTAAAGACGCTGAAGATCGAGACCTTGATCATGACGGGGGTCAGCACCAATGTGTGCGTGGAATCGACGGCCCGGGACGGCTTCATGCTGGATTATCATATCGTGCTCGCGTCGGATGCCTGCGCGTCGTACTCGCAAACGGCCCATGATATGACGCTCGAGAATATCGAGGGTTATTTCGGGAAAGTTAGTGAGGTGGCGCGGCTTATCGATATTTGGATGGATAAAAAAGCCGAGGAACCGGTGCGGCCGAAATCCGCGGCGCAGCCGGCCATCGGTTAGCTTGCACGGTACGCAGGTTCAAGCAGAGTGGAGCTCTCCGCATGGGGGGCTTTTTCTCTGAGCGGCACCGAAATTCATGAATAAAGCGGGTGAGTCCTGCATGAACAGCACATCAAGGATGATCGTTCAATACACCATATGTTTAGGGGCATTTCTGTCCAATCTGTCGGCCGGCATGTTCAACATCGCGCTTGTAGATATCGCAAGAACATTCGATTCCGGTATCCCCGCGGCACAGTGGATCGTGACCGCATATTTGCTCGTCATCTCCATCCTGCTCCCGGTCATGGGTAAGCTGGGGGACATGCTGGGCAGGCGGAAGATCCACAATATCGGCTATTTCGTGTTTATGGCCGGTGCGCTATGCTGCGCATTGTCTCCTTCCTTAAACGGTCTGATATCTTCCCGGATTCTTCAAGGCATCGGAGCGGCCATGTATCAAGCCACGAATATGGCGCTCATCATCTCCGTGTTTCCGAAGGAACAGCGCGGTAAAGCGCTGGGATTAATCAGCACGTTCGTGGCTGCGGGTTCCATGATCGGTCCGAGCCTTGGCGGAATCTTGATTCAATGGTTTTCGTGGCGGAGCAATTTTTGGCTGCTTACGGCGATCTCGCTGGTTGCATGGATATTCGCGCAGCGTTTCATTCCGAAGGACGAGCCGGATCAAGGCGTGAGCCGGCTGGACGTGCCGGGGGCTGCCTTTTTTGCGATATCCTTGACCGGACTGGTCACGGCCGTGAATTTGGGGGCTCAGTGGGGATGGGGTTCCTGGCAGGTTACGCTGCTGTTCATGATGTTCGGGGCAGGAGCCGCCGCATTCATCGGGTGGTGCCTGTCTTCCCGCTGGGAGCGAAAAGGGAAGGGCCATCTTCCGTTTATGAAGCTGGATCTGTTTCGGGATGCAGGCGTTAGCGTCGGAATCCTCATTACCATCATCACCTATATGGCCGCTTTCTCCGCGCAGCTTGTGCTGCCGGTGTTTTTGCTCAGCGAGCTGGGCATCGAACCTGCGACGGCAGGGCTGATCATGATGGGGTACCCGTTGTCGTTGATCATATTCTCCCCCTTAAGCGGAAGCTTGTCGGACAAGCTGGGGACATTTCCGTTATTGTCTGCCGGCTTGCTGGCCATGACGGCGGCGCTAATCGTGCTGGGCTTTGTATCGCCTGCGTATCCGATCTTCTTCCTGATTCTGCTTATCGTCCTGCTCGGCGGTTCCATGGGCTTGATCACGCCGCCGAACAATTCCCTGGTGATGGGCAGGACGTCCAAAACGGACCTCGGACTGATCAGCAGCATTTTGGCGCTGTCGCGAAATCTGGGGATGATGTTTGGCACGGCGGCGGGAGGCGCCATGCTGGCGCTTCCGGGTCAGGCGGCAGGGGGGCTTATCGGATTTCGGATGATATTTGTGCTGAATACGGCGCTGGTTGCCATCGTTTATATCACGATGCTCATATCGTTTCGCTTCGCCAGGCATAAGGAGACGTTATCTTCGTAAAGGCAGAAAGAAAAAAAGGGTATCCCGCAGTCTGTTCAAGACCTGCAGGATACCCTTTTCCATTTTCGTTTGGCTTACGCGCGGTCCAGGATCGTCTGGAGCGTCGTGCGGTCCAAGCCCTTGACGAGCTTGATCAGAAGCTCTTTGGCTGCCTCGTAGTCGTCCGTGTGGATGATGGACGAAGAGGTGTGGATATACCGGGAGCAAATGCCGATGATGGTGGACGGAACGCCGATGCCGCTTAAATGCACTTGGCCAGCGTCCGTGCCGCCCGGCGACACAAAGTATTGGTATTTGATTTTGTTTGTCTCCGCCGTATCCTGAACGTACTCGACCATGCCGCGATGGGTCAGCATCGTCGGATCGAAGATGCGAAGCAGCGCGCCTTGACCCAATTGGCCGAACTGGCTCTTGTCGCCCATCATGTCGTTCGCTGCGCTGGCGTCCAGACCGAAGAAAATATCCGGCTGAATCAGGTTTGCCGAAGTGCGGGCTCCGCGAAGGCCCAGCTCTTCCTGCACGGTCGCACCGGCGTATACCGTGTTGGGCAGCTTCTCGCCATGGAGCGCCTGGACCAGCTCGATGGCAAGGCCTACGCCGTAGCGGTTATCCCATGCCTTGGCCATGATTTTTTTCGGATTGGCCAGCGGCGTGAATTCGCAGATCGGAACGACTTGCAGGCCGGGACGAATGCCGAACGACTCCGCTTCGGCCTTGTTGTCGGCGCCGATATCGATATACATCGTTTTGATGTCGACCGGTTTGCTGCGCTGCGCTTCATCCAGCAGATGCGTAGGAATGGAGCCGACAACCCCGACGACCGGGCCGTTGTCCGTGATGATCTGCAGGCGCTGGGCAAGCACGGCTTGGCTCCACCAGCCGCCGAGCGGCTGGAAACGAACCATGCCCGCTTCGGTAATGCCGGTTACCATGAAGCCGACTTCATCCATGTGTCCGGCCACCATGACTTTCGGACCTTCATCGTTACCGCGAAGGACGGCGAACAAACTGCCCAGCCGATCCTGCACGAACTCATCTGTATATGGAGAGAGGGCATCCTTCACCCAAGAACGGAGTTCCCTCTCAAAGCCCGGTGCAGCAGGGAATTCCGTTAATGTACGGAATAATTCCAGTGTTGATTCATTCATGACGAAATCGCTCCTTTAGAAAAGGTATGTAAGAGTTTTTCCTTTTCTAGTATGCCCCTATACATCCGAAAAGTCTACAAAGCCGGCTTCGTCAGGCTGCGTTATATAAATGTAAGTGGAACAAGCACCCCCTATCCTGGACGGGAATACGATATAGAAAAACATGTGGATGTTTGTTGTCAGCGGGAAGGGGCAGAATATGAACCGCCATGGGATTGATGGATACGACTATCATGCCGAAGTCCGAGAACTTCTGCTCATTATGGTCTTGTTCATCCTACTCGTCATTTTATTGAAATACATTCTTATATAACGGCCGGCTCCAAACGAATCAAGTCAGCGAGTTTGAATTTCAGCTTTCAGGATGCTCCTGGAAGCTGATTTTCGCGTTGGCGTCACAATGGCCGGACAAGCCATGATGCGTCGGCGAGAAGGATGATTTTCCAAACATAAAGGGAGATCATTCAAAGCATAATGATATGTGAGTGATATCCATAGCGGCTTTTCAGCGTTTGTTCAAAAGGATTCCATACTTAACCAATTGCGGAGGTGTATTGAAATGTCAGGCTCCAACCAAAAGCCTAAGTCTGATATCACCACGATGAGCTCGGCGGAATATCAGACGATTGCCAAAAAGCATGAGCCTCCCCGCGCCGTGCTTAAAAATTGCTTGCGCGCTTTTTTGGTGGGAGGCCTCATCTGTCTGATCGGCCAATGCATTCAGCGTTTTTTTATGTCCGTATTCGATATGAGCACCACCGAAGCGAGCAATCCCACGGTCGCCGTATTGATCATCCTCTCCGTCATTCTGACGAGCTTCGGCGTATATGACAAAATCGCGCAATGGGCCGGAGCGGGCAGCGCCGTGCCGGTCACGGGGTTTGCGAACTCCATGTGTTCCGCTGCGCTTGAACATCGTGCAGAGGGATTGGTTCTCGGGGTCGGAGCCAGCATGTTCAAGCTGGCGGGCTCCGTGATCGTATTTGGTACCGTGGCTGCGTTCATTATCGGTATCATTTACGCTATTTTCGGCATCGAGGGGAGGTAACGCGATCATGAAGGTGATCGGTCAAACATGGCAGTTCGAGAACAAACCCGTCATTATCAGCACGGGGACGATCGTTGGCCCTGAAGAAGGGGAAGGTCCGCTGGCCAACGATTTCGACTTTGTCTACGACAATATTGAGATCAACGAAAAAACATGGGAAAAGGCGGAACGGAAGCTGCTGGAGGACGCGTCGAGAAAAGCCGTCGAAAAGGCAGGCATCAAGGAAGACCAGCTGCAGTTTTTCGTGGGCGGGGACTTGATGAACCAGATCATCAGCAGTTCGTTTGCCGCCAGACAGATGGGCGTGCCGTATATCGGCGTGTTCGGTGCTTGCTCCACATCGATGGAGAGCCTTGCGGTCGCCTCCATGCTTGTCGATTCGGGCGGAGCCCAGTATGTCATGGCTGGTACGGCCAGCCATAACTGTACCGTCGAGAAGCAGTTCCGGTATCCGACGGAATACGGATCGCAGAAACCGCCTTATGCGCAATATACGATCACGGGAGCAGGCTGCTCCGTCGTTTCGGACAAGGGAGACGGACCTGCCGTGACGTATGCCACCATCGGCAAGGTGGTCGATCTGGGCATCAAAGATCCGTTCAACATGGGGGCGGCGATGGCTCCGGCGGCGGCCGACACGATCACGAAGCACTTTAAGGACACGGGCCGGCAGGCGAAGGATTATGATCTGATCGTGACGGGCGACCTGGCCTCGGTCGGACTTCCCATTGCGAAAGACCTCCTGCAGCAGAACGATGTCATCATGGACGGCACGGTATTTGCCGATTGCGGCTTAATGATCTACGACATGGAAAAACAGAAATACGTCAACGCAGGGGGCAGCGGCTGCGGCTGCTCGGCGGTTGTCACCTACGGCCATATTTTGAAACGGATGCGCAAAGGCGAATTGAAAAAGGTGCTGGTCGTTGCTACCGGTGCCTTGCTGTCGCCCCTTTCTTACCAGCAGGGTGAGAGCATTCCGTGTATCGCTCACGCCGTAGCCTTAGAGATGGGAGGATAACAAGATGCAGTTTTTATGGGCGTTTATTATTGGCGGATTGATTTGCGTCATTGGGCAAATTATGATGGACGTTATTAAACTGACGCCGGCGCATACGATGAGTACGCTGGTGGTTGCAGGGGCCATCGCGGACGGCTTCGGATTGTACGAGCCGCTGGTGAAATTCGCGGGAGCGGGAGCCTCCGTGCCGATCACGAGTTTTGGCAACTCGCTTGTGCACGGCGCGTTGACGGAGCTGGGGAGGGACGGCTGGATCGGGGTCGTGACGGGGATATTCGAAGTAACCAGCGCGGGGATATCCTCGGCGATCATTTTCTCCTTCCTGGCAGCGCTGTTCGTTCGTCCGAAGGGATAACACCCTTGAACATCCAGAAGCAAAAGATCTCGGCTTTATGCCGGGGTCTTTTTTTTCTGCCTAATGGGCCTGTAAGAAGGAGAACAACCAAAATATCTCTACGAATGTACTCCGGGACTTCGATCATGTACAATAGTACTAAATTAAGTATTTATTCCCTTACAGGAGGTTAGTCATACATGCCCGTAAGCCAAGAATCCATGAAAATCATTACCTCGGTACGAACCAATCTGGAGTCGTGCCTGCTAGGCAAAGAATTTGAGATCCAATTGCTCCTTACGGCGCTGCTCGCTGGCGGACATGTACTGATCGAAGATGTGCCCGGCACGGGAAAGACCCAACTGATCAAAGCACTAGCGAAATCCATGCAGGGGGATTACCGCCGCATTCAATGCAACCCGGATATCCTCCCGAGTGATATAACAGGCGTTTCCGTTTTCCACCCTCGAGACGAGATGTTTTACTTCCGACCAGGTCCGGTCATGACCAATATTTTGCTGGCGGACGAAATCAACCGGGCCACAACCAAAACGCAGTCGGCCCTGCTGGAAGTGATGGAGGAGCGCAGCGTAACGGTGGACGGGGCTACCCACGAACTCCCGCATCCTTTCATGCTGTGCGCGACCCAGAACCCGATTGATTTTGAAGGCACCTATATGCTTCCGGAAGCGCAGCTGGACCGGTTCATGCTGAAGCTGAGCCTGGGTTACCCTGATGCCGCCACGGAGAAGCAGCTGATGTACCGTTCGCGCGACGGGCAACTGTCGGACAAGCTTCAGCCTGTGACGCATATGGATAAGATTTCATCCATTCAGCGCGAGATTCGCGAGGTATTCATCGGCGAGCCCGTTGCCGATTACCTGCTGAATATCACCCGTTCGACCCGTGAGCACCCTTCCGTTATGCTGGGCGCAAGTCCACGGGCCACCCTGTCCTTCATGAATGCGGTTAAAGCCTATGCCTTCCTGCAAGAGCGGGATTACGTTCTGCCAGATGACGTGAAGACGCTTGCTCCCTACGTACTTTCGCACCGGATCATGCTGCGTCCGGAAGCCAGGCTCGACAATGCGAGTCCGGAGTCGGTGCTTGAGTTTATACTCCGTCAGGTTAAAGTGCCTGTTCAGATGGGGAGATAGGCATGCGCCGCGCGGTTTCGTTATTTTTGAATGGCATGCAGCCGTCCAGACTGGCAGCGGTATTGGCGGTATGGTGCCTATGTCTTTTGTATGTTTTATTCCAGGGAGGGAAAACCTCGCTCATGCTCTTCTCCATGGTCAGCCTTCTGACGGTCTATCTGATCGGCGCTGGTTTTGGCGGGGTCAATCGCGTCAAAGCGCACCGGGTCGTCCTTGGGGGAACGGAGCGCGGTGGAGAACAGCTTCATGCCGGCGAGCAGGTGCGCGTTAAGCTCGAGGTCCATGTCCCGGGGCTGCTGCCGATGCCCTATATGATCGTGCGCGAAGTGCTGCAGAGGCATAACGGAGACTCCTGGTCCTTTGAAGACAGCGTCATTCCGAACCTCCGGGGGGCAGGCAAGCTTGTATTCCAGACTCCTCCGCTCGAACGCGGGCGATATGTTTTTTCCAAGACGGAATGCATAAGCGAAGATATCTTCGGATTGATGGAGCATAAGGGACGCATCGAGGTTCAAACGGATTTCCGCGTTCTGCCGAGAACCATTTATATTCCAAAGTGGCAGCGGAACATTAGGAACTCCAGATTGGGCGGGACGCAAACCACGGTGTCGGCTTCAAGACGGGAAACCACGCAAATTAACGGCGTCCGCGATTATGTATATGGCGACCGGATCTCCCGGATTCACTGGAATGCAACGGCGAAGACCGGCTCGTGGAAATCGAAGGAATTCGAGCATGAGTCCTTCCCCAGAACGATGATCGTTCTGGATTGCGCCGCCGACGGATACGACAATGCCCAGCAATTCGAGCTTGCCGTATCGGCAGCCGCTTCGCTGATCGAATACGGGGCCAAGGAGCATGCGGGGACGGGGCTGTTCACGGCTGCCCAGGAAACCCAAATGTTCGCTCCGGCCGATCACGCCGGGGAACGGATGCGCATGATTCAGCATTTGGTTGACGTGGATTATAACCGGAAGAGCAAGCTGATTGCGTCCCTTGAGAAATCCTATCGCCATTTTCCCAAAGGAGCCTTGTTCCTGCTGATCAGCCCGATGAGCGGCAAAGAGGCTTCTGAGATCATGCGCTGGGTGGAGACCAGAGGGATGAACCCTTGCTTCTTGCAAATCGCTCCTTCCAAAGAAACAGCAAAACGCGATGAATCGATTTCGCTCCTGCAATCCCGGGGGATCTCAAGTTATTCGGTTGCTTCCCTCGATGAGCTTCCGGCTGCGCTTGGAGGTGGTGCATGATGAAGTTATGGCTGGACAAACTATCGACGACCTTCTTCAGCACGTTAACGATGCTGTGGATCTGGATCATGGGGATGCAGTGGGTATCCTTCACGGAAACGATATGGCTGTCGGAAACGACCGCCATCGTTATCGCGGCTCTAACGATTACGGCGGTTACCGAAGCGCTGCTGCCGATCAAGCAGGGTTACCGAGTGGTTCTCCAGTTTCTATTGATCCTGTATTGCGTATACAGTTTGCTGAAAACTTCCGGCAATCCGGTTCCTGTCTTCGGAGCGGAAAGTTTCCTGACCGAAGAACTCCTGTATCTCTTTCCTTATTTATGGTTTGCTATCGCTGCTTGGGCCATGTTCCTCTTTCTTGCCCGCTGGGCCAAAACCAAGGGACGCGTCCTTCTTGTAGTCGGGATCCACGTCATTAGTTTTGCCATTTTGGATTCCTTCACGAAAATCGTGCTGTGGGACGAGATTGCTTGGGTCGTCGGGGCCGGAATGGGCTGGCTCGTATCCAGCCACTTCAACCGGTTCCGCAGACGCTTTCCTCAAGGATGGGTCAATCTGTCGAAGTATCCGTTTAAGATTATCGCCAATATTCTGGTCATTTTCTCATTGATTATCGTGGCCGGCGTGAACATGCCCCACGTGAAGCCGACACTGACCGATCCTTATACGGCATGGAGAGAGTGGAACGGGGTACCGTTATCCGGCGTCGGCACATCGGGGACCGGAACCCTTATCGAGTCGGCGTCCGAAAGCATGTCCGGTTACGGAAGAGAGGATAACGATCTTGGCGGCGGTTTTAATTTTGATTATTCGCCGGTGATGTCGATCACCTCGGAAGAACGCAGCTATTGGCGCGGCGAAACCAGAGCCGTGTACTCGGGCACGGGCTGGGCTGACGGAGCCAGCAGCGGTCGATCCGGGACGGGAGTCGACATCGGCGACGCCTTGCCGGGAGAAGCCGGCACATCCGTACCTACCAAAAAGCTGGAACAATCGGTAACGATGCTGAGCGACACGGTGTATCCGGTCTTGTTCGGGGCCTACAGCGTTCGTCAGCTGGAAAGCCTGGATGAGGACATCGATCCGGACCGGCTCAGCTGGGTGACCGAAGGCGCGGAGATGCATTTGGACGACGTTCGCGATGCGGACTATCCGAAGAGTTATACCTTAACGTCGGAAGTTCCCGTCATCCCGATCGATGAGCTGAGCGCCAGAACTTATGATGAGCTGTATTCCGGCTCGTTCGACGAAGCCTACGTCCAGATGCCGAGAAATTTCCCGGACCGCGTATCGGATCTGGCCGAAGAAATTACGGCGGACGGAGACACGCCGTATGAGAAGGTTATGCTTTTGCAACAATATTTAACGAGCAACTATACCTATACCAACACCCCCGACCTTTCGCTCAAAAAGAGCGACGATTTCGTAGATGCCTTTTTGTTCGAAATCATGGAAGGGTATTGCGATTACTTCTCCACGTCCATGGTGATGATGACTCGGTCGCTGGATATCCCTGCTCGCTGGGTCAAGGGCTACGCCCCCGGCAGGATGACGGCTACGGAATACGTTCCGGTCGACGGTCAAACCTCGATCGAGCCTGATAACTATACCGTTACGAACGCTGACGCCCATTCCTGGGTTGAAGTATACTTCGGCGAGTACGGCTGGGTTCCGATCGAAGCGACTCCGGGATTCAGCATGCCGATTCTGACGGCAGACACCGAGGCTGAGCCCGTCATCGAGGAGGAAGTCGAAGAGGAAGAGAAGGCCGAGGACGAGGCAGCTCCTGCCCCGACTTCTGATAATCCATCATCCGGATGGGTTAAAGTCATAGTAACGGCAGCGGTGGTTGTCATCGTGCTGTGGATTCTGTATATCATGTGGAGAATGCGCATCAGCCTGCGCTTCGCCGGGGCACGGATTCGGGCAGGCAAGCCGCTGACGGCAGCGGATAAGGTGATTGCCGAGACGGAACGCTGGATCCGTTCCGTGCAGCGCAAGGGGTTGGTAAGGCAAGAACATGAAACGCTCCGTGAATCGGTTCGCCGCTGGGCATTTGCGCATCCTGAACTGGAAGCAGAGCTGAGACCGCTGCTGCAGCAGTTCGAGGCTGCCCGTTACAGCCCTGCGGAAGTGGAGGAAGAGCAGTGGCGCTCGGTCCAACAGGATGCCGAGAAGCTGAAGAAGTCCATCAAGAAGGTCCGCATTGTGCCGGACAAACGTCTATCAACGTAATCCAAGAAGACAGACCGCGTCACAAGTGGTTGTTCTTGCGATATCAGGATAGCTTGATATGAATACGTTCTGATATCGGTCATTTCAAGACCGCCCGGTCCGCTTCGACGGCTGCCGGGTGGTCTTTTGCTGGTAAAGATTGCAATCCGGAAAGAAGGAAGGCGCCGGCCGTGATTATTTTTACTAAGGAACCGGAATATGGTATAGTTTTTCGTATGAAATTGAGGTGACGAATTTGTTTGAAATGTTAATCCCAAAGCTCCGTGTCAACACGGTTTTTGATATTAACCTGGAGGAATTATATGAGCAGGGGTATCGTGGAATCATTACCGATTTGGACAATACCCTTGTTGGGGCCAAGGCGCCGCTTGCCACGCCGGAATTGGTCGTTTGGTTCAAAAGAGTGAAGGAGATCGGTTTCCAACTCATCATCGTCTCGAATAATCAGCTCGAGCGCGTATCTAAATTCGCGACGCCGCTGGACATCCAGTATGTGCATGAAGCCCGAAAGCCAAGCAATACTCCGTTTCGCAAAGCGATGAACATGATGGAGCTCACTCCGGAGAAAACGGTTGTTGTCGGCGACCAGATGCTGACCGACGTATACGGCGGGAATCGGCTCGGCTTGTATACGGTTCTGGTTATGCCCATCGCCATCAACGATGAAGGATGGTTTACCCGCCTCGTCAATCGTCGGGTGGAACGCATCGCCTTGACCCGTTTGCGCAAAAAAGGATTATGGATGGAGGAGGAACCGAAATCATGACGTTGCCTACAGGCGGAGATGACATCAAGAAGTGCAGCGGCTGCGGCATACAGCTTCAGAGCGCTGCGCAGGACAAGCCGGGCTATTTGCCGGAGAAGGCTTGGGACCGCGACCCGGTGATTTGCCAGCGCTGTTTCCGTATCAAGAATTACAACGAGGCTTCTTCGGTCGCCGTAGACCAGGATGAATTTTTACGGCTGCTCGGACAGATCGGCGGCAAGAATGCGCTGGTCATTCACATCGTGGATCTTTTCGATTTTGAAGGAAGCCTGATTTCAGGGCTGCAGCGGTTTGTCGGCAACAATCCGGTGATTCTGGCGGTTAACAAAACCGATCTTCTGCCGAAGGTGACCAATTGGAACAAGGTTCTGAATTGGGTGCAGAAGCAGTGCAAGGAGCATGGTCTGAGAACGGAAGACATCGTGCTCTGCAGCGCGAAGAAGAACCAAGGCTTTGAGCGGCTGCTGGAGACGGTTGCGCATTACAGGGGCGACCGGGATGTCTATGTGGTCGGCGCCACGAACGTGGGGAAATCCAGCTTGATCAATCGCCTGATCCGCGACTACAGCGATCTGGACCAGGAGCTGACCGTTTCCCGTTATCCCGGAACGACGCTCGATATGGTCAATATTCCGCTGGATGACGGCCGGTATATTATTGATACGCCCGGCATTGTGTACCCATGGCGCTACAGCGAGCTCGTGAGCCGTGAGGATTTGGGGACGGTCATGCCGGAGAATCCGCTGAAGCCGATGGTATACCAGCTGAACGAAGGGCAGACCCTCTTCTTCGGAGGTTTCGGCCGCTTTGATTTTCTGCAAGGGGAGCATCAATCCTTTACTTGCTTCATCAGCGGCCGGCTCGGCATTCATCGGACCAAGCTGGAACGGGCGGATTCGCTATTTGCGGAGCATGCCGGGGAGCTGCTGTCCCCGCCGACCAAGGAACGGCTTGAAGAGCTTCCGGAATGGACGAGACACGAAATTCGTATTCCTAAGGGTGCGCGCCAAGACGTGTTTATCTCGGGACTCGGCTGGATCAAGATCAACGGTGAGCAGGGAGCGCTTGTAGCGGTTCATGTACCTAAAGGTATCAAAGTCTTGTCGCGTCCATCCCTGATATAAGTGATATATCCCAATGGTAACCGTCCGGCTATCATGGGAGAGGCGGAGGAGAAATGAAAGTGAATCCAATGAACGAGCGTGATTATTTGCTCCTTGGCGTAATGGGGGATCCGATCGGCCACTCGAAATCGCCGGCCATGCATGATGCGGCGATCAACGCCCTAGGTTTGTCAGGAGCGTACGTCCCCCTTCATATTCGTCCGCAGGGCCTGGGCGACGCCATCCAGGCCGTCAAAGCACTGGGATTTCGAGGGGTGAACGTAACAATCCCGCACAAGGTGGAAGTCATGAAGTATTTGGACGTCGTCGATGAAGGGGCGCAGCGCATCGGTGCCGTGAACACCATCGTCAATGACAACGGCAAATTGACGGGTTACAATACGGACGGCATCGGATATGTTCGTTCATTAAAGGATGAAGCCTGTCCCGACCTGAAGGGAAAGCGCATCGTTGTCATTGGTGCGGGCGGTGCCGCAAGAGGCATCATCTATGCCCTCATCGGCGAAGGGCCCGAGAAGATATCCATTGTAAACCGGACGTCCGCCAAAGCATTGGCGCTTGCCGAGGAGTGGAGCTCGCTTGCGGACTTGAGAGGGTACGGAGAGGAACAGGCCGGAGAGGCGTTGTCGGATGCCGATGTAATCATTAACACGACCTCGGTGGGCATGTTTCCCCGGGTTTCGGAGCTTCCCATTCCGTCGGAGTCCATACGTGAAGGGACCGTTGTCAGCGATTTGATCTACAATCCGTTGAAGACCGAGCTGCTGCGGCAAGGGGAGCTTCGGCGATGCACCATACACGGCGGGCTTGGAATGTTCATTAATCAAGGTGCCTATGCATTCGAATATTGGACGGGTCTGACGGCACCCGTGCAGGCCATGAAGGAAGCCGTTCTGACCAGCTTCCAATCCGAGTCTTAATATCTTTGTTTATTGATTAATGCTTATGCAAAAGCTACAATATAGCTTTCGACAAGCGCCAGGATTTAATAATTGAATGTTTAAGGAGTAATGACCAAGCATGTTAACAGGAAAGCAAAAACGACATTTACGCTCGCTCGCCCATCATCTGGATCCGCTGTTCCAGGTAGGCAAGGGAGGCAGCAACGAGCATCTGATCCGTCACATTTCCGAGGCGATCGAGAAGCGGGAACTCATGAAGGTATCCGTGCTCAACAACTGTCTTGAAGACCCGCGCGAAATCGCCCAGGAGCTTGCTGAAGGAGCCGGAGCCGAGCTGGTGCAGGTGATCGGCAAAACGATCGTGCTTTATAAAGAATCGAAAGACCACAAAACCATCGAACTGCCGTAGGGGGGCCGGACGGCTCCAGCTTAGCGGATATTAATAACTCTCTAATTAGGGGAGGTGAACCCGGATGAAGGTGGGGATAATGGGCGGAACCTTCGATCCCATTCATATCGGGCATATGCTCGCAGCCGAATGCGCGCGGGACGCTTACGATCTGGAAGAGGTGTGGTTTATGCCAAGCCACATCCCGCCGCATAAGGAAGATGCCGGCGTAACGGGCCTGATGAGGCTGGAGATGACCGCTGAAGCCATAGCCGGTCATCCGTCTTTTCGCACGTTGGATTGGGAAGTGAAACGCGGCGGCGTCTCCTACACGGTAGATACGGTCAGAGAGCTGCGCGATGCGTACCCCGAGCATGACTTCTACTTCATTATCGGTGCGGATATGGTTGCGTATCTTCCCAAGTGGAACCGGATCGGCGAACTGGCGGAAATGCTGACTTTTATCGGGCTTAACCGTCCCGGAACCGAACTATCGGTGGATGATCTGCCTGATTTTCTGCAAAAGGCGGTTGTCACGGCCGAGATGCCGCTGATCGAAATCTCCTCCACCATCATTCGGAGCCGGGCGGCATCAGGTTCGTCCATCCGTTATATGGTGCCGGACCGAGTATACGATTATATTGTTAGGAGCGGTATTTATGGACTACAGCCGTGATGAGCTCATAGAAGCCGTATCCTCCCAGATGCCGGCCAAGCGCTGGGAGCATACCAAAGGCGTCATGGAAACCGCGGTCATCCTTGCCGGCAGGTTCGGAGCCGACCCGGTTAAGGCGGACTTGGCCGCCATCCTGCATGACGTGGCTAAATACTGGCCCGTGCAGAAGCTTCATCAGATGATGGTGGAGCATAAGCTCTCCGACGAGCTGCTCCATTACGACAAACAGCTTTGGCATGCTGAAGTCGGGGCATTCGTAGCGGAACACGAATATGGCGTAACGGATGCCGAAGTGCTTGACGCCATTCGGTACCATACGTCGGGGCGCATCGGCATGACGCTCCTTGACAAGGTGGTCTGCCTGGCGGATTATATGGAACCGGGGCGGGATTTCCCCGGCGTGAATAATATTCGCGAACTGGCCAACCATAGCCTTGAAGAGGCGCTTGCAGCCGGTTTTGATTCGACGATTGGATATCTGCTCTCGCGCAGACAAATCATTTTTCCGTTGACGGTGCTTGCCCGCAACGATCTAATTAAGCAATTGGAGGCGAATTCATGACGTTGAAACCGAATGAATTGTTAAATGTGGCAGTAGCTGCCGCTGAAGATAAAAAAGCGATGGATATCGTGGTCCTGGATCTCAGAGGGATTTCCCTGATCGCCGACTATTTTGTCATTTGCCACGGTAACTCGGATACCCAGGTTCAAGCGATCGCAACCGAGGTCCGCAAACGGGCTCACGACGAGGGCGTGGCATTGCGCGGACTGGAAGGAATGGATGCTGCCCGTTGGGTGCTGATGGACCTTGGAGACGTGATCGTTCATATTTTTCACCGCGATGAGCGGGAATACTACAACATCGAGCGTTTGTGGTCGGACGCCAAAGTGGTGGAGAACGTATGAGTCTGATTGCCGGCACATTAACGAAACTCGTTGTATCCAGGGAAGTGTCCCCTTACGGTTATTTTCTGGATGGCGGAGATCGGGATGTGCTTCTTCACTATTCGGAGCTTACGGGTAAAATCGAGCCGGGGGATACGATAGAGGTCTTTATATTCTTCGATACGGAAGACCGCCTAGCCGCAACGATGAAGAAGCCGTTCCTAACGCTGGGCGAAACGGCGAAGCTTGAAGTGGCCGACGTCCATCCGCGCCTCGGCTGTTTCCTTGAGATGGGACTTGGCAGGCAGCTGCTGCTTCCGATCCGGGAATTGCCGGAGCTGCGGGAGCTTCACCCGCAAGTGGGAGACCACGTGTTTGTGATCATGGAGCATGATAAGCAAGGCCGGCTGCGAGCGAAACTCGCCGGGGAACAAGAGCTAGCTCCGCTTGCGTTCCATGCGCCGGATTCGTGGAAAGGCCAATGGTTTACTGCCCTGGTGTATAAACCGCTCCAGATGGGCACGTTTGTCATCATCGACGGCGGCGTGGTCGGCTTCGGCGCGATCGGCATGATCCATTCCTCGGAACGGACGCGGATGCTGCGTCTTGGCGAAGAGGTAAAGGTTCGGGTCAGCCATATCCGGGAGGATGGCAGGGTCAATCTGTCCATGGTTCCGCAAAAAGAGATCGGACGGACCGATGATGCAGACCGGCTGCTGGCTTTTCTGAAGGAGCGTCCCGGCCATGCGATGCCGTATTCGGATGAAACGCCGCCCGACATCATCAAGCAGCGTTTCGGCATCAGCAAATCAGCCTTTAAACGCGCCCTTGGCAAGCTGATGAAGGAAGGCCAGGTTACGCAGAAGGACAGCTGGACGTATATGGTCAAAAAAGAGGAGAACTCCGGTTCAAACGAATAACCCGGCAACGCAGGGGAAGCTTCTAAGAAAGTGGTGTCATCATGTTGTCTTACCGCAAGTTTGCTTACGTATATGATCAACTCATGGAAGACATGCCGTACCCGGACTGGATCCGCTTTGCGAGAACCGCCTGGGAGAAGCACGGAATGCCAAAAAGCGTCGTCGAGCTCGGATGCGGGACAGGCAGCATCACCATACCGCTCGTCAACTCCGGTTTTGAAGTAACGGGGATTGACCTGTCAGCGGATATGCTGTCGGTTGCCAGGCGCAAGCTGGAGGGCACGCCTCAGGGACATCGCTTGTTCCGGGAAGGGAGCGTCCGCTGGGTGCAGCAGGACATGCGTTCCTGGGAGCTGCCCGAGCAGGTGGATTCCGTCATTTCATTTTGTGATTGTGTGAACTACCTGCTGGAGGAGAAGGACATCCGCTCCGCTTTTGCAAGGACCTACAACGGTCTCAAGGAAGGCGGCACGTTCCTGTTTGACGTGCATCACCCCAATACGCTGCTGCGATACGACGAAGAGCAGCCATTTGTTCTGGATGAACGGGAAGTGTCCTATATATGGACATGCGACCTGGACGAACGCAGGATGGAGATTGAACACCATCTCTCCATTTTTGCACGGGATGACCAAGACCGAACGATCTACCGCCGCTTTGAAGAAACGCATGTCCAGCGGGGATACGACCCGGAATGGATGAAGGTTGAGCTGATTAAGGCCGGATTCCGGGACGTGAAATGCTATGCCGATTTTGAGTGGACGGAAGCGGGTCAGGATGCATCCAGGCTGTTCTACGTTGCCGTAAAATAAACGAATACCCTATGAGAAGGCACGCTTCTTCGTCTATTCAGGACGGAGGAGGTGCCTTTTTTGGTTATATAAGAGTGCCTAAACTTCGAGTCCGGGCCTCTTCGAAAATCGCTATGGATGCGACGGCTCATCGCGGTCTGTTCTCAAGGGAAACACGTCGATGGACACTGTGCTTGTATCAACGGGAGCTGCATTATATTCAAAGACATTTCTTTTCGGCTTTATTTGACTGTGGTTAAGGTTCATGGGAAGGGATATGGGTTTGCTTTCGGTACTGTGCTACGATGGGGGATAGATAGGATCATCAGATATGAGAGCGCTATCTTTCGGGAGGCTTTTAACCATCCGGAACGCACTGAATGACATCATATGAGTTCAACGTTGGTCAAATGATGCATAAGCTAATAAATTTGGTCGAGAGAGGATGAATGATTATGAAACTGTCCGTATTTACGGTCGCCACCCCTGATTTACTGCCGGAGGAATTGGCCCAAGCGGCGGCGGATGCCGGTATCGAAGGGATCGAGTGGCGCTTCAAGGAGATTCCGGAAGAGGCTGCCGGAGAGAAGCCTTCCTTCTGGCGGCATAACCGCTGCTCCATTGATCCAAACGGCACGCAGGAAGATTGGCTCAGATTTAAGCAAGCAGCCGACAAGCATGGCCGGCGCAGTCTTGCGGTCGTTCCTTATCTGACCTGCGGCGACGTGGAAGCAACGGAGAAGGTCATGCAAGCGGCCAAGCTGATCGGAGCCTCTTTCATTCGCGTTGGGATTCCGGGATATGACCGAACGCGCAATTACAACGAGCTGTACGACCAGGCGGTCCGTTACCTCCATGAGGTGCAGGATCTCGCTGCCGCTTACGGGGTTAAAGCCGTGGTGGAAACCCATCATCTTACGATCACTCCGAGCGCCGGACTGACGCACCGGCTCGTATCCCACTTCAATCCGCAGCATATCGGCGTGCTGTATGATCCGGGCAACATGGTCCATGAAGGTTACGAGAACTACCGGATGGGCTTGGAGCTTCTCGGTCCCTACCTGGCTCATGTCCATGTGAAGAACGGGGGATATCGAAAAACGCCTTCGAAGGATGGAAGCTCGGCATCCTGGTCCGGAGAATGGGTCTCGCTTGACCAAGGGGCCGTCCCATGGAAGCAGGTCATACAGGATTTGCAGTCGGTCGGCTATGAAGGTTACTACGGAATCGAGGATTTTAGCGGGACGTTTGAATCCAGGGAGATGCTGCTTCGTTTTGCCGAGCAGATGAACATGTGGGCAGACCATAAACAAAGCGTATAGGACACTTATGAAGGAGGCGATAGATATGGAACAGGTAAGAGTAGGGGTTATCGGACTGGGGATGGGTTTTTCGCATGCCAAATCGCTTGCCGCGGGGCGGATTGCGGGGGCGCGGCTTAGCGCCATATGCGACCTCAACCCGGCCAAGCAGGAAGAAGCGAGGGCTACGCTCCCTTCGGACGTGAAAATTTGGAGTGACACGGACGCTATGATCTCTTCGGGAGAGATCGATGCGGTGATTATCGCAACGCCCCATTATGCCCATCCTCAAGTGGCCATCGCGTGCCTGAACCAAGGACTCCACGTCCTGATTGAGAAGCCGGCGGGCGTGTATACGAAGCAGGTGCGGGAAATGAACCGCGCGGCCGAAGCCAGCGGCAAAGTGTTCTCGATCATGTACAATCAGCGCTGCAATCCGCTGTATAAAAAGCTTAGAGAGCTCATCGCGGCCGGCGAGCTCGGCGAGGTGCGGCGAATGAATTGGATCGTCACGAATTGGTACCGCTCACAGAGTTATTACGATTCAGGCGGATGGCGCGCGACTTGGGCGGGAGAAGGCGGAGGCGTCCTGATTAACCAATCTCCGCACCAGCTGGATCTGTGGCAGTGGACAACCGGCATGATGCCGAAAAGAATCCGCGCATTTTGTTCGTTCGGCAAGTACCGGAACATTGAAGTGGAAGACGATGTGACGGCTTATGCGGAATACGAGAACGGCGCCACGGCCGTCTTCATTACGACAACGGGGGAAGCGCCGGGCACGAATCGGTATGAAGTGACGGGAGACCGCGGTAAAATCGTCATCGAGGACGGCAAGCTTACCTTCTGGCGTCTCCGGGTGCCTGAACCGGAGTTCAATCAGCAGTATACCGGGGGCTTCGGCGAACCGGAATGCTGGAAATGCGAGGTGCCGATTTCGGGGGACAATCCGCAGCATAACGGCATCATCCAGAACTTTGCGGACGCCATTTTGCACGGAACGCCATTGATTGCGCCGGGCGAAGAGGGAATCCACGGATTGACCCTGTCCAATGCCATGCATTTGTCCACCTGGACCGACAATTGGGTCGACCTGCCGTTGGACGAAGATCTGTATTACGAGATGCTGCAAGAACGGATAGCGAATTCGTCCACCCGGAAAACGGTCAAGGAGATCGGGCCGGTGGATATGAGCAAGACGTTTGGCGCTTATTAAATTACAATCGGGGAGGCTCTTGGTATGGACCGCAGCAATGGAATGCTCTATGCGCCGGTGGGCAAGGCCCAGCCGGTGTGCAAGCCCGGAGAATTTATTTTTGCAGCCATGTCGCTGGAGCATGGCCATATATACGGCATGTGCAACGGCTTGATTGAGGCCGGGGCGACGCTGAAGTGGGTGTATGACTCAGACCCCGCCAAGGTTGCTGCTTTTTGCAAGGCATACCCGGAGGTTGCCGTGGCTTCCTCCGAGGCCCAGGTGCTGGAAGATACCGAAGTTCATCTGGTGGCGGCTGCCGCCATTCCTTCGGAGAGATGCGAGCTTGGCCTGAAGGTCATGTCGCACGGCAAGGATTATTTCACGGATAAAACGCCGTTCACCACGCTGGAGCAGGTGAACGCTGCACGCGCGAAAGCCGCGGAGACGGGCAAGAAATACATGGTCTATTACAGTGAACGGCTGCATGTGGAGAGTGCCGTCCATGCCGGGAATCTGATTCAGGACGGGGCGATCGGGCGAGTGGTGCAAGTGATGGGAACCGGACCGCACCGTTTGAATGCGTCCTCCCGCCCGGACTGGTTTTTCCGTCATCAACAGTACGGGGGCATCCTGTGTGACATCGGCTCCCACCAGATCGAACAATTTTTGTTTTATGCGGGATGCCGCGATGCCAAGGTGCTCAGCAGCAAGGTGGGCAATTATGCGAATCCGGAATACCCCGAGCTGGAGGATTTCGGAGATGCAACGCTGGTGGGAGACAATGGAGCCACCAATTATTTCCGCGTCGATTGGCTGACGCCCGGAGGACTTGGCACTTGGGGAGATGGCAGAACCTTTATTCTGGGAACGGAAGGATACATCGAGCTTCGCAAATACATCGATATCGCAAGGCATCCGCAGGGGGATCATCTGTACTTGGTTAACGGTGAAGGAGAGTTTCATATGGAACTCCAGGGGAAAGTGGGCTATCCGTTTTTCGGGGAGCTTATCCTGGACTGCCTGGAACGCACGGAACATGCCATGTCCCAGGAGCATGCCTTCAAGGCCGGAGAATTGTGCGTGATTGCCCAAAATGAAGCCGTGCGTATTCCCTAAAATCATTTATAATAGAGAAAACCCCGTTACGTTGAGGGTTGGGGGTTAGACGACTCCAAAATCGCTAAAGGGGCGATTCTCTAAATGACCTCATCTGTCGATATGATGCCAGGCTTTGACCGCATGCAGCTTCAAGCGCCGTTCGATCTGACCTACTACAATGAACAGCCGCTGTCGGGAGGGCGGTTTCACTCGCATGCTTTTTATGAAATTTATTATTTCCATGAGGGACGCTGCACGTATTTGATCGGCGATTCCGTGTTCACCCTGAAACCGGGGGATCTGCTCCTGATGAACGGGCTTACGCTGCACTGTCCGAACGTTGAACCCGATTCCAGATATGTCAGGAGCATTTTGCATTTTGATCCGGCCTGGGTCTGCAGGGGGCTTTCGGAGACGGCCAAATCGATATTGCTGGACCCCTTCGAAACGCTGCGGAATCATCGCATGACGCTGACGGGGGAGAACCGGGAAGAATTCGAAGGGATGCTGGCCGATATACACCGCCTGTCGTCCTCCACGGCCGGCTTTCGCCAGGAGCGGATGACCCTTCGAATCCAGGAGATGATGTACGTCATCGCCGATTGGTGCCAGGCCGCCGTGCAGGATCACGACTCGATCTCGGAGAAGGAGCGGCATGTCCAGCATGTCGTCTCGTTTGTCGAGGAAAATTATATGCTGGATTTGACGCTGGAGGGAATCGCCCGCGACATGCATATCACGAAACACTACTTATCCTCCTTATTCAAGGAAGTGACCGGAACGACGGTGTTCAAATATGTGTATCACCGGCGGATCAACCAGGCCAAAATCATGCTTAGGCTCCACCCCCATCTGAGCATAACGGAGATCAGCCAGGCGTCCGGTTTCAAGCATTTGGCCCATTTCAGCCGGATGTTCAAGGCCATGGTCGGGACCACGCCGGAACATTACCGCAGAAGCGGAGAAGAGCTTTCGTTGACTTGACCGCGCTTTTTGGGTATAATAGCCACATTAAAACGGTAATATGAACGCGATGATGAGGATCAATCGTTCCAATTTCGATCATGCAGAGAGCCGGTGTCTGGTGAAAACCGGTTGACGATAGGGATGAACTCGCCTCGGAGCAATGGTGTTAACCCGGCCGTCGGAGGGCTGTATTCCGGCAGAATCGGCCGATGAAGCATCGTCGTCTTATCCGCGATAAGGATGCAAAGGGAGCGAAAGGCAAAGCATGCCTTTGGCTAACTAGGGTGGTACCACGGGAATCAAACCTCTCGTCCCTAGCGATCAACGCTATGGATGATGAGGTTTTTTTGTTTTTTTGGGCAATGGCGCAGGCCTTGCCTCTCGACTGTGAAGGAGGAGCAATGAAGTATGACGGACAATCAACCAACCGGCCACGGCTACCAGCCGCAGGCCATCGAACCGAAGTGGCAGCAATACTGGGATGAGAACAAAACCTTTAAAACGGAAGATTCCTCGTCCAAACCGAAATTTTACGCGCTGGATATGTTTCCGTACCCATCGGGCGCAGGCCTGCACGTAGGTCACCCGGAGGGATACACGGCAACGGACATCGTGTCCCGCTACAAGCGGATGCGCGGATACAACGTGCTTCATCCGATGGGATGGGACGCCTTCGGCCTGCCGGCAGAGCAGTATGCGATGGACACGGGCAAACATCCTCGGGAGTTCACCGTGCAGAATATCGATACGTTCCGCCGCCAGATCAAATCCCTCGGGTTCTCGTATGACTGGGACCGCGAGATCAGCACCACCGATCCGGAATATTACAAATGGACGCAGTGGATCTTTATCCAGCTCTACAAACGCGGCTTGGCCTATGTGGCCGAGGTTCCGGTGAACTGGTGCGAAGCGCTCGGCACCGTGCTGGCGAACGAGGAGGTCATCGACGGCAGGAGCGAACGCGGAGGCCATCCGGTCGTACGCAAGCCGATGCGCCAATGGATCCTGCGCATTACCGAATATGCGGATCGCCTGCTGGAGGATCTGGACGAGCTGGACTGGAGCGAAAGCTTGAAGGATATGCAGCGCAACTGGATCGGCAAATCCACGGGCGCCGAGGTCCGTTTTGACATCGAAGGGTATGATGGTCATCTGGAGGTGTTCACCACTCGTCCGGATACGCTGTTCGGGGCAAGCTACTGCGTCCTGGCACCGGAGCATGACCTCGTGGACAAAATTGCGACAGCCGATCAGCGCGAAGCGGTGAAGGCTTATCAGGATCAGGCAGCACGTAAAAGCGACCTGGAGCGGACGGATCTGGCCAAGGATAAAACCGGCGTATTCACGGGCGCGTATGCCGTCAATCCGGTAAACGGCGCCAAGGTACCGATCTGGATCGCGGATTACGTGCTTGCCGGCTACGGCACCGGTGCCATTATGGCGGTTCCGGGACATGACAGCCGGGACTGGGAGTTTGCGAAGCAATTCGGTCTTCCGATCATTGAAGTCGTTCAAGGCGGAAACGTCGAGGAGGAAGCATATACCGGCACCGGCGCGCACGTGAATTCCGGCTTCCTGAACGGGCTGGATAATGAAGAGGCTATCCAGGCGATGAATGAATGGCTGGAGAAAGAGGGCAAGGGCAAGAAGAAGGTAACCTACCGTCTGCGCGACTGGCTGTTCAGCCGTCAACGCTATTGGGGCGAGCCGATTCCGATTCTGCATCTGGAAGACGGAACGATGAAGACCGTGCCGGAAGATCAGCTTCCATTGCTTCTGCCGGATGTAGACCAGATTAAACCGTCCGGAACCGGCGAATCGCCGCTGGCCAACGTGACGGAGTGGGTGGAGACGGTTGATCCCGAAACGGGCATGAAAGCCCGCCGCGAAACCAATACGATGCCGCAATGGGCCGGCAGCTGCTGGTACTACCTGCGTTACATCGATCCGGATAACCATAACGAACTGTGCTCCAAGGAGAAACAGAAGGAATGGCTGCCGGTTGACCTGTACATCGGCGGCGTGGAGCATGCTGTGCTGCACTTGCTGTATGCGCGCTTCTGGCACAAAGTATTGTATGACCTGGGCGTCGTCGATACGAAGGAGCCTTTCCAGAAGCTGGTCAATCAGGGCATGATCCTGGGGAACAACAATGAGAAAATGAGTAAATCCCGCGGCAACGTCATCAATCCGGACGATATCGTGAACGAGTATGGCGCTGACACGCTGCGCGTATACGAAATGTTCATGGGGCCGCTGGAAGCGACGAAGCCATGGAACACCAACGGCGTTGAAGGAACGCACCGCTTCCTTTCCCGCGTATGGCGTCTGTTCATCGGAGACGACGGTCAATTGAATCCTAAAATCGTGGATGGCGAGGGTACGGACGAATTCAAACGCACGCTGCACAAAACGATTAAGAAAGTGACCGACGACTTTGAGCATCTGCGCTTTAACACAGCGATCAGCCAGTTGATGATATTCATCAACGAGGGGTACAAGAGCGAAGTGCTTCCTCGCAAGGCGATGGAGAACTTCGTCCAACTGCTTTCCCCGCTTGCCCCTCACCTGGCTGAAGAGCTGTGGAGCCGTTTAGGCTACACGGAGAGCGTAACTTACGTGCCATGGCCTGAGTTTGACGAGGCTTGGACCGTAGAGGCAGAAGTCGAGATCGTGGTGCAAGTCAACGGCAAAATCGTGGAACGCGCCAAAATCGCGAAAGACATGGACCAAGAAGCCATGCAACAACATAGCCTCTCCCTTCCAAATGTCAAGCAGGCGCTGGAAGGCAAGAGTATTCGCAAAATCATTGCCGTACCGGGTAAACTGGTCAATATCGTGGCCGGTTAATCGTAAAACCGAAGGCAGCATCCAGTTTGGCCAAATCCTCCTCATACTTGTCGTGTGTGGTTTGGATCAATTGGTAGAACAACCCGTTCAGGTTCGATTCCAGCAGTGCCAGAGCCTGGGCCGTGATGCCTCCGGGAACCGCCACCCGCTTTTGCAGCTCTTCGGGGGAGAAGCCCTCCTCCGTTAGCAGCTTGCCGGTGCCAAGCAGCATTTCGCCGGCTAGTGCATTGAGGGACCTGCGGTCGATTCCGGTCATTTCAACGGCAGCGTCGATCCATTTTTCCATGAATAAACTTAAAAAAGCAGGCCCGCAGCTGGAGAAATCGGAAGTGATTCGCGTGTGCGATTCCAGTATCTTGAGCGGCCTGCTGATATAAGACAGGAGGCTTTCTATAAGCTGCCTGTCTTCTTCTTTTATTCGGGAACCATACACGCATAACGATGCTCCGCCTCCGGTGATGTTAGTGATGCTCGGTATGATTTTCGCTACCTTGCAGGGCAGCGATGATTCCAGATGGATCAGTTGGACCGGACTTGTGATGGATATGGCGATTTGCCGGGTTTCGAGCCGATCCTTGATTTCGCCGATGACCGCTTTGAATTCCAACGGCTTGATACATAAAAATAGCAGGTCGCTTTGAGAAGCCGTCTCCGTGTTACTGCTGCATACCGTCAGACCGGGATGACGTTTTGCCAACTGCAGCGGCTTTTCTGGGCTTCGGTTGCTGACCCGAATCTGCTCAGGCAGGAGTGCGCCCGATTGAATGAAGGCATCGATCAACAGACTACCCATGCTGCCCGTACCGATAAAACCGACCTTCATGTGTATGTTCCCTCCTTTCGCGCTTTACGGCAGAAATGTACCGTCCTTACGTCTAATGTATGCGGGGAAGATGCCGATTCATGACGGTTTTTCATGCGATTCCGGTGGGGAAGCCGAAGATTATTCCAGAGTTTGTACGAATTGAACTTTGAAGTTAAGGAGAGGTCTTGGATGAAACGGATATCTTTAGGTTGGAGTCTTGCCGCAACGCTTGCGGGCTGCGGACTCATCTTGTTTGCCGGCGGTACGGAACAGGGGATCGAGGGCTGGCAGCCGTTAAACGAACAGCTGGAGCAAGTCATGACCATGGAGGAGAGCGCCGGTGCGAAGGCGCTTGCTTCCGATTCCCGGGATAAGGATGCGGGAGGGGCTGCAGCCCCTGCTGACGCTCGAAGGGATTCTGCTGATGCTGCAAAGACCGCTCAGGGTGGACAAGGCGAGCCGGCTACGAACGCGAAGGAACCGGTGCCAAGTCTGGACTCGGCTGCTGCGGCCGGGAACGGCCAAGGAGCGGAAGCCTCACCATCTTCAGCTTCTGATCAGGCAGCCGTCTCGCCGGCTTCATCCCCGCCGGAGGCTGTCGGTCAACCGGTCTCTGCCAATGAACCTCCAGCGCTGCCGCCGTCCATTCCGGATCCGTCCGGATTGATCAATGTGAATACGGCGGATGCAGCCACGCTGATGGAGCTGCCCGGCATTGGCGAGGCCAAGGCCAAGGCGATTATCGATTACCGGAATCAGTTCGGCCCGTTTCGAACTCAGGCCGACTTGATGAACGTAAAGGGCATCGGGCCCAAAATGCTGGAGAAGATGAAGCCTTACGTAGGACTTTAGCTATGTGCTACAATAAAGGAGATATTGACAAGGAACAGGTGACAGATGATGAGTGCAGATCAACGTAAAGATTGGGATACTTATTTCATGGATATTGCCTTTATGGTATCTACCCGTTCTCAATGCCCTCGGCGTCATGTGGGAGCGGTGCTGGTGCAGGGCAAGAAGCTGCTCGGGACGGCTTATAACGGCGCGCCGATGGGGGTGCCGGATTGCTCGGAAGCTGGTTGTATGATCGCGGAGGATTATGAATTGGTCGTGCAGGACGGCAAGGAAAGCATGGTGAAGAAGCAGCGCTGCATCCGTACGATTCATGCCGAGCAGAATCTGCTGCTGTTCACGGACCGGATCGACAGGGAGGGCAGTACGGTGTACGTGACAGACGAGCCTTGCTGGACCTGTGCGAACATGCTTGCCAACAGCGGCATTGTCGAGGTTGTGTTCCATCGTCCTTATCCCAAGGACTCCGGCAAGGTGTCCCGCATGATGGAACAGAAGGGGATTTCGTTTCGGCAGCTTGAAGCATACGAGCCGCCGCGCGAAACCTTGATGACGGTAGCGGAATAGATCATGCATTGACGATGCGAATGATAGGAATAGGAAGTTATGGAGGAAGAACCTTTGACTGCGATTTGCAGGCAAGGGTTCTTTTTTTTATTTCGTCAAGAAGGGGATACATTCAATGATGAAACGAAGGCCATTACTTGTGTTTACCGTGTTATGGGTGGTCGGCAGCGGTGCTGCATGCCTGTATGACGGATGGAAGCTCGCCGTGATTGCGGTCGGGCTAATTCTTCTATTATTAGCTGTATGCCAGTGGGTGGGCGCAGGGCGCCTGTTTACGATCTGCATGCTATTCTCATTGTGCGTATCGGGCTCGTACTGGGAATGGCATGATGCGGCGAATGTAAGTGATTTCGAGTCGGTCCTTGCAGCGGAAGAGTCGACTGAACCCATTCCTGTTACTGCGTTCGGGGTGATTTCTTCTCCTGTCGAGGTGGATGGCGACCGGGCTGATTTCCAGGTAACCTTGCAGCGGGCTGATCTGATCCAATCCAATCACCCGGTTGTGCAAAAACAAGCCGATCCGAATGACAGCATGATGCTGAATACAGACGATATCGTTATGGTCCAAGTAAAACTGCTGAATAAAACGGAGCTGGAGATTGTGAACCAATGGCAGCGCGGGGACCGCATACAGCTGAGCGGGGAAATGCAGAGGCCTGGAGTGGCCCGAAATTTTGGCGGGTTTGATTACCTTCAGTATTTGCGTACTCAGAAGATTCATTGGATCGTCAAAGTGAAGGGCTCGGACCAAGCGGTGATCGAACCGCCAGACAGCTGGAAATTAAGCCATGTTCTCAGATGGAATGATGCCCTTCGCGACAAGCTTGGAAGCAAGCTGGATCAATTGTACGGCGGCATCCATGCGGGGTATATGAAGGGACTCGTCATTGGCAATCAGGATGACTTGGATCCCGATACATTCATGGAGTTCTCGCGTTTGGGATTGACTCATATTCTTGCGATATCGGGCATGCATGTGGCCGTGGTTGTAGGATGCCTGCTATTCGTATGCACAACCCTTCGAATGACGAGGGAGGCCTCGCTGACTGTGGTGATGTGGCTGATTCCCGTATATGTCCTGCTGACCGGGGCGAGTCCTTCCATCGTGCGCGCGGGCATCATGGGAATGATCGGTTTGTATGCAGCGCGGCGGCGGCTTTTGAAGGATGGGCTGCATATCCTCAGCGTGGCCGCGCTTGCCATGCTGGTGTGGAATCCGTATTTTCTCGTGAACGTCAGCTTTCAGCTGTCCTTCATCGTGACGGCGGGTTTGATGATATTCGTGCCCAAGCTGATGCCGCTGCTGGCATTCTTGCCCCGCTGGCTGGGGGGAACCGTCGGCATAACGGTCGTGGCGCAGCTGATTTCCTTTCCGCTCACCATCTATTACTTCAACCAGGTCTCGCTTATTTCCGTTTTCGCCAATCTGATCCTCGTTCCGGTCATTAGCCTGGTCGTTCTGCCTTTAGGCATGGTGTCTCTGTTGATGGGATGGGTATGGATGCGCGGGGCGGGCTGGCTGGCCGCCGTGACCGAATGGTTAAACCATATCACGTTCCAGATCGTTGAATGGATGAATGGTTCCTCGGTTTTTATGACATTGTGGCCGTCCCCGTCGTTAGCCTGGATACTGTGTTATTTCGTTGTCCTGTATGCTTTGCTGTCCATCCTGAACAAGAGATTCAAGAATCCCGAGGGCGGGCAGAACGGTTCGAATGATACGGAGCCATTGGACGGACGCCCGCCATGGGGCGGTAGAGCAGACTTGTCCGGCGTGGACACGCTGCCGATCGTGGGTCGATTGGCCGGTGCTTTGCGATGGAGAGGCTTCCTTCGTGCCAGTCATCATATCGAACGGTATGCCCCGGGAGCTGCGATAGCCCTGCTGACCGGGATTTTGATTGTTCTGCTGTACAGCGGCTATCAGTCGCCGTCTACGCAAGGGGCGGGACTGGTGCAATTCCTGGATGTGGGACAGGGAGATTCGATATTGGTCACAACGCCTTCGGGCAAGCATGTTCTCATTGACGGTGGCGGGACGGTGAATTTTCGCAAGGAGAAGGATGCCTGGAAGGAAAGGAAAGCTCCGTACGAGGTAGGAGCGAAAGTGGTGGTGCCTTTGTTGAAAAAACGGGGCGTGCACCAGCTTGAAGCCGTCATCATGACCCACGGGGATCAGGACCACATAGGGGGACTCCTGGCTGTTTTGCAGGAAATCCCCGTGAAATCCGTCGTGTTTAACGGGACCTTGACCGAATCCGCTTCCTTCCGGAAGCTAATGTTATCCGCGGTTGAACAGCGCATTCCCGTATATCGGGCAGGAGCCGAATCCGAATGGAAACTTGACGGTCACACGGAGATCCGATTTTTATCCCCTCTTTTCCCAGAAAGTGGAGAAGTCATCAAAGCATTACCGTTGATTAAGGAGCAAAATCATGCTTCACTAGTATTTGTCCTTCAGATGAACGGCAGCCGGGTTTTATTTACGGGGGATACGGATCAAGCAGCCGAACGGAAAATACTGCAGCACCTGGAGGGGCAATCCCAAGATGACCCAGCTGTCGAAGACCGGATCGACGTCATGAAGGTGGCCCATCACGGAAGCAAGACATCCACATCCGCGCCATGGCTGAATGCATGGAAGCCGACGGCTGCGGTAATTTCTGCCGGCGTCAACAATATGTACGGTCACCCTCATCCGGACGTGGTCGGCCGGTTGGAACGTTTTCAATCCATCATCTATCAAACCAATCTTCATGGCGAAATCCAGATGAGGATCAAGAACGGGCATATTGAGACGCGAACGAAGATTCCATAAAGACGCCCGCTGTTCCTGGGACCGGGTTTCGTAGTATGATCTTTATAGGAAAATGCAGCGGATGACTATAATCTTTATATTTGGTATAGTTAGATGAAGTTTCCTGAAAAAATTAATAGGTTACATACTGCAACATTTTTTAATTCTATCCGTCTGTATGTATGCAGGGAGAGGGGGATCCACTGTGGTGGAGCAGGGACTCATAAGAGCCGCTCAATCGGGCGATCGCGACGCTCTAATCACCCTATTGCGAGAAATTGAGCAACATGTTTACCGAACTGCTTATTACATTTTAAACAATGAACAGGATGCCATGGATGCAGCCCAGGAAGCACTGATACGCGTATATACGAAGATCAACTCCTATGAGGAGAAAGCCCAGTTCAAGACTTGGGTCCAGCGGATCGTTACCAACATATGCATCGATAAATTCCGCAGAACGAAGCCGACGGTTTCCATCGATGAGCATGACATGGTGTTTCGGGATCATCTCGACGTGGAAAGGGAAGTGATGTCGGGCTATCTGGCCCAGGATATCCAGGAGGCCATTAACCAACTGCCGGATCATCATCGCACGGTCATTGTCTTAAGGTATTTGCAGGACCTGTCCTACAACGAAATCGCTGATTGTCTGAACCTTCCGCTCAATACGGTGAAATCCTATTTGTTCAGGGCCAGGCAGCAGCTGCAGAATATGCTCCAAGAGCATCAGAAAGGTGGTGTATCAGGATGAATTGCCAAGAGGTGGTGGAACGCATGCACCGCTATTTGGACCGGGACCTTACTTCCGATGAGACGGCCCAAATGTATCAGCATATTGCCTTGTGTCCCGAGTGTGCGGAGACCTTTAACATATTAAAGTCATTAAACAGAGAGCTTGAAGATCTTCCGGCCGTTACCCCGCCTGTCAGTCTGGTAGACGCTATCATGCCTAAACTGGATGCCATCGACCGTGATCGCGAGAGCCTTGTCGCACCTCCGGCCGTGAAAAGCCAGGAGCCTGCCGAAATGATGCCGGACATTCGGCGTCCGCGGCGTGCGGGCAGCTGGTGGAGCACGGTTGGCGGAAGAACGGCGATCGGGGCTGCCGCCGCTGTACTTATTCTCGGCGTCGCTATTTTTAATTATGAACCGAAGATGTTATCCGATGCGGAGATTCCGTATGAAGAGGCGAGCACGACCAGCGCGGGAGCGAATGAGGATTCGGCCGAGACGGAGATTCAGGACATGGTTCAGCCGTTTGCCGCCGATGGCGGCGCGGAGACTGGCGGTACGGCGAACGAGGGGAGCGATCCTTCCGCAGGTTTGCGGAGTTCGCCGCCGGAATCGTCGGAATCCGATCCGAACCCGGGCCCGAACGACGAATCCAAGGAGAAGACAGAGCCATCGGATGGGGCTAAAGACACCAGGGAAGATGCAGCAGTCCCCGATGCTCCGGTTCAGAAGAACAATGACGGGGAGCCTCAAGCGCCAGACCAACCTGCAACAAGCAGCAATGAGGTACCCAAAAAAAATGACGCAAGCCCTTCGAACCCTCCGGCCGACGAGCCTGGGCAGAACTCGGAGAGCATGAGCATCCAGACTTCGCCTAATGAAGCAATGGACGTCCAAACCGAGATGGTGCCGCCGATCAGCGACCCTGCCGGCGATGCAGGCGCTGGAAGCACGGAATCTTCCGACCGTTCCACCGGATCGTACCAAGGGCTGGCGATGGTGCCGGAACAATGGCCGTCCCCGGATGGTCTGTACAGGGCCTCCCTGGAGGCCGAATATCTGGTGATCTATCGCCTGCCGTCGGGAGACCAGACTTCAGCTGAAGCGGTCGAAACGGTCGAGAGGATTCCGCTTGGCGGAAGCTGGGTATCCGGTCAATGGTCCGAGGACGGCTTAACGTTCAAGTACAAGGTACAGACGAACAAAGAGCTGGTTGAATCCGTCTACTCCATAGAGAAGGCTCAGCCGCCGGCGTCTGCGGGTCAGAAGCAGCCTAAACCATAGAATTATACAGATATAAATACATTCGGCGCACCAATGCCGGGAGATATGAATACAATATATTAGAGAGAGCATTATACCAACTACCGTCGTATGACCGGCGGCGAGGTGTTTCTAGAGCATGCTTGCCGGCGTTTATATAGATGTGTTGGGACGAAGGGACCTTGCCGCTGCCTACAGCCGAGGTCTCTTTGTTTTCGCGTGGGCGATTTCGTTTTTTATGTTGGACGTCTATCGCATTCGGGCACTGTTTTTTGGTATAGTGTACAGAGTAGAAAGGGGGGACGCCGATGGATGCCAAAGCGGCGGCCAAGGCGGTCAAGCAGGGAGACGTGTCTTCCGTCTATTTGCTGTACGGCAGCGAGAAATTCCAGATGAAGGAGTTCGCCGAATTTCTGGAAGCCCAGCTGATCCCGAAAGAAGACCGGGATTTTGCGCTGGTTCACATGGATTTAGGGGAAGTTCCGATACAAACCGTGGTAGAGGAAGCCGAGACGGTTCCTTTTATGGTTCAGAAAAAACTGATATTCGTCCGGGATACGGCTTTTTTTACGGCTGCAAAAGATAACGGGAAAGTGGATCATCGTCCAGAGGCTTTGCTGGATTATTTGACCAATCCCGCAGATTATAGCGTGATTGTCTTTATGGTGGGGCAGGAAAAGCTGGATGAGCGCAAGAAGGTAGTCAAGGCGGTCAAGAAGTCGGGGGTTGCCCTCTCCTTCATGCCTTTGGGCGGGGACGAACTTCTTCGCTGGGTGGACCAGCAGGTGAAGAAAGGCGGCTGCACGCTGCGCGCAGGCGCGGCGGAAGCGCTTGTTCGGAATGCGGGAACCAGTCTCCAGGCTTTATCGGGTGAAATCGAGAAGCTGTGTTTGTATGCGGGAGCCGACGGAGCCATTGATGTTGCAACCGTGGATATGCTGGTGGCGCGCAGCACGGAACAGAATGTGTTTGCGCTCGTGGAGGATATCGCCAATCTCCGATTGGACAAGGCGCTCGGGATCTATTATGAGCTGCTGAAGCAGCGCGAGGAGCCCATCAAGATTGCGGCCCTGATTACCAGGCAGTTCCGAATCATTCTTCAGGTGAAGACGTTATCCACCCAGAGCTACTCGCAGCAGCAGATTGCTTCCCAAATCGGGGTGCATCCTTATGCGGTGAAGATTGCTGGCGAGCAGGCCCGCAAGTTTCAGACGGCACGTCTTGAAGGCATATTGAACCATCTCGCCAATCTGGATTACCAGATGAAGACCGGGGCCGTGGATAAGGTGCTCGGAATCGAGTTGTTTCTGCTGCGGCTTGGCGCGTAAGCGAACCGAGATAAGTCAAGAGCGTACGGGGACGCGCGAGCGGCCGTACGCTCTTTTTCATCTAGAGATCAGAAAGTATGACCTGCAGAGCTAAACCAAGTTGACCCCGCATGAAAAACATCCGCTATAAGCGGTCAATCCTCGGAAGAGTGTGCATCGATGAACGTTTTTCTAATCACAAAAAGCCCTGAGCAGCGTGAACTGTTCAGGGCTTTTTCCATGTCGTATTCAACAAACGTTTCTTACGCTTGGGACGTAAGAGCGTTTAGTCTTTTCGCCAGACGGGATTTCTTGCGGGCAGCTGCGTTCTTATGGATCAGGCCCTTCGTTACGGCTTTATCAAGCTTCTTGGAAGCAGCTTGGAAAGCTACTTTAGCAGCTTCGATTTCTGTACCGTTCAACGCTACGTCAGCAGTTTTAACAGCTGTGCGAAGCGCGGATTTTTGAGAAATGTTAAGCGCGTGGCGTTTGTCATTTGTCTTTACACGTTTAATCGCGGATTTGATGTTTGGCATTACATTCACCTCCTGTAAGGCATTTCAATAGAGCGAAATGATTCACAACTTAAAATATTTTAGCATGGGGGTGGACAAAAAGCAATACTCATTCGGACTTCTGCATAATCTCTCCCCTACTCTCGCACACTACTAGCAATATGAGGAGGAGTGTGAATTTAGATGGATCTGGATCTGCAAAAATACTCGGTCCGAACGGATCTGGCCGTTGAATCAAGAGAACTGGCTGGAGGCACAGGAAGCGCGCCCATTCCCGGGGTTATGGAGGACGTGGTGCAGGAGGACGGAATCAAGATTACAAGGCTGGATGTGGAGAACGATGCTGCCTCTCAGCAAATCGGAAGGGTGAAGGGGCATTACGTCACGTTGGAGGTTCCCGATCTTCGCAAGGGCGATACGGGGCTTCAGGATCAGGTATCCGTTGTTTTTGCCCGCGAGTTTGAAGCTTTCATGTCCCGGATCGGGATTGGACCCAAGGCAAGCGTGCTCATTGTCGGGCTCGGCAACTGGAACGTGACGCCGGATTCGCTGGGACCGCTCGTGGTGGAGAACGTGATGGTGACCCGCCAGTATTTCGAGCTCATGCCGGATCGGGTGGCCCCGGGCTATCGCCAGGTAAGCGCCGTTGCGCCGGGCGTTCTCGGCCTGACGGGGATTGAGTCGAGCGAAACGGTTCAAGGCATCGTGGAACAGACGCGCCCCGAGTTGATCATCGCCATCGACGCACTGGCTTCGCGTTCGCTGGAGCGGGTGAACACGACCATCCAGATTGCGGATATCGGCATCCATCCCGGCTCCGGCGTCGGCAACAAGCGCAAGGGATTGACCCAAGAAATTCTCGGGGTGCCGTGCATTGCGATCGGCGTTCCGACCGTCTGCTACGCTTCCACCATCGTCAATAATGCGATTGAGCTGATGAAATCCCACTTCGGGGAAGGCGCGCCGGAGACGGGCAAGATTATGGGAATGCTGCACGATATCCCCGAAGGCGAGCGCCTCGCCCTGGTGAAGGAGGTTCTGGAGCCGCTGGGCCATGACCTTATCGTAACGCCTAAGGAGATTGACGAATTTATAGAAGATATCGCCAACATCGTGGCGACCGGCCTGAACGCGGCGCTCCATGAAGCCGTGGATCCCGGCAATGTAGGCGCGTATACCCACTGACCCATAGTAAAAGCTCCGAATCTATCGGAGCTTTTATATTTTTCCAGGATCTAGTTCTATCGAATCTCCCCGGTTCATAGATTTGAAGTATAAGAGATTACAGAGTCGCGGGAACGGCTGGATGAGGTCGGCATCTCCCGGCGAACCGAGGAGGACATCGCTATGAACAATCGCAAGTTCCGCATCTGGAATATTGCCAGGATGAAACGGAAGGTCATGGAAGGTCTGAGCATGGGGCGTACGTTAATTATACTGATGCTAGGCTCTCTTATATTTTTTATTTTGCTAGGGCTCGGGGGAATGGCGGAACAGCGGATGAATTCCTCGCCCGTGTCGTCGATGAAAGGATTGGCCGCTTCGTTATCCAGCCATTTTTTCATCGATATGATCGGCATGGAGATGCCGCATATGACGGCTTCCAAAGAGACCTCGAGCTTCTCCGGCGAAAAAATGTCCACGTTCGTCTTTGAGCTCCTGACGAGCGTAAACCCGAAGGATCCGAAGAGCCTCCTTGCGGGAGAGCTTCCCGGCATGAAGGCTAATCAACCGGTTCAGCTGTCGCACGGCTCCGGTAACGAGGATGGCGAGGCACCGGCCGATTACCGGCCGGATCCGGCGGAAGAGCAGGCGGAGGGAGAGCCCGCCGAGGCCGGGGAAGAGCCGACGCAAGGCGAACAAGGGAACAGCGGCAATGAAGGAAAGGGCGAGGATGCTCCGGATCAGGGCGGGAAGGACGACCCCGGCAGCAAGAATGAACCCGGAAGCACCTCCAAGGACGGAAAGACAACGAACGGGAAGAAATCCGTGCTCATCTATCATTCCCACCCGCAGGAAGCGTATAACCCGCTGCTCTCGCATCCATCCGATAATCCGGGGGCGGTATCCCCGACCAAGAACGTCATGCTGGTGGGCAGCTTCCTGAGCAAAAGGCTTGAAGCCAACGGAATCGGCACCCTGCACGACAAGAGCGATTATCAATCTACCGTGGAAGGATATAACTATAACTATTCTTATAAATACTCGCGCCAGATGGCCATGGAGGCCATGTCCCAGAACGACGGCATCAACTATCTGATCGATATCCACCGGGATTCGCAGCGATACAACAAAACGACGGCTACCGTAAACGGCGTCAATTACGCCAAGGTGTACTTCATCATCGGACATGCGAACGAGAACTGGAGACAGAACGAGGCGTTTGCAAGCAAAATCAATGCCAAGCTGGAGAAGTCCTATCCCGGCGTTTCCCGGGGCGTGTGGGGCAAATCGGCGGACCAAGGGAACGGAGAGTACAACCAATCCTTGTCCCCGAACAGCATCCTGATCGAAATCGGCGGCATCGACAATACGAAGGAAGAATTGCAGCGAACGGCCGAAGCGCTGGCCGACATCATCGCCGACGTGTACTGGCAGGAACAAGAAGCCGAGAAGGCCAGTGTGAAAAAAGAGAGTGATCCAGCGAAGAAGCAGTCGGCTTCAGCAGCCAAGGACGGTAGCGATAAAGGTGCCGAGGATAAAGCATCCAAAGCAGGTTGAAGGTAAGGGGTCATTAACGGAGCAGGAATGAAGGGGTAAATCAAGGAGGGGCTTATGATGTCGAGATTGGGAAAACGGTTTGTGGCGCTAATCATATGGACAGGCATCGGCATATTGGTCGGCATGCAGCTTGGAGGGGCCAAAGGGCCGGTGCCGGCCGACGGTACCGGGGGAACGCAGACCGTGGTGCAAGGCCATGTTCAGGATCCGCAAGGCGGTACGGCCCAGGGGAATGGATGGGGAGGGACGCGGAAGCATCCTCCCGCCCCTGAATCCGTCGACCAGGAACCGGACGCCCGTAAGACGGCAGTGCCCGAATACGAGCCGTCGCCCAGCGACATCCTGCTCCCCGAACGCTCCCAACCGCCTGCCGATGTGCTTGCCGACAAAACGGCCGGACTGCTTCAGCAGCTCTCTGACCAAAGCATCCGCTGGGTCGTGTCGATGTTCGGATCGATTACGGAATAAATTTCGCCTTTATTCTCAGCATTGCTGTGCATCCCCTCAACTGGTATAATAAGTTGATTCAAACATCTGGTGGTTGTTGGGGGTTAGGCATGACAGACGTACAAGTAAGACAACAAAAAATTCGTAATTTCTGTATCATTGCACATATAGACCATGGGAAATCGACGCTTGCCGACCGTATTTTGGAATTTACGGGCGCATTAACTTCGCGTGAAATGCAGGAGCAGGTACTGGATCAGATGGATCTGGAGCGAGAGCGCGGAATTACCATCAAGCTGCAGGCGGTTCGCCTGAACTACAAAGCCGATGACGGCGAGGAGTATATATTGAACCTGATCGATACTCCGGGACACGTCGACTTCACGTATGAGGTATCCCGAAGCCTGGCCGCTTGCGAAGGCGCGCTGCTCGTTGTCGATGCCGCGCAGGGAATCGAAGCGCAGACATTGGCCAACGTATATCTGGCCTTGGACAACAATCTTGAAATTTTGCCTGTCATTAACAAAATCGACCTGCCGAGCGCCGATCCCGAACGGGTGAAGCAGGAGGTCGAGGATGTGATCGGGCTCGATGCCAGCGATGCCGTTTTGGCTTCCGCGAAAGCGGGCATCGGAATCAAGGAAATTCTGGAGCAGGTGGTTCAGAAAGTGCCTGCGCCAACGGGTAGTTCCGAAGAACCGCTGAAAGCGCTGATTTTCGACTCCCATTATGATCCTTACAAGGGCGTCATCGTATATGTTCGCGTCATTGACGGCAGCATCAAGGCCGGCTCCAAGATCAAGATGATGGCCACCGGCAAAACCTTCGAGGTGATCGAGGTGGGTGCCTTTAAGCCGCGCATGTCCATCGTGGACGAGCTTAACGTCGGCGATGTCGGTTTCATCGTTGCGGGCATCAAGAGCGTGGGCGATACGCAGGTCGGGGATACGGTAACGGATGCCAAGCGTCCGACGGCCGAGCCGCTGCCGGGTTACCGCAAAATCAATCCGATGGTGTTCTGCGGATTGTATCCAATCGAAACATCGGACTACAACGATCTGCGCGAGGCGCTCGAGAAGCTGCAGCTGAACGATGCATCGCTCAGCTTTGAGCCGGAAACGTCCAGCGCGCTCGGATTCGGCTTCCGCTGCGGATTCCTGGGCCTCCTTCATATGGACGTCATTCAGGAGCGGATCGAACGCGAGTTTAACATACCGCTGATTACGACCGCGCCGAGCGTGATTTACCGCATTACGCTGACGAACGGAGAGCAGATTCAAATCGATAACCCTTCCCATTATCCTGAGGTCGGCAAGGTCGATTATGTCGAAGAACCTTATGTTAAAGCAGCCATTATCGTGCCGAATGATTATGTCGGAGCGATCATGGAGCTTTGCCAAAACAAACGCGGCGAATTCGTCAACATGGAATACCTGGACACGACGCGCGTCACCATTACCTATGAAATTCCGTTGTCGGAAATCGTGTACGATTTCTTCGATCAGTTGAAATCGAGCACCAAAGGATATGCTTCATTCGATTATGAGCTGTCCGGATACCGCCGGTCCAATCTGGTCAAAATGGACATTCTGCTTAATGCCGAGCAGGTGGATGCCCTGTCCTTTATCGTGCACAAGGACCGCGCTTACCACCGCGGCCGGGCGATTTGCGAGAAGCTGCGCGAGCTGATTCCTCGCCAAATGTTCGAGGTGCCGATTCAGGCATCGGTCGGTACCAAGGTCGTGGCCCGCGAAACGGTTAAAGCGATGCGCAAGAACGTGCTTGCCAAATGTTACGGCGGCGACATCTCCCGTAAACGGAAACTTCTGGAGAAGCAGAAGGAAGGTAAGAAGCGGATGAAGCAGGTGGGCAGCGTCGAAGTGCCGCAGGAAGCCTTCATGGCCGTTCTGAAAATCGACGACAAGTAATAGGAAGCCAATGGCAGGGGAAGGCCTTTGAGTTAAAGAGCCGCTCCTTGCCTGTATAGCCTTCTCGATGTAAATGATGGGAAAGCCGATTCTCGGCTTTCCTTTCTTTCATTCCAAGAGGCATAGCGTTATAGTAGAGAAGGAACTTTCAAGAAGTTACTTAAAGTAAGTCATGCCAGAGCGGTATATGAGGGGGCAAGAAAAGAATGACGGCAAACGATCAACGGACGGAAGCGGTGTACATCCATATTCCGTTCTGTACCAATAAATGTTTTTACTGCGACTTCAATTCCTACGTGTTAAAGGATCAGCCGGTAATGGATTATTTGCGAGCGCTGGATAAGGAAATGGAGCTGACCGTTCAGGCTAATCCGCCGGGACGAATCAAAAGCATCTTTGTAGGCGGCGGGACGCCAACCGTGCTGAAGCCGAACGAAATGGAATACTTCTTGCAGAGCGTGAAGCGCCATTTTCCGGAATGGTCCGATAGCATCGAATTTTCAATGGAGGCGAATCCCGGCACCACGGATCTGGAGAAGCTGTCCGTCATGCGCCAAGGCGGGGTGAACCGGATCAGCTTCGGGGTGCAGGCCTTCCAGAACACATTGCTGACCGGCATCGGCAGAATTCATGATACGGATGACGTATACCGAAGTCTCGATAACGCCAGAAGAGCAGGCTTTGACAACATGTCCATCGATCTGATGTTCGGTCTCCCGAATCAAACCTTGGACATGCTTGCGGAAAGCGTGGATAAGGCATTGGAGCTCGAACTCCCGCATTATTCAATCTACAGCCTGAAGGTCGAAGAGAATACGCTGTTCCATACGATGTACCAGCGAAACCAGCTTCCGCTTCCGGATGAGGAGGACGAGCTGAATATGTACCTTCTTTTAATGGAACGGATGAAGGCTGCCGGATATAAGCAGTACGAAATCAGCAATTTTGCGAAACCCGGCTTCGAGAGCCGGCATAATATGACGTATTGGCGCAACGAAGACTATTACGGCCTAGGCGCGGGGGCGCACGGATATGTCGGCCGTCAGCGCCATGTGAACATCAAAGGGGTCAATCCCTATAATGAAGCAGCCAATAAAGGCCTTCCAAGATTGGAGAGCTTTGAGATATCTAAGGAAGAAGCGATGGAGGATTTCCTGATGGTCGGGTTGCGCGTGCTGGACGGCGTCTCGCGCAGCCGGTTCCGGGAGCAGTTCGGGATCTCCATGGAGGATGTTTTTGCCGGTCCGCTGAATAAAATGGTAGGCGCGGGCCTCCTCGATGCCACCGAAGACGGGTATAAGCTGAGCAGCAAAGGCATTTTGTTTGGCAACGATGTGTTTGGCGAATTCATAGGAAGCCTGACGACAAATTAATCTATTGAACTTATATGCGCTCTGTTGTATATTTATTCATAACATGACGGAGCGTGTAAAGGGGAGACGGACAACATGTCGGCGGTATGCAGAAAAGCAAAGTTAGAGGATGTCGAGCCGCTGTATCAGATGATTCAGGGTTATGCCGAGAAGGGGATTATGCTCCCCCGGTCCAAAAAAGTGCTGGAGAAACAAATCGGAGAATTCGTTGTAGCTGAATCCGAAGGGCACGTCATTGGCTGCGGTTCATTGTGCCAGCTGGGAAGCGATTTGGTCGAGATCCGTTCGCTCGGCATCTCGGAAGGATATAAAGGGCAAGGCATCGGCTCCATGCTGGTGGACACCCTTCTGGAAGAAGCGAAACGCCGCGAGCTTCCGAAAGTAATGGCCTTGACGTATGAGGTATCTTTTTTCATCAAAAACGGCTTTGCCGTCGTAGAGAAGGAGATTTTTCCGGAGAAGGTATGGACCGACTGCATCCACTGCAAGAAGCAGCATGCTTGTGACGAAATAGCTGTTCTTAAAGTACTGAACTGACTTGACAATCCTCAGGTCGGTTTGGTATTTTTGTTATATCGGTTAGCACTCGATGGCGATGAGTGCTAACGAAAGCGAAAATGAGCAGTCAGCAAGGAGGGAAGCGACATGTTAACAGATCGTCAGCGCATGATTTTGAATGCCATTGTGGATGACTATATCCGTTCTGCCGAGCCGGTTGGTTCAAGAAGCATTTCCAAGCGAGGGGACGTCGGCTACAGCCCGGCAACCATTCGCAACGAGATGGCTGATCTGGAGGAGCTCGGGTTTCTGGAGCAGCCCCATACTTCAGCTGGACGAATACCGTCGCATAAAGGATATCGATATTATGTTGATCATCTCACGTCGTCGTTTTCCTTGAACCCTGCGGAACTGCATATGATGAAATCATTTTTTGCAGAAAAGCTGAACGTGATGGAGCAGATGATACAGCATACAGCCGGCATTCTGTCTCAAATGACTAATTACACTTCCATCCTGCTGGGACCGGAAGTTTTTCATACGTCTTTGCGCCATTTCCAGCTTCTTCCTCTACATGAGGATCAAGCGGTGGCCATCATCGTTACCAGCACAGGGCAAGTCGAGAACAAGGTTGTTTCGATTCCGCAGGGCGTGTCCGTATCGGAACTGGAGCAAGTGGTAAATCTTCTGAACAAGAAGCTGGTCAATGTGCCTCTATATAAACTCAAGACTCGTTTGTATTCGGAAATTGCCGAGGAAATGCAGCGGCATATTTCACATTATGAGGATCTGATGAGTATGCTGGATATCGCTCTCAACAACGAACCGGATCACCGGGGGGTCTATCTGAGCGGCACGACCCACATGCTGAACCAGCCGGAGTTCAAGGATGTTGATAAGGTTAGGGAAATATTCGAGCTTCTGGAGCAGACTCCCGCACTGATGAAGCTCATGGCACCTGCTCCCGGGGAGCACGGTGTCCAAGTGAAGATCGGCACGGAGAATACGCATGAGGCCATTTCGAACTGCAGTTTGATCACTGCGACGTATTCGATCGACGGCAAAGCGCTTGGTTCGATCGGCATTCTCGGTCCTACAAGAATGGAATATGCACGGGTGATCGGCATCTTGAATGTGTTATCCCATGACCTGACGAAGCTGCTGTCACACTGGTACAAATAAAGGAGTGAGACAGATGAGCCAAGGACAACATAGCCAAGTGGACGGAGACGAGCGTTATTCCACGCTGCTGAACAACAGCAATGCCGTCCGCGCAGTTACGTCCGCCGTAGAAGGCACGCTTGGCCCCAAGGGGCTCGACGTCATGCTGGTTGGCCCGCGCGGCGAAGTGGTCATCACCAATGACGGAGTGACGATTCTGGACAAAATGGATGTCACCCATCCCGCCGCGCGCCTTCTGATTCAGGTGGCTCGGGCGCAGCAGGAGAAAATCGGCGACGGTACCACAACGGCAACCGTGCTTGCGGGCGCCCTCGTGCAGGAAGGGGTATCCCGCATCACGCGCGGGGTGCCCGCTTCCAAGGTGGTTGAGGGCCTGCGCCAGGGAGTCGAGAAATCGATGCAGCTCTTGTCGAAGCGTGTCCGGCTGATCGGCGGATTGGATGATCCGCTGCTGGAACGGACGGTGCATGTCGCCGGGCGTGAACGGAAGGACATCGTGGAGCTGGTTATGCAAGCCGCGCGCAAAGCCGGAATCGACCGTCTGCAGGATCCTTCCTACTCGCTCGCAGACAGTATAATTGCGCTGGAGAATGCCGAGAATGAAGTGTTCGAGGGGGTTCTGCTCCGGCAGCGGCCGATCTTCGCCAGGGAGTCCAAGTCCTACGACGATGCCAGAGTGCTGGTGCTGTATGATTCCCTGGAGCCCGACGACATCGACGAAGAGGCCCTTACAACCGAAGCCGGATTCGCGCAGTATATGGATCTGCGAAAAGTGTTCGCGTCGGATTTGGACAGATTGTCCGAACTATCCGTAAAACTCATCCTCCTCGAAAAGGGCATTCATCCGGATGCGGAGCAGTTTTGCCTGGATCACGGGATGATGGTGGTGCCGCGCGTATCGCGTGCGGATCTCCGCAAGGTAAGCGACATGACGGGAGCTACACCGATACGCCGCAAGGCGTTACATAAAGACTCGAAAGAGCTTGCGGCCCTTCTGGGTCATACCCCGCGCGTCGCTTATGATGAAGGCATCGAAAAAATCCGCCTGTCCTGCGGCAGCAAGGACCGCATTGTGACGGTGATCGTCGGGGCAAGCACTTCGGAAGTGGTAGGGGAGGCCGCCAGGATTGCGGGCGACGCCGCTTCGGCACTTCAGGCTGCCGTATCCGGCGGGGTGCTTCCAGGCGGCGGGACAAGCGAACTGGCCGTGTCTTATGAACTGGAACGGATCCGGGAAGCCCAGAAAGGCATGGAAGCCTTCGGCATGGAGGCAGTTTCCGCCGCGCTGCGAAAGCCGATGTCGCAGATTCTTCTGAACGCCGGTTATAATCCGCTTGAGAAGATGGAGGAGGTCCGAGCCGCACAAATTCGAGCCGACTCCGACTGCATGGGGATTGACTGCGACAGTGGGCGGGTTGTCGACTATGAAGAGCTGGGCGTGCTGGATCCGGCCCCGGTCAAACTTCACGGCCTGCGGGCAGCCGGCGAGGTTGCGGCTGCCGTGCTGCGGATTCATCATGTGATCAAGATGAAGGAAATAGGCGAATAACGCTAAGATAGATGAGTTATAGACCGTCTGGTTTAGAATATGAAGGAGGTGAAGGCGTCTTGAATAATGAGCACAAGGATGCCGTTCAAGATACAGTTACAGAAGAAACGATCGAAGAAACTTTGGAAAACACGCCAAACACGGGTGAGAGCGGGTCTCCGGAGGAGGCCGTGAATCCCGAGCAGGAGATTCCCGTAACGGAATCGGCTGATGAAGCCGCAGGTTCGGCCGAGCTTGAGAAGCTTCAGGCCGAGCTGCAGGAGCAGCAGCAGCGTACCCTGCGGGTACAGGCGGATTTCGATAATTTCCGCCGCCGCACGCAGAAAGAGAAAGAGGATCTGGGCAAATATGCTTCCTCCAAACTGATTACGGAGCTTCTGCCCGTCATCGACAACTTTGAGCGTGCCCTCCAGGCATCCGAGGAGAACCCGGAATTTGAATCCTTCTCCAAGGGCGTCAGCATGATCTTCCGTCAATTGGAATCCGTTCTTGCTACCGAAGGCTTGAGCGCAATGAAGAGTGTGGGCGAGCCGTTCAATCCGGAGTACCACCAAGCGATCATGCAGGTGGAGAGCGATGAGTACGAGGAAGGCATCGTGGTTGAGGAAGTGCAGAAAGGGTACATGTTAAAAGATAAAGTATTGAGACCTGCCATGGTCAAAGTGAGCATGTAAACGACTTTCGATAGTCGTTTATCATATAAAAATGATGAATGTCATGCGGGGATTCGCATGAATGAATAAGGAGGAAAATTTTACATGAGCAAAGTTATTGGTATCGACTTAGGAACAACCAACTCCTGCGTAGCCGTCATGGAGGGTGGGGAAGCGGTAGTTATCCCGAATCCGGAGGGTGCCCGCACAACCCCGTCGGTTGTCGGATTTAAGAAAGACGGCGAGCGCATCGTCGGGGATACAGCCAAACGCCAAGCGATCACCAACCCGGATCGCACCATCATTTCCATTAAGCGCCATATGGGCACGAATCACAAAGAATCCATCGACGGCAAAGACTACACACCGCAGGAAATCTCCGCCATCATTCTGCAGAAGCTGAAATCCGATGCGGAAGCATACCTGGGCCAACCTGTAACCCAAGCGGTTATTACGGTTCCCGCATATTTTAATGACAGCCAGCGTCAGGCTACCAAGGATGCCGGCAAAATCGCGGGCCTAGAAGTTCTGCGTATCGTCAACGAGCCGACGGCTGCGGCATTGGCTTACGGCATGGAGAAATCCGAAGACCAAACCATCCTGGTATATGACCTTGGCGGCGGTACATTCGACGTTTCCATTCTGGAACTGGGCGACGGCTTCTTCGAAGTAAAAGCAACCAGCGGGGACAACCAACTGGGCGGCGACGACTTCGACCAAGTGATCATCGACTATCTGGTAGCCGAATTCAAGAAAGAGCAAGGCATCGATCTGAGCAAAGACAAAGCAGCCGTTCAACGTCTGAAAGACGCAGCGGAAAAAGCGAAAAAGGAATTGTCCGGCGTACTGACAACAACGATCTCGCTGCCGTTCATCACGGTTGCAGACGGCGTTCCTCAGCACCTTGAGATCAACCTGACCCGCGCCAAATTCGAAGAATTGTCCGCTTCCCTTGTAGAGCGTACGCTTGGACCGACTCGTCAAGCGCTCAGCGATGCAGGTTTGACAGCGAACGATATTCATAAAATCGTCCTGGTCGGCGGTTCCACTCGTATTCCTGCCGTGCAGGAAGCGATCAAAAAATTGACGGGCAAAGAGCCTCATAAAGGCGTAAACCCGGACGAAGTGGTTGCGCTTGGAGCAGCGGTTCAAGCCGGCGTATTGACCGGTGACGTTAAAGACGTCGTATTGCTCGACGTGACCCCGCTGTCCCTCGGTATCGAAACCGCAGGCGGCGTATTCACCAAAATGATCGACCGCAACACGACGATTCCTACAAGCAAATCCCAAGTGTTCTCCACTTATGCGGATAACCAGCCGAGCGTGGAAATTCACGTGCTGCAAGGCGAGCGCGAAATGGCAGCCGGCAACAAAACGCTGGGACGCTTCATGCTCGGAGACATTCCTCCTGCACCGCGCGGAGTTCCGCAAATCGAGGTTACCTTCGATATCGATGCCAACGGGATCGTAAACGTGTCGGCAACGGATAAAGGTACCGGCAAGAGCCAGAAGATCACCATCACGTCCTCCAGCGGCCTGAGCGACGCTGAAGTTGAACAAATGATGAAAGACGCTGAGCTTCATGCCGAAGAAGACCGTAAACGCAAAGAGCTGGTGGAGGCTCGCAACAATGCCGACCAACTCGTGTACACGACCGAGAAAACACTCAAGGACCTGGGCGACAAAGTCGATGCTTCCGAAGTGGAAAAAGCAAACGAAGCGAAAGACAAAGTGAAGAAGGCGCTTGAATCCGATAACCTGGAAGAGATTAACGCTTCGGTAGAGGAGCTTACTCAAATCGTACAGCAGCTGTCCGTGAAGCTGTATGAGCAAGCGGCACAAGAACAACAAGGTGCTGAAGGTGCCGAGTCCGGCGCTCCTAAGAAAGACAACGTCGTGGATGCAGATTACGAGGTTGTTGACGAAGATAAAAACAAAGGTTAATCTGAATAGATTGTATGGGAAGGTCAAAGCTGCGCATCTTCGCACTTTGGCTTTCCTTATGTAAAGAGTAATAAAGAGATTGGGGTGAAACCGTGGCTGATAAGCGTGATTATTATGAGGTGCTCGGTGTCGGCAAGGATGCATCGGACGATGAGATCAAGAAGGCGTACCGCAAAATGGCCCGCCAGTATCATCCGGACGTGAACAAAGCGGCGGACGCGGAAGCCAAATTCAAGGAAGTGAAAGAGGCTTACGATGTATTGAGCGATGGTCAGAAGCGTGCGCGTTATGACCAGTACGGTCATATAGATCCGAACCAAGGCATGGGCGGAGGCGGTTTCTCCGGTGATTTCGGCGGTTTTGGAGATATATTCGATATGTTCTTTGGCGGCAATGGACGCCGTGATCCGAACGCGCCTCAGCGGGGGAACGATCTGCAATACACGATGACGGTTGAATTCAAGGAAGCCGTATTCGGAAAGGAAACGGACATTACCATTCCGAGAACGGAGACATGCGATACATGTCACGGCTCGGGAGCGAAGCCGGGCACGCAGCCGCATACCTGCTCGGTGTGTAACGGAAGCGGGCAGCAGGAGGTCGTGCAAAATACGCCGTTTGGACGTATGGTGAACCGCCGCGCCTGCTCGAACTGTAACGGAACAGGGAAGATCATCAAAGACCGCTGCTCGACTTGTAACGGCAACGGCAAGGTGAAGAAACAGCGCAAGATTCACGTTCGTGTACCTGCAGGCGTGGATGACGGAGCTCAGCTGCGCATGACGGGCGAAGGCGAAGGCGGATTCCGCGGCGGTCCGGCCGGCGACCTGTATATCGTAATCCGCGTGAAGCCGCATGACTTCTTTGAACGCGAAGGGGACGACATTTATTGCGAAGTGCCGCTTACCTTTGCCCAAGCCGCGCTTGGCGACGAGATCGAGATTCCGACGCTAACCGAGAAAGTGAAGCTGAAGATACCGGCCGGCACGCAGACGGGAACTTTCTTCCGCTTGAAAGGCAAAGGGGTGCCACGGCTGCGCGGTATGGGACAGGGTGACCAGCATGTCAAGGTTGTGGTCATTACGCCTAGCAAGCTCAGCGATGAACAGAAAGAGCTGCTTCGTCAATTCGCTTCGCTTGATGGCGAACAGACCCATGAACAGGAACAGTCCTTTTTTGACCGTGTAAAAAAAGCTTTCCGCGGTGATTAATCCACGATAGGGGTAATTCCCTCATAGCATAGCAAAATAGCAAAAAGCAGCAGGCTCTAAAGGTTTCCCTACCTTTGGCCTGCTGCTTTTTGGTTTGTGGCAGAAGAAGCAGCAGGGATATCCCGCTGCTTTACAGGTTCGTATCGCTCAAGAATAAAAGGTTTGACAATGAAGCAACCTAGGATAGTTCCATCTCGGAAGATGCAATCTTGAATAGGAAATGCAGGTGAATGAAGTGGCAGAGAAAAACATTTTGGCCTATTTCAAAAGTCCGGAAGAAGCCCGGCATGCCGCCCGCAAATTGCAGTCGCTGCGCGTTGCCGATATGTCCATCGACCGGTTTAGCGCCGATCCCGGCGGGGAGCTCAACAATCCGATGAATCCGTTGACAGGCAACATCGCAAGCTTAACAACGATGACCTTAAATGCGGATATTTCGGGGCCGGGAGCCGGAATTCTCGGAGCTGCGGACCCAGCGGCCAGCGGGATGAGCACCGGCGGTGAAGATGGAACCGAAGGCCGGGATATTTTGCTGACGGTTGTACTGGACGAAAGCGTCTTCCCGCAAGCCATGCGGTTAATCGAAGAATCCGGCGGCATGATTTAAGGTTCCAGGCACCGCTCTGAGTGTTGATATCGGAAAGGAGAATGACACCCATGATGAGACGCGTAAAAAAAGGGAAGATCTCGAGCAAAACCGAGAAGATGATTGCGCTGCAGTCCGCCAAGGCGGAGGATGTTGAGTTTTCGGCTATGGAAGCCGATCACGATGATGTGGAAGCGCTGCGCCGAAGCGAGGCAGCGGATGAACGCCAATTGAAGAAAATTTTGGATGAAACCAGCAAAAATGTAGATTAATCGCTACCGATGTGGAATGTGGAAAAGCCCGCCTGCCTTCTTTTAATGGAGGTTGCAGCAGGGCTTTTTTGAATTTGATGAATGACTTTGAAAAGTTATCATGGTATTTTAGTGCAAACTTTGTATCCGGGGTCCTCAATATAGTACAATGATACTTACGTATGAAAGAGGAGGAACAATTGCACATGTTATGGCGTGAATTAACGATACATACCACGGAGGAAGCCGTGGAGATGATTACGAATTTCCTGCATGAAGCGGGAGCCGGAGGCGTTTCGATCGAGGAGTCCGGTACTACGAACAAAAAGCGGGACACCTCTCTGGGACAGTGGTTTGACGAGATCGTTCCGTTTAACGATATTCCTGAAGGCCAGGCCGTCATCAAAGGTTACTTCGACGAGACGGTGACGCTGGAAGCGATCCGCGATGAAATAACGCCGCGCGTCAATGAGCTGAAGGAATTCGGTATCGAAACGGGCGAAGTGCGGTATGAGATGAAGACGGTGGACGAGAATGATTGGGCTACGGCCTGGAAGCAGTATTTCAAACCGATCCGCGTCTCCGACAGGCTGACCATCAAACCGACGTGGGAAGAGTACACCCCGGAATCAGAGCACGAGTCCATCATCGAGCTGGACCCGGGCATGGCCTTCGGCACAGGAACGCATCCGACGACTTCGTTATGCTTGCGTACATTGGAGATGGTGATCAAGGGCGGAGAGGAAGTCATCGATGTCGGGACAGGCTCAGGCATCCTCTCCATCGGCGCAGCGCATCTGGGCGCTTCACGAATTTTGGCTCTCGACCTGGATCCGGTCGCGGTATCCAGCGCGACGGAGAACACCCGCCTGAACGGCCTGGAAGACCGGATTACGGTGAAGGAAAGCGATCTGCTCTCCGTACTCACGGATTCGTCCGATGACTCGGATCTGGGCGTGACGCTGCCGGTACAAATCGTGGTGGCAAACATTTTGGCCGAGGTTATTCTGCTGTTCGTGGACGACGTATACCAGGCTCTTCAGCCGGGAGGCGCTTATATCGCTTCGGGCATTTACAAGAACAAGGAAGAGATCGTGGAGAAGGCTTTGATTGCTTCCGGTTTCGAAATTGCGGATATTTGCCGCGAGGATGATTGGGTTGCATTCGTGGCGAGGAAGAACTGATTATGGATTTTTTGGACCAACTGCTATTTTACCCGTTGGAGCAGCTTCCTTTTTACCTGATTGCTTTGATCATCGCATTTACCGTGCATGAGTTCTCGCATGCCTATTTTGCCAATAAATTCGGAGACCCGACGGCCAAGCTGCTGGGCAGGGTCACGCTGAATCCGGCGGTGCATTTCGATTTTCTGGGAATTCTTCTCCTGCTGATTGCAGGTTTCGGCTGGGCACGGCCGGTGCCGGTCAATCGGGAGAACTTCAGCAACCCGCGCCGCATGAGCATCATCGTGGCTGCGGTCGGTCCGCTGAGCAACCTTCTCTTGGGAATACTGGGGGCTCTCATTTATGCCGTTTTGTATCAAACAGGGATGATTCCTCCTGTCGGATTAACCAAGACGGATCAAGCGGTGCATTTGTTCTTTAATATCTTTATATTGCTCAATTTCTTTCTATGCCTGTTCAATCTGGTTCCATTGCCTCCGCTGGACGGCTACCGGATTCTGGAGAATGCGCTGCCGCCGCGTCTTAGCGCGAGGATTCAGAAGTTTGAGCAATGGTCGATCCTTTTCTTCCTGTTGATCATACTGTTGCCTGTGTTCCAGGATTATACGATCAAACCCCTGTACGATGCGGCACATGCACTGTCTTCCAAATTTTTGGACATGTTCATTATGATGACCGGCGGTTACCGGCTCTGATTTACTCTGGTCAGTTTGCGCGAAAAGTTGTATGATGGGGTTTGGCGATTTTTGAGTTAGGTGAGGATAGAGATGCAGCGATATTTTGTGACTCCCGCGCAATTCGAGGGAGACCGTGTTGAGATTACGGGCGACGATGCCCGTCATATTGCCAAGGTCATGCGAGGCAGGCTTGGCGATAAATTGATCGTGAGCGACGGGGTATCCCGCGAGGCCTTGATGGAGATTGAGCGCATCGATGCAGGCAGCGTGTTTGCCGTTGTGATTGAACCCATGGAGATGTCGCAGGAACCGCGTCTGCAAGTGAGCATTGCTCAGAGTTTGCCGAAAGGCGACAAGATGGAGACCGTCATCCAAAAGTGCACCGAGATCGGCGCGGTGTCCTTTGTTCCCTTCCTGTCGGAAAGAACGATCGTTCAGTACGATGCCAAAAAGGAAGGGAAGCGGCTGGAGCGCTGGCGCAAAATCGCGAAGGAGGCGGCTGAACAGGCGCATCGCAACCGGATTCCGTCTGTTGAACAGCCTCTGACGTGGAAAAATCTGCTTGCAGCGTTTTCCGGCTATGATGCCGTATATTTTTGTTATGAAAAAGAGCAGGGTTCCCAGCTGAGGGACGTGCTGAAGCCTTTTGCAGAGCAGGCGCTGCGTGAATCGGCCAAGCCTGCCAGCTTGCTGCTGGTCGTTGGACCCGAGGGCGGCTTTACGGAAGAGGAATGCCGAGCGGCCGAAGCTGCGGGAGCCGTAGCCGTTGGACTCGGAAGGCGGATCCTTCGCTGCGAGACCGCCGGCATGACGGCGCTGGCCTGCGCACTATACGAATCTGGAGAAATGGGGGGCGTTTGAACATGCCATCCGTAGCGTTTTATACGTTGGGTTGCAAAGTCAATTTTTACGATACCGAGGCCATCTGGCAATACTTCAAGAATGAAGGCTACGACCAGGTGGACTTCGAACAAACCGCTGATGTTTATTTGATTAACACCTGCCACGTTACCAACACAGGGGATAAGAAGAGCCGCCAGATGATCCGGCGCGCGGTTCGCCGAAATCCCGAGGCGATCGTGGCCGTAACGGGCTGTTATGCCCAAACCTCGCCGGCGGAAATTCTGGATATCCCGGGCGTGGATCTCGTCATCGGGAACCAGGATCGCGAGAAAATCATGGATTTCATCCATGACATCGAAAAGACGCGCCAGCCGATTAACGCCGTGCGCAATATCATGAAGACCCGGGTATTCGAGGAAATGGACGTACCGGATTTCGCGGAACGTACTCGCGCATTTCTGAAAATTCAGGACGGATGCAACAACTTCTGCACGTTCTGCATCATCCCTTGGTCCCGCGGTTTGTCGCGAAGCCGTGATCCGAAGAGCATCATCAAGCAGGCGCATCAGCTGGTCGGAGCGGGTTATAAGGAAATCGTGCTGACCGGTATCCACACCGGCGGATATGGGGATGATCTCGAGGATTACAGATTGTCCGATTTGCTGTGGGACCTTGACCGGGTTGACGGTTTGGAACGGATCCGCATCAGCTCCATTGAAGCAAGCCAGATCGATGAGAAGATGCTGGACGTGCTGAACCGCTCCAGTAAAATGTGCCGCCATCTTCACATTCCGCTCCAAGCGGGGGATGATACGGTACTGAAACGGATGCGCCGTAAATATACGACGGAAGAATTCTATAACAAGATGGGCCTGATTCGTCAAGCGATGCCGGATGTGGGCATTACGACGGACGTCATCGTCGGCTTCCCTGGCGAAACGGATGAGATGTTCCGGAACGGATATGACCTGATGAAGGCGATTCAATTCTCGGAAATGCATGTATTCCCGTATTCGAAGCGTACCGGCACGCCGGCGGCACGAATGGAGGATCAGGTGGACGAGGAAGTGAAGAATGCGCGGGTGCACGATCTGATCGACTTGTCGGAGCAGCTTCAGCTGGCTTATGCCGAGCGTTTCGTGGGCCAGATTCTGAACGTGATACCGGAGCGCGAATACAAGGGAGCCCCTAATGGCGGAAAGATGCAGGGGTACAGCGACAACTACCTGCAGCTTGTATTCAACGGATCGCCTGATCTCGAAGGCAAGCTGTGCCGCGTAAAAGTAACCAAAGCCGGTGTAAATGAATGCGAGGGCGAACTCCTCAGCGTCATGGATCATGGATTAAAGGCAGCTGCCCAGTAATATTCCATAGCGGCCATACCAGACAAGGATTTCATTTCCTGGCTACCGGAAGTGGAGTCCTTGTTGTACATGAAGGAGGAACAGGACATGGCATATACACAAATTTCCGCGGGCGGCGTTGTATACCGTTATCATGAAGGGGCGCTTCAGATCCAGCTCATCTTGGACCGTTATGGAAAAACCTCGCTTCCCAAAGGCAAGATGGAAGCCGGTGAAACCGTCGAGCAGACGGCTCTCCGAGAAATACGCGAGGAGACAGGTATAGTCGGATCCATCACTTCTCCAGTGGACATTATTGCATATAAATACCATCATCCCGAATTCGGCCTGGTCGACAAGGAAGTTCACTACTACCTCGTTAAGGCGGAAGGAGGCATCCTAAAACCCCAAATCGAGGAAATCAACGGGGTGGACTGGTTCGAGCCTCTTGCCGCATGGAGGAAGCAGCGTAGCAACGGGTACAATAACAACGATATCATCCTGCGTAAAGCGCTGATGCTGCTTGAAGTCGCTATTCCGGCGGATGAAGATATGAAATTTTAGGACGGCAACCGCTTGTTCCAGAGTGGCAGATAGCATAGAGGAAGCGCGATCAGCGAGCATGCGATGTTAAACAGGGTTTGCGCATGGGCGATTTGTCCGGCCGGATCTGCGGCTAACCATCCGGATACGGCGGTTAATCCCGCTGTGAACGGAATGAAGAGCAGGACTCCGCCGATATTAAGCCCCAAATGGGACCAAGCCACGAATCGTCCGGCGCGGCTGCTGCCAATCGCCGCGATGAGCGCCGTCACGCAGGTACCGACATTGGAGCCCAGGACGATCGCGACGCCGATCTCGGGAGGCAGCGCTCCGCTGGCGGCGAGCCCCATAGCCATGGCGATGACGGCGGCGCTGCTGTGCATCAAAGCCGTCAGGATCGCACCGGCTGCAATGCCCCAGAGGACGCTTTGCGAGGCGTGGTCAAGGAACCATTGGAACAACCCGAGGCTTTGAAGGGTCGGCCCAATGGATTGCATGATTTGTATCGCGAGCAGCACCAGCGAAAATCCGGCGACAGCAAGGCATAAAAATTGGCTGCTGATCAATTGGTTTTTTAACTTGTCGTGACTCGCAGGTACGCGCTCGCTGACAAGAACGGCTCCGACCCACAGCATCAGCGAGAGGACAAGCAGAGGCATGGCGGCTTGTCCGATCTGCAGGCTGATGAGTTCGGTGGTTACCGTCGTGCCGATGTTCGTGCCGAGAATAACGCCCAAGGTACCGGACAGGCTTAACAATCCGGCATTGGCAAAGCCTATCGCCAGCACGGTTACGGCGGTGCTGCTCTGCAGCAGGGCCGTGACCGCCGTGCTGGCAACCATGCCTTTCAGGGGCGTGGATGTCGCTTTGTGGAGCCACTTATGCAAGAGCGGTCCGGCCCAGCGCTGGAGGGCGACCTCCATGACCTTCATGCCGAACAGGAACAGGACAAGACCATAACAGACGGGAAACCAGAGCGTGGATAGCATGATGTTCTCCTTTTTGTAAAATAAGGTGGGAGCGCAGTTTCCAGCAAAGCCGAAAGTCATCGGTCATCGCAAGAAAACGATCTCTTCACGCGGTCGGGTAACTGTGAAAGCACGTCGGTCGACGTTTTTCTTAATTACGTATATGACCCTTGGCGGACATGCATGCCTATTGCAATAAACCAGGGGATAACTTTAAGGAGTGAAATACAGTGCCATCGGTTATTTTGGAGCGCAGTCGAAAAAAGAGACTGGAGCAGGGGCACCCTTGGGTGTATAAAAGCGAGATTGCTTCTGTCGAGGGCGAGCCCGAGCCGGGCGATATCGTATCGGTGTTCAATCACCAAGGCCGTTTTCTTGCCTCCGGGTATTACAATCCGCAATCACAAATCACCGTGCGCACCGTTTCGTATGAACCGGTCGAGGCGATGGACAAGGCTTTTTTCGCAGCCAGATTCCAGGAATGCCTGAAACACCGGGAGCGGTTTATCGGAGACGAGAATGCTTACCGGCTGGTATACGGCGAGGCTGATTTCCTGCCGGGGCTGATCGTGGACCGTTTTGCCGACGTGCTGGTCGTGCAGCTACTGACGCTGGGCATGGACCGATGCCGTGCGGACATCGTGGACGCGCTTGTCGAAGTGGTACAGCCGAAAGGAATTTACGAGCGCAGCGACGTTTCCATCCGGGAACTGGAAGGGCTGGAACAGCGCAAGGGAACTCTTTACGGGGAGTGTCCCCGCCACGTCGTCGTGACGGAGAACGGCTTGAAGATCAAAGTGGATATCGAAGAGGGCCAGAAGACCGGATATTTCTTTGATCAGCGGGAGAACCGGGCATCCATCAAACCGTTAATGACCGGTTGGGGAAGCCGGAGCGGGATTACGCTACAGGCCGTGGAGCGGGAAGGTGAGACGAAGCCCCTGCCGGTGAACAAAAGCGGAAAAGAAGTTACGTTCCCGTATTGGGACGGCGCAACGGTGTTGGAATGCTTTTCGCATACGGGCAGCTTCACGCTGCATGCATGCAAGTACGGCGCCAAGAAAGTCACCTGCCTCGACATATCGGAGCATGCCATCGAAAGTGCCAAAGAGAACGTGGAATTGAACGGATTCCAGGATCGCGTGGAATTTGTGGTGGATGACGCCTTCCAATATTTGCGCAGCCAGGTAAAGGGTTTGGAAGAGCGCGAGCTGCGCGCCCAAGGGGATCAGAAAGTGGATACCTCGAAACCGTTGACCGCGGGCGGGGGGCGATCCTGGGACGTGGTCATTCTGGACCCGCCGGCGTTTGCCAAAACCAGGTCGGCCGTCAAGGGGGCTTGCCGCGGGTACAAGGACATCAACCTCCACGGCATGAAGCTGGTCAACGAGGGCGGATATCTGGTTACGGCAAGCTGCTCGTACCATATGCGGCCGGATTTGTTCCTGGAGACGATCCAGGATGCGGCGAAGGATGCCGGCAAAATTCTGAGATTGGTGGAATGGCGTGCGGCCGGCAAGGACCATCCGCAAATTCTTGGGGTCGACGAGGGACATTATTTGAAATTCGCCGTCTTTGAAGTGCGCAGCAAATCAAAACTGTAGACACCCCAGTTTGGCGGTTCATGTAAAGGATCTTGCTATGGTGGATAACCACGATGGCAGGGTCCTTTTTCATATGTCCGAAATCGTTGGGAATGGGAATGAAATCCAAACGTATGTTCCACCAATCAGGACTTATGTTATACTAGTAATCAGCATCTTTTTTGATAGAGTCGAACCATCACGCAAGATTTGACATACATTTTTGATCTTGAACTACTAGATTCAAAGGGCATGATTTCACCGGATCAGCAGCTGGTTTTGAAGGTGAATGAGTCTCTTTCGGCAAGATGTAAAGGAGGCATAGCATGGGCGTTCAATTTGTTATCGGCAGGTCGGGCAGCGGCAAGAGCACGTCGATCCGCCAAGAGATGATCGAACGGTTGGAGCATAATCCCAAGGGGGATCCGATGATCCTGATCGTTCCGGAGCAAGGGTCCTATGAAGCGGAGCACGCGCTCGTCAATGCGGGAGGCATTCGCGGCATGATGCGCGCGCAGGTGCTAAGCTTCCGCCGTCTGGCTTACCGCGTCATGCAGGAAACCGGCGGAGCCGCTAAAGTGGCGATCAGCGAGGAAGGCAAGCGGATGCTGCTGTATAAAATTCTGCGGAGGCGCAAGGAAGAGCTCCACATGTTCGGCGCCTCGGGAGAGCAGCATGGCTTTGTCGGCAAGCTGAGCGAGCTGTACACGGAAATGAAGCGCTATTGCATTGACGCCTCATGCGTGGAGGAGCAGCTGGGACAGATGGTATCGGGCTCCGGGAATTCACCGATGCTGCGGCGGAAGCTGGAGGACATCGTAACGGTCTTTCGCGATTTCGAGCTTGAAATTTCACGGTTTTACATGGATGAGGAAGACACGCTGGCCTCATTGGCCGATGGTGTGGCCGAATCGGAATATATCAAGCGTGCCGACATCTGGATCGACGGCTTCCACGGCTTTACGCCGCAGGAGTACCGGGTGCTGCGGGAGATCATCGCAAACGCCAAGCGAGTGACGATCGCGCTGACGCTGGACAAGCCTTACAGGAACGGGACGGTTCCGCATGAGCTGGATCTCTTTCATCCTACTGCGGTGACGTACATAAAGCTCAAAGGGATTATCGATGAGATCGGGCTGGAGGCGGAGCACCGCATTCTTCATCCCGATGTTCTGCCGCGGTTTCAGGAATCTCCCATGCTTGCCCATCTTGAGCGCGGTTATGATCGGAAGAGACGCTGGGCGGAACCGGATGATGGCCCGGACACAGCGAGCAGTCCAAACCGCGGGAGGAAAGGTCTGCTTTTACACGCTGCCAGCCATCGCCGGGCCGAAATCGAAGGAGCTCTGCGCGAAATGCTGCGGCTGGCACAGGAGGAAGGGGCAAGATACCGCGAAATGGCTGTTTTTGTCCGGAATATGGGGGACTATGAGCATCTGATGGGTCCTTTGTTCAGGGAATACGGCGTTCCTTATTTTCTCGATCAGAAGCGGAGCGAGCTTCACCATCCGCTGGTCGAGTTCATTCGCTCTGCGCTTGATGTCATCGGTCGCCGGTGGCGTTATGAGGACGTATTCCGCTGCGTGAAGACGGATCTGCTGCTGCCGCTGGACGGTTCGCTTACCCGTGAGGACATGGACCGTCTGGAGAACCATGCGCTGGCCTCCGGAATCCAGGGCACGCGCTGGACGGACGGCCGTCCCTGGAAGGGAGTTCCAAGCCTTTCTTTAGAAGAGGGGGAAAGCGAGATCCGCAATCAGGACGGCATGGCGGCGATCGAGTACGCCAGGAAGGTGATAACGGAACCGCTGCATGCGTTCGAGAAGCGGATGAAAAAGGCTGCGAGCGCGATGGATCAGAGCACCGCGGTCTATCGGCTGCTGGAGGAGTGCGCTGTGCCCGAGAAGCTGGAGCTGTTAAGCCGGGCCGCACTGGATGCCGGGCGTCCTGAGGAAGCCCGGGAACACCGCCAGGTATGGGGTGCCGTGCTCGGCTTGCTCGACCAAATCGTCGAGATGATGGGCGCGGAGAAGCTAAGCACCGAATTGTTTACCGGCGTGCTGGGTACGGGACTTACGGAAATGAAAATGGCTCTTGTGCCTCCGTCTCTGGACCAGGTGCTCATCGGCAGCATGGACCGGACGCGGACGGGCGGGGTGAAATATGCTTTCCTTCTCGGCATTAACGACGGCGTGCTCCCGGCCCAGTTCCAGGATGACGGCATCCTGACGGAGCCGGAACGGGTTCATCTTGAAGACCGCGGGCTGGAGCTTGCCCCGAGCATATCCCGAAGACTGCTGGATGAACGGTTTCTGATCTATAATGCGCTGACTTCGGCCAGCAAACAGCTGTGGGTCAGCTACCCTGCAGCGGATGATGAAGGCAAGCCGTTACTGCCATCCGAGGTGGTGCGGCATCTGAAGCTGATGTTCCAGCTGGAAGAGGAGCCTTTGTTTCCAAGGCCGCATGCCGGGCAATCGGCCCTTGAGCAGGAGGGTTATGCGGTCCGTCCAGACAAGACGCTTGCTTATTTAGCGGGCCGGCTTCGCGACTGGAGGAATGGGGAGGAGATCCCGGATTTGTGGTGGCATGTTTACAACTGGTATGCGGAGCAGCCGGGTTTGCGGCCCCGCCTTACGACCATGCTCTCCTCCTTGTCTTACCGGAATGAAGCCCGGCCTCTCAAGCTGGAAACCAGCAGACAGTTGTACGGAACGAAGCTGCGGACAAGCGTATCCCGGATGGAGCGCTTTGTTGCCTGCCCGTTCTCCCATTTTGCCTCCCATGGGTTGAAGCTGAGAGAGCGGCAGCTGTACAGGCTTCAGGCTCCCGACATCGGACAGCTGTTCCATGCTGCCTTGAGCAGCATGGCCGTCAAATTCCAATCGCAGCATCGAAGCTGGGGAGACCTGACCGCCGAGGAATGCCTGCGCGAAGCGGAAGCGACCGTGGATCGGCTCGCACCCATGCTGCAGGGTGAAATCCTGCTCAGCTCCAAGCGGTACGGCTATATTTCGCGAAAGCTTAAAAACATCGTGGGCAGAGCATCGGTCATATTGGGAGAGCAGGCGAGGCGCGGCAAATTCGAGCCGATCGGCTTTGAACTTGATTTCGGTCCCGGAAAGCCGCTGCCACCCCTGGCGTTTGAATTGCCGAACGGGACCAAGATGGAGATTGTCGGGCGCATAGACCGGGTCGACATGGCTCGAGGCGAGCATGGCATCATGCTTCGAGTCATCGATTATAAATCGAGCCAGAAGGATCTGCGGCTGCATGAGGTCTATTACGGCCTATCCCTGCAGATGCTGACCTATCTGGACGTGCTGCTGACGTTTGCGGAGGAATGGCTGGGCGAGCAGGCCCTGCCTGCGGGAACCTTGTACTTCCACGTGCATGATCCGGTATTGCAGTCCGCCAACGGCATGACGCCGGAGCAGGCGGCGGAGGAGCTGCTCAAGCGCTACAAAATGAAAGGCCTGCTCCTGGCAGACCGCGAAGCGGTGTCCCTCATGGATTCGTTCCTTGAAAAAGGGCACTCTGCCATCCTGCCCGTCGCCGTCAAAACGGACGGCAGCTTCTACAGCAGCGCGGCCGTGGCAACGCCTGACCAGTGGGAGACCTTGTTGTCCGCCGTGCGGGAGAACATGCTGAACATCGGCTCCCGCATCACAGGCGGCGATGTCGCGATTAAACCGTACCGTATACAGCAGGAGACCGCCTGCACGTTCTGTTCTTTCCGGCCCGTATGTCAGTTCGACGACGCGATTGAGGGCAGCGAATACCAGCTGCTGGGCAAACCGGGCAAAGATCAGGTGTGGGATATGCTTGGACATCCGAAGGGAGGAGAGAGCCGGTGAGAGAGATGATAGCAAAACCCGAGGGAAGCATGTGGAGCGACGACCAGTGGAAAGCCATTGCGCTGTCGGGCGACGATATGCTGGTTGCAGCTGCGGCAGGTTCAGGGAAAACCGCCGTGCTGGTTGAACGGATCATTCGCAAAATCCTGGACGATGCCGCAGGGTTCAGCGTAGATCGGCTGCTTGTGGCTACCTTTACGAAAGCCGCCGCTGCCGAAATGCGGGGACGGATCCGGGAAGCGCTGGACCGTGAGCTGGACCGGGATCCGGACAATGAGCATATCCGGCGTCAGCTCGCTTTGCTTGGCAGAGCGTCGATTACAACGCTGCACTCCTTCTGCATGGAAGTCATTCGGCGATATTATCAGTTAATACCGCTGGATCCGGGATTCCGCATCCTGAACGAACATGAGGCGGATTTAATGCGGCAGGATATGCTGGAGGAGCTGTTCGAAGAGAAATACGGAGAGGCGGAGGGGGACCGGGAAAGCCGGTTTCTGCGCTTGGCGGACTGGTTCAGCGGCGAGCGAACGGACGATGCGCTGTACCGTCTCGTGCAGCGTCTATACGATTTCTCCCGCAGCCATTCATGGCCGTCACACTGGCTTAGGGAGACAGCCGCCGGCTTTCAGGTGGCCGATACGGAAGCCCTTGGTAACACGCCATGGGTCCAGAGCATCTTGGCGGATGCACGCCTGGCTCTGAACGGAGCGGCAGGGCTGCTGCAGCAAGCCAAGGCCATTGCCATGCAGCCGGGAGGGCCAACACCGTATGCGGACAATCTCGATGAGGACTTGCGACTGGTGGCTTCCCTGCTGGAGGCCATCGATACTTCGCCGTGGGAATCGTTGTACGGCATTTTCCGCGAGGCGTCTTTCGGCAAGCTCAAATCCGTTCGTAAGGATGAGGTGCTGCCGGAGCTGCAGGAGCAGGTCAAGGAACTGCGCGACAACGTGAAGAAAATCGTAAATGAGCTGAAAAATGCATTGTTCGGCCGTCCGGCATCGGAGTTTTTGCGGGAGCTTCACACGGCAGCGCCGCTGATGATGGAGCTGGCCGAGACGGTGATCGCGTTTGGCGAGCGATACCGGGAGGCCAAGGCGGCCAAAGGCATGGTCGACTTTAACGACCTTGAGCATTACTGCCTCCATATACTTCGCCATCCCGATTCCGTGCCGGGACATATGATGCCTTCCGATGCGGCGATGGAATACCGCGAGCAGTTTGATGAAGTGCTGCTGGACGAATATCAAGATACGAACAGCGTGCAGGAAGACATCGTACGATTGATTTCCCGGGAGATGCCGGGCAACCGGTTTATGGTCGGCGACGTGAAGCAGAGTATTTATCGGTTCCGTCTGGCGGAACCGGGACTGTTTCTCGATAAGTACAAGACGTTTTCTTCCGAGACAGGCACGTCCCAAACGGGCATCCGTATTGATCTGGCCCGTAATTTCCGCAGCCGGATGGAAGTGGTGGACGCCGTCAATTTGCTGTTCCGGCAGATCATGAACGAATCGGTAGCCGAGATTGCCTATGATGAAAGGGCCGAGCTTGTATGCGGAGCTTCCTTTCCGGAACAGGAAACGAACGGAGGCGCGAATCCCTACATGCCCGAAATGCTGCTGATCGACCGTGCCGGAAAAGGTCCGGAGGAGCAGTCCGATGAATCGGCTTCCGAAGAGGACGGGATTCAGCTTGAGGCTGAGGCGCTCGAAATGGAAACCGCCCAGCTGGAAGCCCGCGCCATCGCCCGCAAAATCCGCGAAATGACAGGCGAAAGCGGAAAACCGCTCATGGTTTACGATAAAGGGTTGAAAACGATGCGGCCCGCCGGGTATGGGGACATGGTCATTTTGCTGCGCTCCGCCATGGTTTGGGCACCGTTAATTATTGAGGAGTTAAGGCAGGAGGGAATACCGGCATTCGGCGAGCAGAACAAGGGATACTTTCAGGCTACGGAAGTGGAGATCATCTTATCGCTGCTGCAGGTGATCGATAATCCGGGGCAGGACATTCCTTTGGCTTCGGTATTGCGCTCGCCCATTCTTGGATTATCCGAGGAAGAGATGGCACAGGTTCGCCTGTGCGCGAAAGGGTCTTATTACGATGCACTGAAGGCGGCGGTCTCGTTAAGCGTCGCGCCGCCGGTCATGGATCCGGCACGCCCTATGGGCTTCGTCGACGGAAAATGGACGCCGGGCGCAGGACTGGAAGGCCTGGCCGAAGCCGCCGCCGGTCATGAGCTCGTAGCAGGCAGCCATCTTTCGGATGTCCCGCTAACGGCGGAGGGCCATGCTATCGAAATATCGGCGGAGCTTGGCGCCAAACTTGGATTGTTTATGGATCGGCTGCAGCGCTGGCGGCAGGAAGCGCGTCAGGGAAGCCTGAGCGATCTGATCTGGGGGATTTACAGCGAAACCGGATATTTGGATTGGGTTGGCGGCTTGCCCGGCGGCAAGCAGCGTCAGGGCAATCTGACCGCCCTATATGACCGGGCCGTGCAGTATGAACAGGACACAGCCTCCAGGGGGCTCTTCCGTTTTCTGACCTTTATCTCGCGTCTCCGCGAGCGCGGCGGGGATCTTGGCACGGCCGGAGGCACGGAAAGCCAGGGCAACGCGGTGCGCCTGATGACCATTCACAAGAGCAAGGGCCTGGAGTTTCCGGTCGTGTTCGTGGCGGGATTGTCCAAAAATTTCAACCAGCAGGATTTGAACGCCCCCTTCCTGATGCATAAAGAGCTTGGCTTCGGACCGAAGTTCGTGGATGAAGGCATGCGCGTAAGCTACCCGACGCTGCCAAACCTGGCGATTCGGCGCAGATCGCAGCTGGAGCTGCTGGCCGAGGAGATGCGGGTGCTCTACGTTGCGCTTACAAGGCCGAAAGAGAAGATGATCCTGGTCGGCACGGTGAAGGATTTGCCGAAAAAGGTGTCCGCTTGGGCACAGGCCGATTTTAACCCGGAGCAGCTTCTGCCGGATTACGTCCTTGCCCGGGGACGGAGCTACCTGGATTGGATCGGTCCGGCCGTGATACGGCATCCGTCTGCGGGTCCGCTCCGCGGACAGGCGGGATTGCCGGAAGAGACGAGCTCGCGCGCGTTAGCGGCAGACCGATCGCAATGGATATTCTCGATTGAAACGCCGGAATCCCTGGCGCAGGGCATGACCGGCATGAGCGATGACGTTCAGGCGGACAGCGAAAATCGGATGACGAAGCTGAATGCCCTACGCAGGCTCGAGCCTGTCCCGGAATCTGCGATTGCCGAAGCGGAAGAGGAGGGGACGGATGTTCAGCGGGCTTCCATCGATCAGCGGTTGTCGTGGAATTATCGTTATGAAGCGGTCAGTCAAATATCGGCCAAAACGTCCGTAACGGAGATGAAAAAGCTGCTCGCCCTGCAGGACAGCCCCTCCTTGGATTTGCTGGAGGAACGGGCCGTGAAACGTCAGAGCAGGGAACGTATAGACGCAAGCACTTCCTTCACGCTGAGCCTGCGGCGGCCGAAATTTATGGAGTCCACGAAGCTGACGCCCGCCGAGCGGGGAACCGTCTATCATACCATCATGCAACATCTGCCGCTTCAACGGCTGGAAGACGCTGCAGAACCGACAGCGGAGATCGAAGAAACCATCCGTTACCTGGTGGAAAAGGAGATCATCACCGGTGAGCAGGCTTCCGCGGTGGAAGCAGCCGAGATTAGACACCTTTTTGATTGCGACCTTGGAAAACGGGTGCTGTCAGCAGAGGATGTCTGGCGCGAGATGCCGTTTTCCTATGCGCTCCCAGCGGCAGAAGCTTATCAGGGGCTGGCTTTTCTGGACCCGATTTCGAAACACACGGCCCAAGGCTTGCCCGCGATGGAGCTGCTTCGGGACGAAACGGTGCTGATCCAAGGGGTTGTGGACTGCATGTTCAGGCATAACGGCCATCTTGTGCTGCTTGATTATAAGACCGACCGGGTGCTGGAGCATCGCGGCGGCCTGGCGGCCTTGGCTGACCAGTATCGTTTTCAGCTGGACCTGTATGCAAAGGCTTTGGAGGATATTTTAGGCGAGCCTGTGCATGAGAAATGGCTATACTTTTTTGATGGGGGACATGCCGTACAGGTATAACCTTTCGGTAAGTTATGTTTTGTTAGACGTTTGAAGCGGGAGAGGAGATTATCGATGCGTATTTTGCATACCGGGGACTGGCATCTGGGGCGCACGCTCGAAGGCCGAAGCCGGCTGGCCGAGCAGGAGCGCTTTCTGGATGAGCTGGTTGAGCTGGCGGACGATCAGCAGGCGGACCTGATCCTCATGGCGGGGGATGTTTATGATTCCGTCAATCCGCCTGCGTCAGCCGAGCAGTTGTTCTACGAAGCGGCCGCCAGACTTACGGAGGGAGGCCGCCCCATGGTGGTCATTGCAGGCAACCATGATCAGCCGGAACGGGTTGCATCGGTTACGCCGCTTGTTGCAGCCAGAGGCATCACGCTGATAGGGACACCTATCGCCGATGCGGTAACGGTTGCCGCAGCCCGTACCGGAGAAACGGCCAAGATCGCAGCTCTGCCCTACCCCTCAGAGGCCAGGCTCAACGAGCTGTTATCGGTCGACGGGGATGAGGATCAGCTTCGCCGCGCCTACAGCGAGAGAGTCGGAAAACTGATGAGGATGATGGCAAGGGAATTTTCTCCGCAGACGATCAATCTGGCGATGAGCCATATCTATGTCCTTGGCGGCGTCGAGAGCGATTCCGAGCGTCCGATTCAAGTGGGGGGAGCGTACACGGTTGATCCGTCGGCACTCGCTGTCGGCGCTGCCTATACGGCGCTGGGTCACCTGCATCGTTCCCAGGCTGTGAAAGGGGAGGGGATGATCCGCTACAGCGGATCCCCGCTGGCCTACAGCTTCTCGGAAGCGGGACAGGCGAAATCGGTGACCATGGTTGACGTATCGCCGGGAGGGGCTCCCATGATTGAGGAGCTGTTTCTCAGCAGCGGCCGCCCGCTCGTCCGATGGAAGGCCAAAGGCGGCTTGGATGAAGTCTACCGCTGGCTGGATGAGGGGCGCGATCCCCAGGCTTTCATTGATCTGGAGGTATCCTTAACGGAGGCCATGGGGCTTGCCGATATTCAGAGGCTGCGCAAGAGCAGGGACGGCATCGTCCACATTCGTCCGGTATACCCGGAGATGGAAGCGTTGGAGCTGGAGAGCGAGCGCTCAAGGCTGCCGCTGCCGGACCTGTTCCGAAAGTTCTACCAACGGCAAACCGGGGGAGCTGAGCCTGAGGATCACCTGGTCGATTTGTTTCTGGAGCTGGTTGAGGAAGAGGAGTCTGAGTCTGACGGCACGGAGGTGAAGTCTTAGAATGAAGCCGATTTTGTTGAAGTTATCCGGACTGCAGAGCTATCGAAGCACGCAGGAGATTGATTTTGAAACGTTGTGCGAAACCGGGCTCTTCGGTATTTTCGGACCGACGGGCAGCGGGAAATCCACGCTGCTGGATGCGATTACCTTAGCCATGTACGGAAAAGTGGAGCGCGCGGTTAACGGAACCCAGGGCATCATGAACCACTCGGAGGACGGTCTGTCCGTCTCCTTTACGTTTGAGTTGTCTTCCGCGGCCGGGCTGGAGCGATACCGGGTAGAGCGCAGGTTCAAACGGGTAAACGAGCTTTCCATCAGCAATACGGTGAGCCGTTTCATTCGCGTTACCCCCGAAGGGGATCAGGTGGTGGCGGATAAATTGGCCGAGGTCACCCGCTGCGTCGAAGAGAAAATCGGGCTCAAAATGGACGATTTTACCCGGGCGGTCGTGCTTCCACAGGGAAAGTTCGCCGAATTCCTTTCCCTGAAGGGGAGCGAACGCCGGCAGATGCTGCAGCGGCTGTTCCATTTGGAACGGTACGGGGATCAGCTTGCGATCAAGCTCAGCCGCCGTGTTAAGGATACGGAGGGTTCTCTGAAATCGGTCGAAGCGGAACAGCAGGGTCTTGGAAGTGCAGGCAAGGAAGCTTTGGCGGAAGCGACTGCGGTGCTGGAACATGCCAAGAAACACGCGGCGTTATCCCGCAATCAACTCCAAGCCGCCATGGAAGCCCATGAAGCTATGGGAAAAATTCGCGAGCTGGATATGGAAAAGCGGCGGCTGCAGGGGAAGCTGGACGAGCTTGCCCAGCATGAGGAAGAGATGCAGCGGTTGGAACGCCGCCTTGAGCTGACAGGGGCTGCGGCCGCCGTTCTCCCCGCGCTCGAGGCATGGCGCGAATCCGGCAAGGCATGGGATCAGCGGCGGCGGATTGCCGAAGGGCTCCTGGCGCAAGCCGCGTCCGCCCAGCAGGCGGCCGAGCAGGCGGTGAAGGCGGATGAAGCCGCCCAGGATGCGCTTCGGGCCGAGGAACCGAAGCTGGTGCTTCGGGAGCAGCAGCTGGAGCAGGCCGTTATATTGCAGCGGGAACGCGATGCATTACGGGAAGAACTGGCCAAGCTGGATGCGCAGCGAACGAAAGCGCGCCAAGAGCGCGAAGGGGTAACGGCACTGCTGCATAAGGAGCAGGAGCTGCTCGAACGAGGCCGCAGGCGGCAGGAGGAGCTGCAGGGCAAGCTGAAAGGGCTGGAGACCCGCTCAGGGGAGCGCCAGGCGCTTCATTTGGCGATGCAGAAGGTTCAAGCGCTTGAGGCTGTCCGAAGGCAAAAGCACAAGTCCGAGCTCGAACTGAAATCGCAGGAGGGCAAGCTGAAGGAGCTCGAGGCCAGATTGGGTACCATGCAGAAGCAGGAGCAGGAGCTGCAGCGCGACTACATACAGCTCTCCATGCAGGCTGACAGCTTGCAGCGTGACGCAGCCGAAGCATCGGCAATTGCCGATCGGATCGCCGCCGCCGCAGTCGAGGTAAGCCAGGCGATGAGCCGATCGCTTCGGGACAGACAGCTTCATGCGCTGTCCCTTTCGCTGGCCGCCGAGCTCCGGGCAGGCGAGCCTTGTCCCGTGTGCGGAAGTCAGCATCATCCGCAACCGGCCGTTTCGGCAGGACAGCCTGAAGAGACTTTGGATGAGGGCATGGACCGGCTGACGCGGATCACGCATCAAATCCAGGAAGCCAGACTGACCCTGCGGGGGCAGCATAACGAAGCGGAGTCGCTGGCGAGTCAATCGCGTTCGCAGATCGGCACTTTCGCAGACGGCGAATTGATTGACGCGATTTCCTTCAGGCAGAGCGGATCGATGGAAGCCGCGGTATCCGCCATGCCTGTCGCTGAAGGGTCGTACGACGCGGAAAAGCTTGCTTCGGATACAGCCTGGCTCATAGAAGCGGCTGATGCTCAAGCTGCTGCCATCGGACAATGCCGAACGGAAGTTTCCAAGGTGCAGCAGAGTCTCCTGGCATGTCGGCAGGAGCTGATGAAACAGAGCGCCGCGCTGGAGAATGGACAAGCGGCAGAGCACCAGATGCGGGATCAGTTAGCCGGGTTGGAAACCGAAGCTGCGGACATTTTGGCTTCCTGGCAGGAAAGCAAGCCGGAATTTCCTTTGGAAGAGGCAGCTGCCCGTTTTCAGCTCATGCAGGAGAAGGACGCGGAATCCGAATCGATTAAGGAAGGGCTCGAGCGCAGCGTTCCATTCATCGAAGAGAAAAAGGAGGCCGTCCTCCGCTTGGAGCAGCAGCTGCTTGAGCTCGAAAAGCTGCAGATTCAATGGGATGCGCAGCGGGAAGGAAAGGCGGATGGCCTGAAGGATAAAGAAGAGCGGCTTCAGGCATGGATCGGAGACCGGTCGGCCGAGGAAATGCTGGGCGAGTGCAGGACCAGGATGAAGCTGCTGAAGGAGTCTGCGGAACAAGCCAGGAGCGAATGCAGGAAGGCAGAGGAGGCGGCTCGGCATGCAGCCAAGGAAGCGGCGCTTGCGGAACAGGCGGAAAGAGCCGCGCAGGAGCAGCACGTGGCTGCCAAGCTTGCCTGGGAGAACCAGCTGGCCGCCTCTCCGTTCGCTACGGAGCATGCCGTCATGGAAGCCTGCTTGACCCCGGAAGAAAGCGAACGATGTGCCCAGCTCGTAAAAGCGCATCGGGACGGGCAGCGGGAATGGACGCTGAGGCTTCGCGACGTCGAGCTGAAGCTTGGCACCCGCCCGTTCCAAGAAGAGGACTGGGAACGGTGCACAGCCGAGCTTCAGGCGGCCCGTGCAACCGACGAGGAAGCGCTGCAGGCGAGAGCCCGGGCGGAGCGGGATTTGGAAGACCTGAACCAGCGTCACGTCCGGTTCATGGAATTGGAAGAGCGGCGCCTAAACCTCCAGCGAGAGAGCGAACGCTTGTCCAAATTGCAGTCCTGCTTGCGCGGCAACGCGTTTGTTGAATATATTGCGGAAGAACAGCTGATGCAGGTGAGCCAGTCGGCTTCCCAGCGTCTTCGCTATTTGACCAAGCAGCGCTACTCGCTTGAGGTGGATTCCGGCGGAGGCTTTGTCATTCGGGACGATGCCAACGGCGGCGTCCGGCGTCCGGTATCCACTTTATCCGGCGGCGAGACGTTCCTGACCTCATTGGCCTTGGCTTTGGCGCTCTCCGCCCAAATCCAGCTGCGCGGGCAATATCCGCTGCAATTCTTTTTCCTCGACGAAGGGTTCGGCACGCTGGATCCGGAGCTGCTGGAGACGGTCATCACCGCGCTTGAGCGCCTCCATACCGATAAGCTAACCGTCGGCATCATCAGCCATGTGCCCGAGCTTCGGGCCCGCCTGCCGCGCAAGCTGGTGGTACAGCCGGCGGAACAGGCGGGAGCGGGATCCCGGATTGCAATCGAATCCATGTAGCCGCAAAACATAAGGCGGTGTGATTTAAATCACGGAAACAGCAACAAGGGGCTGTTATAGTACAGTTAAGCCGACATATAGAAGAAGCACCGGGCTGGCGCTTGATCATGAGAGATTCCTTTCTTTTCCCTTGCTCTCGTGATGAAGCGCCTCCTTACTGGACAGCTGCGTTCCAGGGGTGCTTCTCTTTTTTTATATGGATCATCTTCCATTGATTGGACGCACTGCCCGTTTTCTTATATGATAAAAGCATGTAAACGTATGAAAGGGGTAACCGCGAATGGATTGTGTTTTTTGTAAAATCGTAGAAGGTGAGCTTCCTTCCACGAAGATACTCGAGAATGATAAGGTGCTCGTATTTCAAAACATCAACCCGGAAGCGCCGGTTCATGTCTTGATCATTCCGAAGAAGCATATCGCTTCCATGAACGATATTGGGGATGAGGACCTGCTGCTGATTGGCGAGATGCACAAAGCGGCTAAAGAGGCCGCGGCCAAGCTGGGCATTGCGGAGAGCGGTTATCGGTTAATCAACAACTGTGGTCGCGATGGGGAACAAACGGTGTTCCACGTGCACTATCACCTGATGGGCGGCCGCCGCTTAGGCGCATTAACCGGCATTTCCCCGGCTCATACATAATTTCTTGCATAGGAAGAAATATATCAGCCTCGCAGCGCATGGCCGCCGCGGGGGTGTTTCCATTGCACGGACTATCGTAAATTAAACGCCCAAGGTTGACACCCTATTTCGGTTTGCCCTATAATGAAGTTTGATGAACCGTGTTAATGCTCTTGGACGGTCTGGTCGGAGGGAGGGAAAACTGGTGTCTGAAACTAAAGTTCGCAAAAACGAGACAATTGATGCTGCACTTCGTCGCTTCAAGCGTTCCATTGCTAAAGATGGCGTATTGGCTGAAGTGAAGAAACGCAAGCATTATGAAAAGCCAAGCGTAAAGCGCAAGAAAAAGTCCGAGGCTGCTCGTAAGAGAAAGTTTTAGGAGGATCTGAACTAGCATGAATCTTAGCGAACGATTGAACGAAGATATGAAGCAAGCGATGAAGAGTAAGGACAAGTTCAAACTCTCAACGATTCGAATGGTTCGTTCGACGATAAAAAATCTTGAAATAGATTTGAAACGAAGTTTGGATGACAACGAAGTGCTTGATATTTTTAGTCGTGAAATCAAACAGCGCAAAGATGCCCTCCAAGAATTTGAAAAAGCGGGACGCGACGATCTTGCCGCCGATGCAAAAGCAGAAATTGAGCTCCTTAGCGCCTACCTCCCGGAACAGCTTACTGAAGAAGAAATTAAAGTCATTGTACAGCAGACCATCCAGGAAACCGGTGCTTCTTCAAAAGCCGAGATGGGTAAAGTAATGAGCGCTCTCATGCCGAAAGTTAAAGGGCGTGCAGACGGAAAGCTTGTCAATCAAGTTGTTCAACAATTTCTGTAACAACATAAGTGAAACACCCCTTGTTTTCTCAAGGGGTGTTTTTTCTTTGTCGTGAAGGAGCAGGGCTTGGAGAAGCCGAGCGCCTTGATCGATGGTTTTTTCCATGGATGGGCATACTTTTTGAAACGAAATCGTTTCTGATTCGTAATAACTACCATATGGGTGCAAGTAGATACATATGCTTATGCAAGAGGCAGGCCGCTGAACCTGTTTTGTCGAAATGAAGGTAGAGGTGGCCGAATTAAGTCGAAAAGGAGGGGAAAAGATGAGTAGAAAGTTGTGGATGCGCAGATTCCTGACATTAACGGCAGCGGTCGTGATGATGCTGATATCGATCGGAATGTATGCAGCACCTTTGAAATCGGCGATGGCGGCTAACATCGGGTCGGTGTACGTCATTCCGGTGAAGCAGCCGATCGAACGCGGCTTAACCAGCTTTATGGAACGCGGATTTAAGGAAGCCAAAGAGATGGCGGCAGGACTGATCGTCCTGGAAATCGATACGCCGGGCGGTCTTGTCGACCAAGCGGGTGAAATTGCTACCTTGATGAAGGGCAGCGAGATTCCGATCGTGGCTTACATTACGGGCGATGCGGCATCGGCCGGCAGTTACATCGCACTCAATGCAGACAAGATTGCCATGTCCGAGGGCAGCATGATCGGCGCGGCTTATATGGTGGATGCCAGAGGCAATCGGATCGAAGATGCCAAGCTGGTTTCCTGGTGGAAGAGCAAGATGGCAGGAGCTGCCGAGGCGGGTGGTCGAAACAAAGAAATCGCGATGGGCATGGCAGATATCAATCTGAAGGTCGATATGCCTGAAATCGGTTTGACGAAGCAGCCCGGAGAGATTATATCCTTGACGCATGATGAAGCGCTGAAGACAGGCTATGCGGACACGATTGCGAACAGCACCGAAGAGGTCATCACATGGATGGACTACTCCACGCAGGACGTATTCCGGATGGAGCCGACGTTCTCGGAGAAGCTGGCTACATTTCTTACGCATCCCGGGGTCATGACGCTGCTGTTGTTCATCGGTATCGCCGGCGTGATTATCGAAGTCATTGTTCCAGGCTTCGGCGTGCCGGGGATTCTTGGCGTGGTTGCATTCGTGCTCTATTTCTTCGGCAACCAGGTGGCCGGATTTGCCGGTTGGGAGACCTGGCTGCTGTTTGTGATCGGTATCGTGATGCTGGCGATGGAGCTGTTTGTGCCAAGCTTCGGGATACTGGGCATCATAGGCTCAGCCAGCTTGATTGCCGGCGTCGTCATGGCGGCCTATAGCACCTCTCATGTTGCTCTGTCCCTTGGGGTTGCAGCGGCATCGGCCCTGGTGGCCATCATTGTGGTTGCCCTCGTATTCAAGGAACGGGGAGTATGGCGAAAGTTCATACTCAGCGACAGCTTATCGAAGGAACAAGGGTATATTCCGAATGAAGACCGGGATGTACTGATCGGCCTGGTCGGAACTTCGATTACGCCGCTTCGGCCGGCTGGAACGATGGAACTTGAGGGACGGCGCCTTGATGTGGTTACCCTCGGCGGATTCATCGATTCCGGCCGACCGGTCCGCGTCATCAAGACGGACGGTACCCGAATTGTGGTAGAGGAAGAAAAAGGGTGAACCTCTGCGCGGAATTGTGTAGTATTAAAAGAGCCCGTGTTTAAACGTTCTGCGTGATGAAGGCAAATATTCAATATTGGAGGGTAAACGAATATGGAATTGGATGGTTCTTTGGTACCGATTCTTCTAATCGGGGTTGTCGCGATTATCCTGCTTAGCGTGTTTTTCAGTTTCTTCCCGTTAATGCTCTGGATCTCGGCGCTCGCTTCCGGCGTGCGCATCGGGATTATTACATTGGTGGCCATGCGCCTGCGGCGCGTAACGCCAAGCCGGATCGTGAATCCGCTCATCAAGGCTACAAAGGCAGGACTTGGTCTTAATATCAACCAGCTGGAGAGTCACTATCTCGCCGGAGGTAACGTAGACCGGGTGGTCAACGCCTTGATTGCAGCCCAGCGCGCGAACATACCGCTTGAGTTTGAAAGAGCTGCGGCGATTGATCTTGCCGGGCGCGATGTTCTGCAGGCGGTTCAAATGAGCGTTAACCCGCGCGTGATCGAGACGCCGGTCGTGGCAGCCGTGGCGAGAGACGGTATTGAAGTGAAGGTTAAAGCCCGCGTGACCGTGCGCGCCAACATCGACCGTTTGGTCGGGGGCGCAGGGGAAGAAACGATCATCGCCCGTGTCGGCGAAGGTATCGTAACCACGGTCGGTTCAAGTAATTCCCATAAAGACGTGCTGGAGAATCCGGATTCGATCTCAAGAACCGTGCTTTCCAAAGGTTTGGATGCTGGGACTGCGTTTGAAATCCTGTCCATCGATATCGCGGACGTCGACGTAGGCAAAAACATCGGTGCTTACCTGCAGACCGAACAGGCGGAAGCCGACAAGCGCATTGCCCAAGCGAAGGCGGAAGAGCGCCGTGCCATGGCGGTAGCGCAAGAGCAGGAGATGAAGGCCCGCGTCGTGGAAATGAGAGCGCGCGTGGTGGAATCGGAATCCCAAGTTCCGCTGGCGATGGCCGAAGCGCTTCGCAGCGGCCAGCTGGGCGTGATGGATTATATGAACCTGAAGAATATCGAGGCCGATACGCAAATGAGAGGTTCCTTCGGTAAGATGGGTGAGAACAATGACAACTCCGGAGACAACAAAACCAAGTAACCACGATGAGGTGAGCCTATAGTGAGCTGGTTAATCGAAAATTTTTACATTGTAGCTGTTATAGGCTTCTTCATCATCTCCGCCCTCGGAAAGCGCGGCAAGAACGCTGAGGACGGGAAAAACCCCCGTATGCCATCCTTCGGCGGCGAAGGGGACCGTCCTGCAAGACCGGGGCAGCAGCGGCCACAGCGGCCTGAAGCAAGACGGGTACAGACCGCTCCGCAAGTCTCCCGTCCGGCACCTGTTCAGGAAAGCCCCCGGATCGACAGGATCGATGAGGAAGAAGCGGATACCGGAAACGGATATTCTCTTGAGCATCAAGAGATTGACCGAATGAAACGAAGGCTTGAAATGAGTTCGAGCCACGACAGTATGGATCATCGAATCGAGATGATGCAGAGGGATCTGGACCGGATCCACTCCCATCTGAATCGGATGACACTCGATATACCGGAAACCGTTGTCGAAATCCACGACGAGGATCAGGAACAGGGCAAGAATGGCCGATCGGTTCTTGCTGAACAGGCTCGAAACGGCATTGTGTGGGCTGAGATATTGGGTCCCCCGCGCGCCAAACGCTCCATGAATCCTCGCCGGTAAACGGCGGGGCGTCTGAGGTGTTCAGAGCCATAGGTTAGGGTAAGTTTTAAGAAATTAGCTGCGATTCATAGATTCTTAGATTCATAGAAGCGGGAGACCGCCTCGTCAGATTTTTGACGGGGCGGTCTTTTTACTTTTCATCTCATAAAACGGCTACCTGGGGCATAAGGTGTACAGTACAGGAAGGGGGAAAGTCTCCATATGTCCCGCATCAGCCGCAAGCTGCAGAAATGGACCCAAGAAATGCTTGATTTGCCACAGGACCTGTTATTTGATTTACCGCGGTTGACCCTGATTGGCAATAAAGAGCTGCATATCGAAAACCATCGCGGAGTCCGGCATTTTTCCGAGGAACGACTTGTGTTGTCATTAACGCAGGGTTCTTTGGAGATTTCCGGGACCGGGCTTGCGATTCAGGCCATTCAAAGCCATGAAGTGACCATCATTGGCACCATTCATAATATTCAATACATAGGATTGGGGGAGAAACCGTGAAGATTCCGACGATGATCCATCTTCGAGGATATTTGAAGCTCGCCGTTCGCGGTGAGCATGTGGAAGCATTCATCAATTCATTGGCGGAGGCCGGGACCCCGGTTTGGGATGTAACACCGACAGGGGCGCATTCAGCAGAGTTTAAGCTGCTGCTGAAAGATTTCAAAGGGCTCCGTCCGCTGTTAAAACGGACAGGCTGCCGTACGCGCATCAAGGAGCGTTTTGGTTATCCTTTTCAAGCACGACGTTTGTTGAAACGCAAAGCGTTTGTTATCGGCGTCGTTGCGTTTTTTATGATCCTGCTGACGCTTTCGTCCATGGTATGGAACGTGGAGGTCGAGGGGAATGAAACGATTGCGTCGGAAGATGTGCTGGATGCGGCCAAACAGGAGGGCATTTATCCGTTTCAATGGATATTTAAGCTGCAATCGATGGACAAGCTGTCCGGGAATTTGACCGTCCGTCTTCCGGGAACCTCTTGGGTAGGGGTGGAACGCAACGGGACGCGCATACGCATTCAGATCGTCGAGGCAGCCGTGCCGGAGAAACCGCCTCTCCAGAGCCCAAGGCATCTGATCAGTACCCAGGACGCGGTAATTACTCACATGTACGCAGAGAAGGGGGTTCCTAAAGTAGGGATCAACAGCCGGGTGAAGAAGGGCGACATTCTGATCTCCGGGGTTCTTGGGGATGAGGAGAACTCGGAAAGAGTCGTAGCCAAGGGGGAAGTGAGAGGCCTGGTATGGCATGAATACGATATCGAAATTCCGTTGGTAAAAACGCATAAGGTCTATACGGGCGAAGGAAAGAAGCGCTCCTATATCGTGTTCGGGGATCGTGCCGTTCAGTTGTGGGGCTACGGGGAAATCCCGTATTCGCAGCAGGAGACCCTGACCTTCTATGATCCGCTGACTTGGAGGACGCGCGTGCTGCCGCTCGGCTGGATGACGGAAAAAATCATGGAGGTCACCGAGGTCCAGCGGACCATTACCGAGGATGAAGCCAAAAAAGAGGGAATCGAGGGGGCACGCCGCGATATTTTGGCGAAATATGGGACCGATTCAAGATTCGTAAGCCAAAAAATTTTGCATGATAAGAAAGAGAATGGTAAAGTTTATATGAAAGTGCTTTTTGAGGTGGAAGAGACCATCGCGAAAGAACTTCCCATAGTATACGATCAAGGAGAATGAGGCTATTTGTCACAGCAAACGACCAGCATTCAAATTTTACTTCAAAGCGCGTCAGAAGGTCTGTCCTTATTCGGACCACAAGATACATTTTTAAAATTAATCGAAAAAGAGATTCCTGCAACGATCGATTCACGGGAAGCCGTCATCACGATTCGGGGACAACATCGAAATGTGGAGAGTCTTCAGCAGCTGTTTGAAGTGCTGCTCCAGCTTGTGCGCAACGGCTACATTTTGACCGAGCGTGATATTCTTTATGCTGTAGAACTTGCCAAGGATCTGAGAGCCGATCAGCTGCTGGATCTGTACAAGGGCGAGATTACGACAACTTTCAAAGGTAAGCCTATTCGAGTAAAAACCATCGGTCAGAAGCACTATGTGACCACCATCAAGAAGCGGGACATCGTATTCGGCATCGGTCCTGCCGGAACAGGGAAGACCTATTTGGCCGTCGTTCTGGCCGTAGCCGCGCTGAAGGAAGGATCCGTCAAAAGAATCATTCTGACAAGGCCCGCGGTGGAGGCCGGAGAGAGCCTGGGCTTCCTGCCTGGAGACCTGCAAGAGAAGGTTGACCCTTATCTGAGACCTTTGTACGATGCCTTATACGACGTCATGGGCCCGGATCAAACGGCCAAGGCGCTGGAGCGCGGGTTGATCGAAATCGCGCCGCTCGCGTACATGCGCGGACGGACGCTGGACGACTCGTTTATTATTTTGGATGAAGCACAGAACACCACGCCGGAACAGATGAAGATGTTTCTGACACGGCTCGGATTCGGTTCGAAGATGGTCATTACAGGGGACGTGACTCAGATTGACCTGCCGCGGGGGAAAAAATCAGGACTTATCGAAGCTAAAACGATATTAAGCGGAATTGAGGAAGTCGGATTCGTCTATTTCGCCGAACAGGATGTTGTACGTCATTCCTTAGTACAAAAAATCATCGTCGCTTATGATAAAGCAGCAGAAAACCAAGATTAAAGGGGATTGTCGCAATGGCCTCCAAAGAACCATCGACGGACAAGTCCATATGGAGTAAAAACAGCGGATGGAAATATAGCGTGGCAACACGCTATATTCTGTTTCTGCTGCTTGCTTTGCTCTTTTATATCAGTCTAGCATCCAAGCTTTTGCCGGAACGCTATGACATCCAGGTCAATACGAAAAGCGAAAAGAATATCGTGGCGCCCGTTCAAATCGAGGACAACAAGGCGACGCTGAAGGCACAGGAGGCGGCGGCGGAGAACGTCCAGCCGATTTACCCTCTCGTCCCGCTGCGGAACGACGTTCTGGTTACGCAGATCCTTGACCGTATTGAACGTTTGAACCAGGACGTGGATATCAGCTCCGCCGAAAAGGTGGAGATTTATCGCAAAGAAATTCCGCGGATGGCCAGAGAATTCGTGCAAAATTTCGTGTCGGCCAACAGCACGAATGAAGCCTACTCCAAAGAGCTGCTTCAGGAAATGCAGCGGGTCATCGAAGAACAAACCTATCGGATTCCCGAGGAAACGTTCATTAAGATACCGCGGTTGAATTCGGAAGATATTATTCAGATGAAGCCCGTAGCCCGCGAGATCGTCTCCAGGCTGATGCTGAACGAGATCGTGGATGCCGACACGGCCCGCACCCGCGTGGCGGAACGAGTGAACACCAGCTCGTTGAATGATCGGACCGCCAGGGAAGTCGTTCAGGAACTGGCGAGTTTAACGATTACGGCCAACAAGTTCTATGACGAGGTCGCCACAAAGAATGCGAAGGTTGAAGCTCGCGAGAATACCCCGCCCGTCTTTATCAAACAAGGGGACATCCTTGTGGCAAAGGGTCAGCTCATCACGCCGGAGCTGTACGAGCTGCTCGGCAAGAACGGGCTGCTGAAGGACGACATCAACTATTGGCCGGAGCTTGGCGTTTTGCTCCTGTCCGTTTTGCTGTCCCTCGGCATACTGATGTTCATCCGGCAGTCGGAGCCGGGCAAATTCAAATACAACAACTCGCAGCTGCTGATGTTGGTCCTGGTGTACGTCATTACGCTGATCACCATGCATTTGACCGCATTTCTGCAGAGCGATTCCCAGATGTACGTGGGGTATTTGGCGCCTGTCGCGATCGGCGCGATTCTGGTTACCCTGCTGCTGGAGACCTCGCTTGCCTATTTCAGCGTCATTATCTTCAGCATCATGGCAAGCGTCATATTGAACGTTCAAGGGGAACTGTTCGACTTCAAGTTCGGATTATTCGCAGCCGTGACTTCCTGCGTGGCGATCTTCTCGATCCACCGCGCGAGCCAGCGGTCGACGATGCTGAAGGGCGGCATCATGGCTTCTCTCTTCGGCGCCTTGATCGTGTTCATTATGCTGCTGCTCAATAACGACACGTGGACTACGACGGAAACGCTGTATTCGATCGGCTTTGCCATCGCGGGCGGACTGTTAACGGCGATCCTGGTTATCGGGCTCATGCCGTTCTTTGAAGTCACCTTCGGCATCCTCTCGGCGTTGAAGCTGGTTGAATTGTCGAATCCGAACCATCCGCTGCTCCGCAAACTGCTGACAGAGACGCCGGGCACATACCATCACAGCGTCATGGTCGGTAACTTATCCGAGGCAGCTGCGGAAGCGATTGGCGCCAACGGACTGCTGTGCCGCGTCGGTTCTTATTATCACGATATCGGAAAAACCAAGCGCCCGATCTATTTCATCGAGAATCAGAACAATATGGAGAATCCGCATGATTCCATAGAACCGAAGCTGAGCAAATCCATTATCGTAGCGCATGCAAGGGATGGCGTGGAGATGCTCAAGGAGTACAAGCTGCCCAAGCCGATAAGGGATATTGCGGAGCAGCATCATGGCACCACGTTTTTACACTATTTCTACCATAAGGCGGTTCGCCAGGCGGAAGAGCAGGGCGTCGAGCCGGATTTCACGGAGGATGATTTCCGCTATCCGGGGCCGAAGGCCCAATCCAAGGAGTCTGCGATTGTCGGCATCGCCGACAGCGTGGAAGCGGCCGTCCGATCATTGCGTAAGCCAACGGTCGAACAGGTCGAATCGATGATCGAGAAGATTATCAAGGGGCGTCTGGATGACCATCAGTTTAATGATTGCGATTTAACGATGAAGGAACTGGACATCATCGCCAAGACGTTAAAGGAGACGGTGATGGGGATTTTCCATTCCCGGATCGAATATCCGGAGGATGTGAAGCGTCCCAAACTGTCCGCGCCGAACGGCGAAGCCTCGACCGCATCGGAGACGTCCGCAACGAGTGAGGAACAGAGAAGGAGCGTATAAGAATGAGCCTGCAGCTGGCATGGAATAATGAACAAGAGGATTTTCAGATTGGCGAGGAATTGATCGCCCTGCTTGAAGCGATTCTGCAGAAGGCCGGAGAGGCTGAAGGCGTAACCGATGGCGAGGTTGATCTGACCTTTGTCGATGATGAAGGGATCCATGAATTGAACCGGGAGTACCGGGGAATCGATCGTCCGACCGACGTGCTCTCCTTTGCAATGAATGAAATAACGAACGATGAGCTCGAGATCATTTATGAGCTGGAAGAGGGAGAAGAGCTGGAGAGCGTGCCGGATGTACTGGGCGATATCATTATTTCGGTCCCCCGGGCGAAGCTGCAAAGCGAAGAATACGGTCACTCCCTGGAGCGTGAGCTGGGTTTTCTGTTTGTTCACGGATTTCTTCACTTGCTCGGATATGACCATCAGGATGAGGCAAGCGAAGCCGAAATGATGGGCAAACAGGAAGCCGTACTTGCCGAAGTAGGATTGACAAGATAGTGAAGCCGCACAGACAATCGTTATACCGGGCTTTTAGGTGCGCTATGCGAGGCATCTTGACGGCTGTACAAACGGAACGCAATATGAAAATCCACATTGCTGCTGCCTTGATCGTGTTCATCGCAGCAGCTTTGCTGCAATTGGATCGAATCCGCTGGTTATTTTTGCTATTGGCGGTTTCCGTTGTATTCATCGCGGAGCTGGTCAATACTGCGGTGGAGGCCATCATCGATTTGATCTCGCCAGACGAACATGAGTTAGCCCGGGTGGCTAAGGATACGGCAGCCGGTGCAGCGTTCGTTGCAGCGGCGTTTGCCGTCGTGATCGGCATTCTGGTCTTCTATGAACCGGTATGGGAATGGATACATTCTTTAACAAACTGAACGATATAGGAGGAACTAGATATGGATGCAGGTTTGTTGATGCAAGAAGCGATTAAAGCGCGAACGCGGGCGTACATACCTTATTCGAAATTCGGCGTGGGAGCGGCCCTGCTGGATTCTCGCGGACAGGTGCATTTGGGCTGCAACGTGGAGAATGCCGCCTACGGACCGACCAACTGCGCGGAGCGCACGGCATTGTTCCGGGCGATTGCCGACGGTCATGAAGCGGGGAGCTTCCAAGCGATCGCCATCGTTGCGGATACGGACGGCCCGTGCACGCCGTGCGGCGTATGCCGGCAAGTGCTGGTGGAGCTGTGCAAGCCGGATATGAAGGTCATTATGGGTAACATGAAGGGCGACATCAAGGAGACGACCGTCAGCGAACTGCTGCCGGGGGCGTTCGGTCCATGGGATTTAAACAAGCAGTAGGACTCCAAATCATATAGTATGGAATCAATGTAGTACACAACACGTAGATACGGAACCGTAACGGAGGCATGGTATGCAAAAAAAACAATTTAAATCCGGTTTTGTGGCAATTATCGGCAGACCGAACGTAGGCAAATCGACGCTAATGAACCAAGTGATCGGCCAGAAAATCGCCATCATGTCGGACAAGCCGCAAACGACAAGAAACAAAATCCATGGCGTTTATACGACCAACGAATCCCAAGTGGTTTTTTTGGATACGCCGGGCATTCATAAGCGTCAGTCCAAGCTCGGAGATTATATGAACCAGACCGCTTTGAGCACGCTGGGTGAGGTTGAAGCGGCATTGTTCCTGGTTGACGCGTCCGAGGGCATCGGCGGGGGAGACCGGTATATCGCCGAGCAGCTGCAGAAGATCAAGACGCCGATTATCCTGGTGATGAACAAAATCGACAAGATTGAGCCGCCCGCTCTGCTGCCTCTGATCGAGCAATATCGGAAGCTGCATGATTTTGCAGAGATCGTCCCGATTTCCGCGAAGCTCGGCAGCAATGTGAACACGCTTCTCGAGCAAATCCAGAAGTATTTGCCGCCTGGCCCGCAGTACTATCCTGAGGACCAAGTGACGGACCATCCGGAGCAATTCGTATGCGCCGAGCTGATTCGCGAGAAAATTTTGCACATGACCAGGGAGGAAGTGCCTCATTCCATCGCAGTCACCATCGAGGACATGCGGGTAGAAGAGAACGGAACCGTCTATATTTCCGCCGTTATTTTCGTAGAGCGCGATTCCCAGAAGGGCATCATTATCGGCAAGCAGGGGGCGCTGCTTAAAGAAGTGGGCAGACAGGCCCGCCAGGATATTCAAAGGCTGCTGGGGTCCAAGATTTTCTTGGAGCTCTGGGTTAAAGTAAAAAAAGATTGGCGCAATCAAGAACGCGTTCTTCGCGATCTCGGATTTCACCGCGGGGAATAATGAAACCGGCTCAAATTCGAGGGAAATCATACGCGGCTGCCGCCTGCCAACAATTGCATTTCATAAATCTGCTCTAGAGGCACATCCTAATTTTCGTAGATGATGCAGACGTCATTTCCGAAGAGAGGATGAATACGAATGCGAGATTTTTCGTGGAAGTATTTTGCGATGACTGGAGATGTCGATGCGTATTTGCTGTATAAGGAAGCCGAGGGTGAATCGGTCCTTGCAGCTGCATCCGTTGAAGACGAGGCGGCCCCGAATGAAGAAGACGAGTAATCATTGGTTGTTCCAGGAATGGTTGGGGGAAAGCGCATGCTATATCGGGCGGAAGGGATTGTCATCCGCAGCATGGACTACGGTGAAGGGAACAAAATCATTACACTTTGCACCAAAGAATCGGGCAAGGTAGGCGTGCTGGTCAGAGGAGCAAAGAAGGTGAAAAGCCGTCATGCTGCTCTGACGCAGCTGTTTACTTATGGAGAATATGTGTTCTTCCGAAATGGTACCGGGCTTGGCAACTTGAACGCCGGCGAGATTATGGAATCTCACCACGGGCTCAGGGAGGACCTTGTAAAAGCCGCCTATGCTTCTTATGCCTGCGAGCTCTTGGATCGGGTGCTGCAGGATGAGGAGACGGGCGCTTTTTGGTTTCATCAGCTCAAGGCCTGCCTGGAAGCCCTTCAGGAGGATAAGGATCCCCAAATTATCATCAATCTGTATGAGATGAAAATTTTGCAGGCGGCAGGGTACGGGCCGGAGCTGGATGTTTGCATTTCATGCAATCAATCCAGAAAAGACGAAGATATGCTGGTGAGCCCCCGCCTTGGCGGCGTGCTGTGCCGTTACTGCAAACATCTGGATCCGCCGGCGATGGCCATCTCGACCAGAACGCTGAAGCTGCTGCGCCTGTTTGGACGCCTGGACCTGAGGCGGCTGGGCAATGTAGACGTAAAGGACGAAACGAAGGCCGAGCTCAAAAAAGTCATGCGAGCGTTGATGGATATGCAGCTGGGGCTGCGTTTGAAATCGCAAAACTTTTTGGACCAAATGGACAAGTACAACATTTGACGTAAGGTATGGAATGAGGTATTATATTTATCAGTTTATTAGTTTTTTGAATACTGGCATGCATTGAACGGGAAAGTAGTGAATAATCGATCCAATGATAGCGAGCCGGGGGCGGTGGAAGCCTGGCGGGAGATATTCATGAACAGGGCACCCGGGAGCATGGTGAAACGATAAAGTGGGTTTTGCTTATCGCTGGAGATCGTCAGATCACTCGGCGGCATAAGCAAGGCCAAGTAGGGTGGAACCGCGGGAAGCTACAGCTCTCGTCCCTATGTCTGTACAACAGGCGTAGGACGAGAGCTTTTTGTTGTACAGAGAAATGTTAGCATGATGGATTGGATTCGAAAAAGAAAACAAAGGAGCTAAAATCATGAATTTCCAGCAGATGATTTTGACGCTGCAGCAATTTTGGGCGGAACAGAATTGCATCATCGTGCAGCCGTACGACACGGAAAAAGGCGCCGGTACGATGAACCCGATGACGTATTTGCGTTCGATCGGACCTGAGCCGTGGAACGTGGCTTATGTTGAGCCTTCCCGTCGCCCGGCCGACGGCCGCTATGGGGAGAACCCGAACCGTTTGTATCAGCATCACCAATTCCAGGTCATTCTCAAACCTTCGCCTGACAATATCCAGGAGCTGTATTTGGAGAGCCTGAAGCGTCTTGGCATCAATCCGCTTGATCATGACATCCGTTTTGTCGAGGACAACTGGGAAGCGCCAACGCTCGGTGCATGGGGCTTGGGCTGGGAAGTATGGCTCGATGGTATGGAGATCACGCAGTTTACGTATTTCCAACAGGTTGGCGGCATTGACGCCAATCCGGTGGCTGTGGAGATTACCTACGGCATGGAGCGCCTTGCATCCTACATCCAGGATAAAGAGAACGTGTTCGATCTGGAGTGGGTAGACGGCATTACCTACGGAGACGTGTTCCATCAGCCGGAATTCGAGCATTCGAAGTATACCTTTGAGGTGTCCGACGTGAAGATGCTGTTTACGCTGTTTAACATGTACGAGGAAGAAGCGAATAAAGCGATGAACCAGCATCTGGTGTTCCCCGCTTATGATTATGTGCTGAAATGCTCGCATACGTTCAACCTTCTGGATGCCAGAGGCGCGATCAGCGTAACGGAGAGAACGGGATACATCATGCGCGTGCGCAACCTGGCTCGTCAGGTAGCTGCCACGTATTTGGAGGAGCGCGAGAAGCTGGGCTTCCCGCTGATTAAGAAAGGGGGCGCAGAGCATGTCTAAGGATTTATTGTTTGAAATCGGCCTGGAAGAAGTGCCGGCGAGATTTCTGCGCGCCGCGATGGAGCAGCTTCAGGACAAGTTGGTCAAATGGCTGGATGCTTCCAGAATCGCGCATGGCGAAGTCACGGCATTTGCCACCCCGCGCCGCTTGGCGGTATGGGTTCAGAACGTTGCGGATAAGCAAGAGGACGTCAGCGAGGAAGTGAAAGGGCCTTCCCGCAAGATCGCTCTCGATGACAGCGGGCAATGGAGTAAGGCGGCTCTTGGTTTTGCCAAAAGCCAGGGCGTTGATCCCGAGAGCTTTACGTTTAAGGAGCTCGGCGGAGTCGAGTATATTTACGTGACGAAGAATAGCGTCGGCGTGGATACGAAGTCCATCCTGTCCGAAGGACTGCTTGGAATACTGACTTCGATGACATTTCCGAAAAACATGCGCTGGGGAGCGCACGAATTCAAATTCGTCCGTCCGATTAAGTGGATGGTCGCGATGCTGGGCAGCGAGACGGTAGATCTGGAAATTACGGGCGTGAAGGCCGGTAACGTAACTCGCGGGCATCGTTTCCTTGGCGGAGAAGCCGTAATTCCGGAAGCGTCTGCTTACCGGGACGTGCTTCGCGAACAGCATGTTATCGTCGATGTGAATGAGCGCCAGGAGATGATCGTTTCGCAGATCCAGGCGCTGGCCCAGGAGAAGGACTGGAATATCGCGATCAAGGATGACCTGCTTGAGGAGGTATTGTTCCTGGTTGAGACTCCAACCGTGCTGTACGGATCGTTCGACTCCTCATTCCTTCATATTCCGCAGGAAGTATTGATCACTTCCATGCGTGAGCATCAGCGGTATTTCCCGGTGCTGGATAAGCAGGGACAATTGCTTCCGTATTTCGTAACGGTTCGCAGCGGGGACAGCCGCTCCCTCGACGTGATTGCGAGAGGAAACGAGAAGGTGCTGCGGGCCCGGTTATCGGACGCGAAATTCTTCTATGAGGAAGACCAGAAGCTTCAGATCAAGGATGCCCTGTCGAAGCTGGAGAGCATCGTTTTCCATGAAGAGCTGGGGACGATCGGCGATAAAGTCCGCAGAATACGCCGGATATCGGACCAACTGTCCGCGAAGCTTAACGTTTCTGCTGACGCAGCCGATTCCGTGAGCCGTGCGGCCGATATTTGCAAATTCGATCTGGTGACGCAGATGGTCTATGAGTTCCCTGAATTGCAAGGGGTCATGGGAGAGGATTACGCAAGAAAAGCCGGTGAGAAGGAGCATGTGGCCAAAGCGGTGTTCGAGCATTACCAGCCTCGCTTTGCCGGCGATTCGGTGCCTTCCACGATGGTGGGTTCCATCGTGAGCATCGCGGATAAAATCGACACCATCGTGGGATGCTTCTCCATCGGCATTATTCCGACTGGCTCCCAGGATCCTTACGCACTCCGGCGTCAGGCTGCGGGCATCGTTCAGATCATCTTGGAGCACAAACTTCCGGTGACTTTATCCGACGTGTTCGGCGTGGCGCTCGAGGTTCACGAGAACATTCGCGTATTGAAGCGATCGACTGACGAAATCCGCAAAGACCTTAAGGAGTTCTTCGGGCTTCGCGTGAAGAAGCTGTTGTCCGAAGACCAGCGTTATGATGTGGTGGATGCGGTCATTACGGCCGGATTCGATCATGTGGTGTCCGTCGTATCCCGCGGCCATGCGCTGATGAATGCCGTGGAGAGCGTCCAGGATTTCAAAACGACGGTAGAGTCCTTCAACCGGGTCAGCAATTTGGCTGCCAAGGCGGGCAAGGCCGCCGTCAACGCCGAACTGTTCACGGAATCGGAAGAAAACAAGCTTTATGAAGCTTGGAACGCGATTCGCGCAGATTACCATGCCGCGCTGCAGGCAGCGGACGGCGAACGTTCATTGTCCTTGCTGAGTGGACTGAGGGAGCCGATTACCGGGTTCTTTGATTCGGTCATGGTGATGGCTGAAGACGAAGCGGTTCGGGCCAATCGCCTTGCGCTGCTCTCCGGCATCGACGGTGACTTGAAGCGGTATGCCGATTTCACGAAATTGGTGTGGTAGTAGTGACAGCATGATTTTGCAAATGGTATAATGTATTGTTCAGTGAAAGCGACAGCCCGCGGTTCAGCGCGGGATGGCGCTTTCGCTATGAACGGACGGATTCAAGCAAGGGCAAGGTCATTGTTTATTTGGGCAGCAGGATTTTAATCGGCCAAAGACGTATATAATAATATACAGCATAATAAGGACCCAAGATTAAGATAAGAGCCGGTGATGCGTATGAACGAAAGCTCCATTTCGATCGTGGTTGACGGGGATGCTTGTCCAGTCAAGAAGGAAATCGCAGAGACTGCTCGTACATTCCGTGTGCCGGTGCTGCTTGTTTCTTCCTACGATCATCTGCTGCAAGCCGAAGAAGGGGTTACGACGATCCAGGTGGACCGGAGTGATCAAAGTGCCGACCTCTACATCGCCAACCACATATCCAGGGGGGATATCGTGGTGACGCAGGATTATGGACTGGCTGCGCTTGCGCTTGCCAAATCATGCCACGTGATCTCCTTTCGCGGCCGTATTTTCCATAATACGGATATCGATTTCATGCTGGATTCCCGTCACCATCAGGCGAAGGCGAGGAAACAAGGAAGGTATGGCAAAGGGCCCAAGAAACTGCTTGACGAAGACCGGAGGTTTTTTCAACATAAACTGACAAAACTTTTGCGTGAATTGCAGGAGAATGTCCACCCGTAGCGAATACTATTTACGTGCCAAAAGAGATGAAGGTGGTTTGGATGAGTACCGGACAAGGCAATATTCCGGATGATGTCATTGAGGAAGTACTGGCCAAAAGCGATATTGTGGATACGGTCAGCAAATACGTGCATCTTACCAAACAGGGGAAATACCTGAAGGGCTTGTGCCCATTTCACTCAGAGAAGACTCCTTCCTTTACGGTTACACCGGAACGCCAAATCTTTTACTGCTATGGCTGCGGTAAGGGCGGAAACGCCATTAAGTTTAGAATGGAAATCGAAGGATTTTCTTTTCCCGAAGCCGTCAAGACAATGGCAGAAGAGAATGATATCTCGTTGCCGGAAGGTCAAGGAGTTCCCGTAATTCCTCGTAATCCGGAAAAAGAACGTTTGATTGAAGCGTATGAGCTTAGCGCCAAGCTGTACCATTTCCTGCTGAAGAATACGGAACATGGTACGGAAGCCATGAAGTATTTAAGAGCCCGCGGAATGAACGACAAGATGATTGATCAGTTTCAAATCGGTTATGCGCCTGATCGTTGGGACACGCTGGTTCAGTTCCTGACCAAACGCTCCTTTGACTTGAAAGAGATGGAAAGAGGCGGTTTATTATCCGCAAGACATGAACAAGAAGGCTATCTCGACCGTTTTCGCGGACGAATCATGTTTCCGATACATGACCGCAGCGGCAAGGTCATCGCGTTTGCTGGCAGAATACTGGGGGACGGTCAACCGAAGTACCTGAATTCCCCGGAGACACTTCTATTTAATAAGAGCCGCACATTGTACAACCTGCACCAGGCCAAAACATCCATACGCAAATTGCGTCAAATTCTGTTATTCGAAGGATACGGCGATGTCATTTCGTCATGGGAAGCAGGACTGCACAACGGTGTGGCAACGATGGGAACCTCTCTAACGGAAAACCAAGTGGCAATCATGAAATCGGTGGCTGAAGAAGTTGTTGTTGTCTATGATGGCGATAAAGCCGGCATGGCCGCCGCGTCAAAAGTCATTCCAATGCTGGAAGGCGTTGGTCTCAAGGTACGAATCGCTTTGGTGAACGAAGGAATGGACCCGGATGATTATATCCGCAAGTTCGGTCCCGAGCGTTTCAGGCATGTGGTAGAAACAGCCGTTTCAACAACAAAATTTAAACTTATATATCTGAAGAAAAACCATATACTGCTAGAAGAAGATGGTAAAATTGCGTACGCCAAAGAGGCACTGCCCATTATCGCCGTACTGGATTCCTCAACCGAACGGGAGGTTTATTTGAGGGAATTATCCTCCGAGCTTCATCTTTCCTACGAAAGTCTTAAGCAGGATTGCAATCTGCTTCGGCAATCGATGCAAAAAAAGATGGGCGATGGGGATAATAAGGAAAAAAGGTGGAATAATGGTAGGCATAAAAAAGGGCGCCAGCCCGCCCCGGCACTTCTGCCTGCTTACCATGCTGCAGAACGGCGGCTGCTGTCGCTGATGCTGCAGGATGCGGAGGCCGCGCGATACGTTGGCGATCGCCTGGGAGAAGCGTTTAATATTGAAGATCATGCGGCAATCGCTGCTTATCTATATGCTTTTTACGCACAGGGCAAATCCCCGGATATCAGCCGTTTCATGTCATCGCTCCAAGACGATCGTTTGGAAATGACGGTCAGCTCGATCATGATGATGGAAGCACCCGCCGAGTGGAACGTTCAAGTGCTCGATGATTGCATACGCGAGGTGCTGAAATTTCCGCAGCAGAGAGAGATCGACCAGAAAAAAGAAGAAATGATAAAAGCGGAGCGCTCAGGTGATTTTTTGCGAGCCGCGCAAATTGCAAGTGAGATTATCGCCCTAGAAAGACAATGAAGCCCCGCGCATTGCTGTTTCTAGGGAGGAGGGAGTCGAATGATGGCGAATGATCAGCATACTGAACTAGAAACGGAATTTACGCTGGATCAAGTCAAGGATCAGTTGATTGAACAGGGTAAAAAGAGATCCGTATTAAGCTATAAAGATATTATGGAGAAATTGTCGCCATTTGATCAGGACACGGAGCAGATGGAAGAGTTCTATGAGCAGCTGGCCGACCTGGGCATCGATGTGGTAAATGAAAATGACGAAGAGGGCCCTCACCGGCAATCGGGAGATTCCGAATCCCATGATAATGAGGATTTTGGATTTGACGACGATCTTTCACTGCCTCCGGGGATCAAGATTAACGACCCGGTTCGGATGTACCTGAAGGAAATTGGACGGGTTCCGCTGTTGTCCGCGGATGATGAGATCGAGCTTGCCAACCGGATTGAACAGGGAGATGAAGAAGCCAAGCGCCGTCTGGCCGAAGCCAACCTGCGTCTCGTCGTAAGTATTGCGAAGCGTTATGTGGGTCGTGGAATGCTGTTCCTGGATTTGATTCAGGAGGGCAACATGGGTTTGATCAAAGCCGTGGAGAAATTCGATTACAAAAAAGGCTTCAAATTCAGTACGTATGCGACTTGGTGGATTCGCCAAGCGATCACGCGCGCGATCGCGGACCAGGCCCGTACCATCCGTATTCCCGTGCATATGGTAGAGACCATCAACAAGCTGATTCGTGTATCCAGACAGCTTCTGCAGGAGCTTGGACGTGAGCCTTCGCCGGAGGAAATTGCTGCAGAGATGGAACTCAGCGTTGAGAAAGTCCGGGAGATCATGAAGATTGCCCAAGAACCGGTTTCGCTGGAAACGCCGATCGGCGAAGAGGACGATTCCCATCTTGGGGATTTCATCGAGGATCAGGAAGCACTCGCTCCTGCTGACGCGGCTGCGTACGAGCTTCTGAAGGAACAGCTCGAGGATGTGCTGGATACGCTGACAGAGCGCGAGGAGAATGTCCTTCGCCTTCGTTTCGGACTCGATGACGGCCGCACAAGAACGCTGGAAGAGGTCGGCAAAGTATTCGGCGTTACGCGTGAACGGATACGGCAGATCGAAGCCAAAGCGCTCCGTAAGCTTCGTCACCCGAGCCGCAGCAAACGGTTAAAGGATTTTCTCGAATAGCTTAATCCACGGACCTTCTGCAGTAACGCAGCAGGTCCTTTTTTTCGAATGCAAGCAGGGTGAATGAGGTTTCTTGGTTCTGGAATTTCTTCCTGCATTTGTTGTATTGGTCTTTATTTTAGCTCTTTTCCAGACCCATTGCAAATGACTTGGCACCCGGTTGGTTTGCCGGATTTGCGGGTTTGCAGTTTGGTATCGTGTCTGTTAGGGTAATGAATAGATCGTGGATTGAACGAAAATATGGAATGTAAGGGTGTCAGCATTGAAATTATCAAGAAGATTAACGAAAATTCTGGAGAAGATTCCTCGCGGCAGCAAACTTGCAGATATCGGTTCGGATCATGCCTTGCTGCCCGTGGCTGCCGTGGAGTGCGGAGCTGCGGTTCAAGCTGTCGCCGGTGAGGTAAACCCAGGCCCATACGATGCTGCCGTCAAGCAGGTCATCGAATCAGGGATGACCGATGTCATCAGCGTGCGAAAAGGGGACGGATTGAATGTGCTCTCGGCCGGTGAGGCGGACGTGATTACCATTGCCGGCATGGGCGGCAGCCTGATTGCAGCGATTCTGGATCGCGGGATCGAGAAGCTGGCCGGCGTTCGCAGGCTTGTTTTACAGCCGAACGTGGGAGAGGACATTTTGCGCAGATGGTTGCATTCCCATGGCTGGGTGCTGATCGAGGAATGGATTCTGGAGGAAGACGGAAAAATTTACGAGGTGCTGGTCGCCGAGCCTTCGGATACAACCGACCTGACGAATGAACAGGTATACAAGGAAAGGACGATCGGAGACGGTGTCCGGCTTTCTGCGGACTGGCTGTTCCGTATGGGGCCTTGGTTGACGCAATCCCCGAATCCGGTTTTCCACGATAAATGGACGTCGGAGATGGAGAAGATGGGGTATATACTACAGTCGCTATCGCGTTCGGATCTGCCCACGGCAGCCGATAAGGCGAGCGAGATTCGATCGGATATCGAGTTTATTCAGGAGGTGCTGGCATGCTTGCCAAAGGACAAACCGTAATTCAATTCATGGAACAACTGGCCCCGAAGCACGTGGCCGAACCCGAGGACCGGATCGGGCTCCAGCTCGGAACTTTGCAAAAGGACATCCGCACGGTGCTGATTGCACTGGACGTGAATGACGAAGTGGTGGATGAAGCCATAGAGCTTGGGGCTGACCTGATTATCGCGCATCATGCGATTATCTACCGTCCGCTGAAGCAGCTGCAGACGGATACGCCGATGGGCAAGGTATACGAGAAGCTGATCAAACACGACATCGCGGTCTATGTAAGCCATACCAATCTGGACGTAACCGAGGGCGGCATGAACGATTGGATGGCGGAGGCGCTGGGCATCGAGGATACGTCGCCCATCCATGACATGCATAACGAGCAGCTGTCCAAGCTGGTGGTGTTTGTTCCGAAGAGCCACCATCAAGAGGTGCTGGATGCCGTGCTCGGAGCCGGCGCAGGCTGGATCGGAAATTACAGCCACTGCAGCTTCAATATCGAGGGCTTCGGCACCTTCGTTCCAAGAGAAGGCAGCACCCCTTTTCAAGGCAAGGAAGGAAAGATGGAACGGGCAGACGAGGTCCGGATCGAAACGATTGTTCCCCACACGATTAAGAACAAGGTCATCCAGGCTATGCTGAAGGCGCATCCTTATGAAGAGGTTGCCTACGATCTGTATAACATGGACCTGAAGGGAAGATCCCTCGGTCTTGGACGGGTCGGGAAGCTGAAGGAGCCCCTGACGCTGGCTGAGTTGGTCGACGTGGTAAAAGAGAAGCTGGAGGTCCCTCATGTTCGCGTAGTAGGAGAACTCGACCGTACCATACGCAAGGCAGCCGTTATAGGCGGCTCCGGAGGACGCTACATGATGAAGGCGCTGTTTCGGGGAGCAGACGTGCTGGTAACTGGGGATGTGGATTATCATACGGCACAGGACGCGCTGGCCGCAGGACTTACAATCATTGATCCGGGCCACAATGCCGAGAAGATCATGAAAGTCAAAGTTGCCGAGTGGATGGAGCAGAAGCTCCAGGAGCATAAGTACGAAACTCGGGTCGTGGCTTCCCGCATCAACACGGAGCCGTTCCAGTTTGTTTGATTTCGGAATGGGAAAATAATCAGCTGTTGTTAATGTTTAATGGTTGTGTACCGCATGGAATCACGATATAATATGTAATGTTGTCCGGAAAGTTTGACAGACAATCGCTGGCGGCCTCAAAGCCGCGAGAGGAAAGTCCGGGCTCCATAGGGCAGGGTGCTGGATAACGTCCAGTCAGCGCGAGTTGAAGGATAGTGCCACAGAAATGGACCGCCGATGGCCGCCTTAGGGCGGCACAGGCAAGGATGGAACCGAGGTGTAAGAGACCCCGAGGAACGCTGGTGACTTCGTTCCTGGTAAACCCCACCTGGAGCAAGACCTAATGGGACGCAGTCTCCTTCGAGGAGACAGCCTTAGCCCGAGGCGCGTCCGGGTTGGTCGCTTGAGCCGATTAGTAATGATCGGCCTAGATAGATGATTGTCGCTTATGGTGGCAGGGTAGTTCCCGCTATGACCACGAAGAGCACAGAACCCGGCTTACGGAAAACTTTCCCAACTGCACAACGATTTTATGAATATGCTATGGTACAAACGCGTATTTTCTTTTCACTCCTTGCGGGGGTGTATAGGAAATGCGCGTTTTTTCAAGTATCAGAAAGTATAAACTTCGAAGCTTGGGTCTTCCTGATATCGCAAGAAAAACTTCCTCTAACCGTGGTCTGTCTTCTGAGAAAGTACGTCGATAGACGTTTTTCTTCTGGATTTGTGAAAATATTGGGAGATCATGTGCCCTGTACGGATAATCGTCCATACCAAATAGCCCTTGGGATAATAAGCTATAATCATCAACGGAAAGGAGATGCAAACACATGTCTTGTCATAACGATTATCCATGTCCTCCGGTGTCCCCGATTGTGTGCGAACCGATTGTAGTCGTGAGAGACCACTATGTACCGCAAATCGTACCGGTTATTCATCCTATAAAAGTGGTGGATAAGATTCACTGCGTCCCGGTAGAAAAACATCTGTACACGTACAGCGAAGAAGAAGTCGTAACCGAAAATGGAGGCTATGGCGGCGTTACGGTATCCGGCAAGCGTTCCAAGAAAGCTACAGTGCGTACCAGCCGTACCCGCCGGAAGAAATAAACGTGACGGCATTGCCTCGGATCATGAATAAAGCAGCCAACGCGAGAGGGCGGAAGCTGCTTTATTCTTTATCTTTTATCGTTTGAGCCGTTTAGTTTGCGGAGCTCTTGCTCCAGATTGCGAAGGGTATGGCCGGGCCACATTTGAAGAGGCACTTCAGGGGCGCCAACCGACTTCAAGGACTGGAAGATGTCGATCTGACCATGACCGTAATATTTATCCCTTCCCTTGTCGCCAAGATCCACCGCTTGATTGATCATGACGTCCATGACCTCTTGATTGGTCAGGTCAGGATTAAGGGAACGGATGAGCCCCGCCATGGCGGCTGCATGGGGACTGGCCATGGAGGTCCCGGACAGAGCGGCATATTGATTTCCCGGGAAGGTGCTTGCGATATTGGTCCCTGGAGCGGCCACATCGATGTAATCGCCGTAGTTGGAATATTCCGCCCGCTTCTGATTGGAATCCGTTGCGGCGACAGCCAACACCTCCGGATAGGCGGCAGGATAGCCGGGGCGCTCCGTGTTGTCGTTGCCTGATGCGGCAACAAGCACAACGTCGCGATCATAGGCGTATTTAACGGCATCATGCAGGAACTGGGAGTCGGCATAGTTGCCAAGACTCATATTGATTACCTTGGCTCCGTGATCCGTGGCCCAAATAATGCCTTCCGCGACAGCATAGGTTGTTCCCGATCCGGATCCGTCGAGCGCTTTGACCGGCATGATTTTGTTGTACCAGCTAACGCCCGCAACGCCTTCGCCGTTGTTGACCAGGGCACCGATGATCCCGGCTACGTGCGTCCCGTGCCCCACATCATCCAGCGGCTGTTTGTCTTTCTCGACAATGTTGTATCCTTCCACCAGTTGTCCGTCCAAATCGGAATGCTGAAGATCCACCCCTGTGTCAATTACGGCGATGATGACATCTTCGCTGCCTTTGGACAGATCCCAGCCCCGGTTTGTCTCGATGACGGGCAGATTCCACTGATATTCCGAAAACAGGAGATCATTCGGAATATTGACTTGGGCATTCGCCCCATCCGGGAAATCCGAGTTAACCCGGGATTGAGGGCTGCGATCATTGGTTAAATAAATGTAGTGAGGCTCCGTGTATTTGATTTTCCACTTCTGCTGGAAATAGGAGCGAAGCTTCTGGTAATCCATATCTTTGGAACGGAAAACATAGGCATAACCCAGTTTCCTTGGCGTTTCGCATGATATTTCCTTGGAGATATCCAACAGCTGCTGCTTTGACGGTTCATTTTGAAAGGACACCACGATTTCATTTTCGTAAAAATGACTGGCCTTTTCATTATCATGGCCGGTTTTGACGGTGATGTCGGAGAGGGTATCCGCATGGATGGACTCGACCCGGAATTTTCCTTCCTTCGGATACGGAATTAAGCGGAGATTCCGCTTCTGGTGATTGCTTACCTCTTGGAGCACGGCTTGATTGACCAGGGCGGCAGCGCCATATCTGCCATCCTTGGACGGTTCGGCCACAACAAAATAAGGCTGCCCCGCCGCGTTGAATTTGGGGGAATCATAAGGTTCCCCGCGTTTCAATTTCTGCTGCGCCAGTTGAAAATGATGGGCGATCCGATTTTTGTCGGTTTTGCTCATTTTGGGAAGCTGGCCTTGAATGTCCGCCATCTTGTTTTCCTTGAGGTTATACCAGCGTACTTGCTGAAAATGCTTGTGCATCTTTTGCTCTTTCTGCGTATACGCCTTGACTTGCCCCGCGCTGCGCAAAGAATCATTGTTCAGCATTTTGCGGAGGTGTCCCCTGGCATCGAGACGGTTTAATTGATCCGTTGCCTGGATATCGCCCAGCATGGTAAAATGCTTGGCCTTGTTCTCCTGCTGGGGTTTTAAGGGCCGTGACGGTTCAGCTGTTGGAGCCGGCTGTTTCGAGCCGGGGATGAACAGCAAGATCAAAAGCGCGCCAATAACTGACGCTGCCCCTATAATGCTCCAAAAGGTACGAGATTTCACATATTTTCCTCCTCGCCGCATTTCAGGATGTAAGTAATCTTAGCGTGGGAAGAGTGTATCCTTTTTATGCGTGCAAGAAATCTTTAGTCAATAAGAGTGAATACGCCAAAAAAATGTACTAAAAATAACCTTGTAAGTGTATTCATGATAGGGATTTCGTTATCCCAAAATTTGTGTTAGGATAGTACATATTAGCATGACCGTCAGGCCGTTTTGGCCTGCAGGTCACAACCATTTAAGGGGGATCTATCGTAATGCCAGCAGACAATCTTCAGAAATTATGCTCAGAATCCAGAGAAAAGTTGAAATCTGCTATTTCGATTATGGAAACGTTTTTGAATGAACATGCTTTATCTCAATTGGTAACGGAACAGGACGAGGAAACCGTTCACTTTTACAAAGGATTTCTGTCGGATGTTCGCCATTTGCTCGTATTTTCTGAAGTTTCCTATGAGAAGCTAGGCGTTGTACAGCGTCGCCCTAATTTTGATATCGATTTTGCCGAGAAGGCTTTGTATAATTTGTATCATCGCTGCGTGAACAGCTTCTTCTATCCCAAAAATGAAAGTTATTCCGAAGATGGCCGTTACGCCTACACCGGACAGGATGCCATCCGTTTCCGGAAGAAGCCGGTACGTCCCGCACGTGACGTCATCATGAACATTACCAAGATTTATGAAGAGCTTCGCGACGATCTTGCTTATTACGAGAGCGATTATTTGACGGAGCGCCGGATGCAATCCGAGAGAAGCCACGCTTAGTATAATTATGGAAGACTCAAGAGATGCCAGCCGTTGGCATCTCTTTTTTGCGTTCCGCGCCTAAGGCACCAACTGACAATCGTTATCGTGCATACCGGCCCTAAACATAGGAAAAAATGTTGACGAGGTGATGCTAAAATGGCCAACGAAGCCAAACCATTAGTGAAGTGCAGTGTCAGCAATTGCCATTACTGGGGAGAACAAAATTTATGTCATGCCGAGATGATTATGATCGAGATTGACCGTCATGCGAATGTGAAACTTAACGAAGAGTATGGGGCAGAGCCTTACGTAGACGATCATCAGGATGTTGCTGACAAGTCTTCCGAGACCTGCTGTCTGACCTTCAAGCCGAAGGGCTGACGGGCACAAGCTCCGGATAAAGTCCGGGTGCCGGGCACTTTAGGATGATGGAAATGGAGGAAGCGAGCTATGGATAAAAAACATCGCAAAAATAAAATGAAGGTTGTTCAAGGCAAGCGAAACCGGGTAGACTTCCCGCGGAAGGATCACCGCGAGGAATATGCTGCCGAGGTGGCTCCGCCGATGGAAACTTCGGTACGGCATGCAGACGAGGATAAGACGGATCTCTCCACCGGCCGGGCGGTCGGATACGTAGGCCTGGTATTAGGGATTGCCTCCTTGTTCATGTGGTCGGTCATTCTCGGACCTATCGCGGCTGTCGTGGGTTATTACGCATACAGCAAAGGCAGCAGAACGACAGGTGCTTGGTCCATAGGACTCGGCATTCTGGCGACGCTCAGTTATTTTATCTTGATTCCTTTCAGCAGATAATGATTGATTTATTTATCATCGTTTAATATGGGCGGGTCAACCGGGAAGGGTTGGTCCGCCTATTTTTTGTCGAATAGGTATAGCAGATTGTTCCAGTTCCGTGATAAAATAAGGACAAGTTTGAAATTTAACGGCAGAAAGTGAGTTAAACGATGCAAATAGATCCGATATCATGGAAGCAAATGACGGATGTATCACAGATGAATACGAATTCCACCGAATCGTCAGCCGGATTTGTCAATGTGCTGAGCAGCCTGCTTAACGAAGAATCCACTTCCAAACCGGTTGAACGTTCCATGACACAGCTGGCGCCCGGCGTCACCTTTAAGGACGGGCTGTTGTGGCAGCAGTTAGGCGTTGTGAATGAATCCGTTTCGTCGAGCACCTCGATAGAAGCAGTGGTCAACGACACCGGGGCAACAAAGCCTACGACTTTTGAGGATTTAATCACGGCGGCAGGGGAACGCTATGGCGTGCCGGTATCGTTGATCAAAGCGGTCATCGACGCGGAATCCTCGTTTAATCCGCATGCGGTCTCGTCTGCAGGTGCCAAGGGACTGATGCAGCTCATGGACGGTACGGCGAGAGGACTTGGGGTAAGCAACCCTTTTGATCCGGCTCAGAACATCGAGGGCGGCACCAAATATTTGTCCAATCTGATCCAACGGTTTGGCGGAGAGATAGCCATGGTGCTTGCTGCCTATAATGCAGGACCGACACGCGTCGCGGGTTTGGGTGTATCCAGCGATGAAGAGCTGATGTCCGTGGCTCATGAATTGCCCAAGGAAACCCAGGCATACATTAGCAAAGTCATGAACGCCCAGTCGAAATACGCATTGTAGTCCGATTGGGGCGAATAGTAATCTGATAGAGGATCAAACGATAAGCGCCGCTTTGCCCAAGGCAAGATGGAGTGCGGCTTTACCGTTTGGTCTTTTTGTGTAAATATAAAGGTCTGGAATCATAAGCTATGCAATCTGCGATGCGTAAGATGGAAAGGGGAAATTACCTTGATATATTGGGATCACGCTGCAACGACCCCTCCTTTTGATGAAGTGGTGGACACGATGGCGGAAGTCATGAAGCTTCATTATGCCAACCCGTCAGCCCTTCACCGTTCAGGCGAAGCGGCCGCCAAATTGCAGAAAAGGGCAAGAGAGGTGTGCGCAGCCGCGCTGGACGTTCAGCCGGATGAGATCGTATTTACGTCCGGGGCAACCGAGGGCAATAACATGGCGATAAAAGGGGCTGCGATGCAGTACAGCAGCCGGGGCAAGCATATCATCACGACGGGAACCGAGCACCCGTCCGTATATGAATGCTGCAGACAGTTGGAAACGCTGGGCTGGGAAGTGACGTACCTTCCCGTGGATGCCGAAGGCATGGTGGATCTGGCTGCCTTGAGCGAAGCGGTCCGTAAAGATACGGTGCTGGTCAGCATCATGCATGTGAATAATGAAACGGGGGCCGTACAGCCGCTTGAGGAAGTGGGGCGTATCGTGAAGGAACGGAACCCGCGCACGCTGCTGCATGTCGATGGCGTACAGGGATTCGGCAAGGTCCCGGTCTCGCTATCCGGGTGGCAGGCCGATTTGTACAGCTTGTCCGCACATAAGTTCAACGGTCCAAGGGGAATGGGGGTGCTGTACATCAGGCGAGGCGTCCAGCTCTTTCCCTTGATATCCGGCGGATCCCAGGAGAGCGGGCATCGGGCGGGCACGGAGAATGTTGCCGGAGCGGTAGCGATGTCGAAGGCCATGCGATTGTCCAGGGAAAATCAGCCTGAGCTTTATGCCAGGATGACGGAGATCAGGGAGCTGCTGTTTCAGGGCATCCGCAAAATTCCGGGCTTGGTGTTAAACAGCAGCGAGCAGAGCGCACCGCACATCATTCATTTTTCGTATCCGGGATTAAAACCCGAGGTGATGGTCCATGCTCTGGAAGAGATGGGCATGCTCGTATCGACCAAATCGGCTTGTTCGTCCAAATTCAGCGAACCCAGCCGGGTGCTGTTGGCGATGGGAAAAGACAGGGAGGCAGCTTCCTCCGGAATTCGTATCAGTCTTGGCAAGGAGCATCAGCTGGGCGATGCAGCGCGGCTGGTCGAGGTATTGGCGAAAGTTTGCGGGAACCTGCGTCCCGTCATAGAAAGAGAGGGTAATCGGAGATGACTTACGATAAACTGCTGCTTCGCTTTGGCGAGTTTACCCTGAAAGGCAAAAACCGCAACCGGTTCGAGAGATCGGTGCTGAATCATATTCGAAGCGTGCTCAGACCGTATCCGGGCGCGAAAATCATCAAGGAATACGGCCGCCTGTACGTCGAGCTTAACGGAGAGTCTCCCGAGGCGCTGATTCAAGTGCTGAAGAAGGTATTTGGCCTGGTTTCCATCAGTCCGGTTCGCGTTTGTTCTTCGGAACCTGAACGCATTATCGAAACAGCGGTTGAATTTGTGGGGCAGAAGGAACTGGAAGGCACGGTAACCTTCAAGGTCAATGCCAGAAGAGTATGGAAGCAATTCCCTCATTCCTCGCAAGAGATGAATCATTTGGTCGGATCGCCATTGCTGCGGACCTATCCCCAGCTTAAAGTGAAAGTGAAGCAGCCCGATATGGAGCTGCGCGTGGAAATTCGGGAGAACGAGACGTATTTGTACTATGAAGTGATTCCCGGCGCCGGCGGTTACCCCCTTGGTACGAACGGGAAGGCGATGCTGCTCCTCTCCGGAGGAATTGACAGTCCTGTAGCGGGCTGGTCAGCGATGCGCAGGGGACTTGAAATTGAGTGCGTCCACTTCTACAGCTTCCCCTACACCAGCCAGCTTGCGAAGGAAAAGGTCATGGAGTTAACGAGGCTGTTATCGGGCTATACAGGAAAAATCAAGCTTCACCTGGTGCCGTTTACCGATGTGCAGACCTCCTTTGTCGGCATCGGCCAGGATAATCTGATCATTACTTTTATGCGCAGAGCCATGTTACGGATTGCTTCCTCGCTTGCTGAGCGGGAAGGGGCACTGGCGATCGTGACCGGGGATAGCTTAGGACAAGTGGCCAGCCAAACGCTGCCGAGCATGAATGTGATCGGAAGAGCTACCGAGCTGCCGCTGCTCCGGCCGCTCGTCATGATGGATAAGAACGACATCATCAACATTGCGATGGACATCGGCACATTTGACACGTCGATTCTGCCGTATGAGGATTGCTGCACGTTGTTTGTTCCTAAATCGCCGACGACCAATCCGAATCTGAAGATTATCGAGAAGGTGGAGGCTTCGCTTACCGAGCTGCCTGCCTTGATTCAAGCGGCGGTTGAAGGCACGGAGACCGTGATCATCACGCCGGACAGTAAGATCGGCGAGCTTGGCGAGAAGCGTGAGGAGCCCGTAGTCAACGAAGACTGGTTCTAAATCGGGTATGAAGCTGCGGCCGCCATGGCGCCGCCGACAGAGCGTCTTATGCTATTCGATTAGATAAAAACCATAAAACGCCCCGAGGCTTACGATAAGCCTCGGGGCGTTTTTATGGTATGTTGAGACCGTTAGGACAGGGTGGACGACTGACGGCGAGCGGCTGATTTTTTTTTCAGATGTCCTGCCGTCAGCACGCCGACGATGATGGCGGCAATGAACAGATACTTTATAATCTGGTGCCCTTCAAAGTACCCCATAAAATGCTTCTCCTCGGTAATCATGGAGGATGCCGTATATGCAAGCACCGCTGAACCTACATAGATAATCCATGGGAAGCGGTTGATCAGCTTGATGAACAGGGTGCTGCCCCATACCACGATGGGAACGCTGATGAGCAGGCCCAGGGTTACAAGGATCATGTTATGTTTGGCCGCGCCGGCAACGGCAATGACGTTGTCCAGGCCCATGGCGGCATCGGCTACGATGATGGTGCGGATGGCCGCGCCCAGGTTGCTGCCAGCCTTGATATTGCCGTGATCATTATTGTCGTCGGTCAACAGCTTGTAAGCAATGCCGATCAGGAGCACGCCTCCCACAAGCAGCAGCCAAGGGATGTTGAGCAGCCAGACGACAAGGATGGTGGCTATGATGCGGAGAATTACAGCACCTGCCGTACCGTAGATAATGGCTTTTTTCTGGGTTTCCTTCGGAAGATTGCGTGCCGCCAGGCCGATCACGATGGCGTTGTCCCCGGCCAATATCAAATCCAAAAACACAATGTTGATTAATGCAAGAAAAAATTCAGCGGCTGTGGTTTCCATGAATGTCACTCCTCTTAGAATACGTTCCACCATTAAACAAAGTGGATTTATTATAGGCCTATTTTTCCCGATGTGCAAGCATAGCCTGGACAAAAACCACATATGTGTAGAGTGGGGGTGTTGTTCTGGTGGAGACGATTTTTTTGTTGGGACAAATATTAGTGATCAATCTTGTACTCAGCGGCGACAATGCCTTGGTCATTGCTATGGCCAGCAAGGATCTTCCGGAAATACACCGCAAACGGGCCGTTTGGATCGGGACGGCGGGGGCCGTACTTTTGCGCTGCATTCTGACTTTTGTGGCCGTTCTGCTGTTGAAAATTCCGTTTCTGCAGGCTGGCGGCGCATTGCTGCTCATCTGGATCGCGGTCAAACTGATGATGCAAAAGGAACATGATCCTGCGAGCATGGCCAGGGCTTCCACGATATGGGGCGCGGTCAATACGATTCTGATCGCCGATTTTGTCATGAGCCTGGACAATGTCTTGGCAATCGCGGGGCTTGCCAATGGCGATCTCTCCCTGATTGTCATCGGGATTATATTAAGCATTCCAATTGTTGTATGGGGAAGCGGGATGATCTCCAGGCTGCTTCAAAAGTTTCCCGTACTGCTCTATATAGGTGCCGGTATTCTAGCTTTTACAGCAGGCGAAATGCTCATACAGGATTCTCGCGTCGGCCTGCTGCTGGCTTATTGGATGCCCTATGCGCACAGCTTGCTGCCGATTATCGTGGCGGGTTTCGTTGTTCTCATCGGCGGATTGCAGACGGTAAGACGGACCGGCGCGTAAACGGGGACATTACTGCAGGCTGCGGTGTTGGACATACTCATGCGGAAGCCGTAAACCGGATAAATGGACGACTGTCTCTCGCAGTCGTCCATTTCTTGTGATGCTAGGCCGATGCCTCGTGGGCCGGGCGGGGTAATTTTTAAGCGGAACAAGCTCGGGATATGGTTTTTTTTGTCGGTTTGGGCTAAAATTAACGTAACTGCTTCTGTTAGAAACCGCTGTTTATGGTGATACATATATTGAAGAGAGGGTGATCAAATGTCCTCCAGAAAAGATTTGGCATTGGGTATTTTCATCGTTGTCGCTGGAGTCGTTATTTTGCTCGGCAAGCTTGGCGTGTTCGGATTTCTGGGCAGAACGTTATGGCCGCTCGTCCTGCTGCTGCCGGGTATTTTTTTGCATATCCTGTTTTTTGGTCGCCGGGCTTCTGCCGCCGTACTGATACCGGGCGGCATTCTGACGGTATACGGGCTTCTGTTCCTCATATGCAATATCGGCGGCTGGGGACTAATGGCCTCACTATGGCCTGTTCTCATTCTCGGTGTGGCCGTAGGCCTGTTTGAGTATTATCTGTACGAGAGCCCGCGTCCCGGCGCTGCACTGCCGATTGCGCTTGGTCTGACGGCGCTTTCCGTTGTGATATTCATCTTCACCTGGCTTCAGACAGGAGCGTTCTACATTATTGCGCTGATCTTGATCGCGGCGGGCGCTTGGATGATCTTCGGCCGCAATCGTTCGAGACGCAATAATAAATGGAGCCGAGGCTGGTAATCGGGAAGAGGTAAAAGTTGCTGGAAGTTTTCTGAAAAGACTTGATTTTCCCGCTCGTTTACCTATATTATAGGATGTATGTTGAAGCGTCGGCATGTCGTCCGGCGCTTTCTTTGTGGCTCATTCGAATAGAAGGGATTTGAGATATATTTATGCAATCAAGAGATCAGATTCGCAACATTGCCATTATTGCTCACGTTGACCATGGCAAAACAACACTTGTAGACCAACTGCTGCAGCAGTCCGGTATTTTCCGGGAGCATGAGACGCTGCAGGAGCGCGCGATGGACTCCAATGATTTGGAGCGCGAACGCGGTATTACCATCCTAGCCAAAAATACGGCTATTACGTATAAAGATTTCTTGATCAACATCGTGGATACGCCTGGACACGCCGATTTCGGCGGTGAAGTCGAACGTATCATGAAAATGGTCGACGGCGTTCTGCTCGTTGTTGACGCATACGAAGGCTGCATGCCTCAGACCAAGTTCGTTCTGGGCAAAGCGCTTGCCCATAACTTGACGCCGATCGTCGTTGTAAACAAGATCGACCGTCCGGCTGCTCGCCCAGCTGAAGTGATCGATGAAGTGCTTGACCTGTTCATTGAGCTTGGAGCGAACGACGACCAGTTGGATTTCCCCGTAGTATATGCATCTGCCCTAAACGGTACTTCTAGCATGGATCCGGAGAAGCAAGACGATAACATGCTTGCTCTTTACGAAACCATTATCGACCATATCCCTTCCCCTACCGAGAAAGTGGACGAGCCTCTGCAGTTCCTCGTTACCTTGATGGATTACAATGAATATCTGGGCCGTATCGCCGTCGGCCGCGTGAATCGCGGTGTCATTAAGCAAGGCCAACCGGTTGCCGTTATGCTTAGAGACGGTTCCACCAAGAATGCCCGTATCGAGAAGCTGTTCGGTTTCCAGGGACTGAAGCGGATCGAGGTTGCCGAAGCAGGCGCTGGCGACATCGTGGCGATCGCAGGCATCAAAGACATCAACATCGGAGAAACCATTGCGGATCCGCAGCATCCGGAAGCCCTCCCGGTTCTCAAAATTGACGAGCCTACCCTGCAAATGACGTTCCTGGTGAACAACAGTCCTTTTGCCGGACGCGAAGGCAAATGGGTGACATCCCGCAAGCTTCGTGACCGTCTCTTCAAAGAACTGGAAACGGACGTCAGCTTGCGAGTGGATGAGACGGACAGCCCGGATGCCTATATCGTTTCGGGACGCGGCGAGCTTCACCTCAGTATCCTGATTGAGAATATGCGTCGTGAAGGCTATGAGCTTCAAGTATCCAAGCCTGAAGTTATCGTAAGGGAAATCGATGGCGTCAAAATGGAACCGATCGAACGCCTCCTGATTGACGTGCCGGAAGAGAGCATGGGCGCTGTTATGGAAAGCCTTGGAACACGCAAGGCCGAAATGGTGAACATGGTGAACAACGGAAACGGTCAAGTCCGTCTGGAATTCCTGATTCCGGCTCGCGGGCTTATCGGCTACCGCACCCATTTCTTGACGCTGACACGCGGCTACGGCATTATGAACCACGCGTTCGACAGCTATGGCCCGCTGGTTGGCGGCCAAGTGGGCGGACGCCATCAAGGCGTGCTGGTTTCCACGGAAAACGGATCTTCGACGTTCTACGGCATGATGTCGGTTGAAGACCGCGGAACCCTGTTCCTGGAACCGGGAACCGAGATTTATGAAGGCATGATCGTCGGGGAGCATACCCGCGACAACGATATCGTCGTCAATATTTGTAAAGAGAAGCAATTGACCAACGTTCGTTCGGCAACGAAGGACGATACGGTGAAATTGAAAACACCGGTCATCTTCTCGCTTGAGCAAGCTCTGGAATACTTGAACGACGACGAGTATTGCGAGATTACGCCGAAATCCGTTCGTCTCCGCAAGAAGATTTTGAACAAGAGTGAGCGCGAACGCGCAGAAAAACATCGTAAAATGGCGCAAGCAAATCTATAATAGATAGAGATCTACTTGCCCAAAAGGAGTGAACCTATCATGCAGGAATGGTTTGCCGCGCACCCGCTCGTTTCGTATATCGTCATATTTGTGCTGATCACCTACGTTTACAACAAGGTATTCCGAGTGAAGCAGAAGCTTCCTCTGTTGAAGGAGATTCTCCTGTATATCTTGATGGCCCTGGGTTCGGCGATACTGCTTGTGTTTCAGATCGATAAGCTGCCGATTATCCAATGCTTGTTGGTCGCCGTGGCGTTGATGCTGATGGTGCGTATTCGATACTTTGTTGAAGATCGTCAGAAGAAGAAGGCTCAAGCCGAGCCGAAGTCATAAGGTTTGTAGAAATTTAGCATTTCAGGCAACAACCATACGGCAACTTTTTGTCAGTCCCCATCGTTTATAAGAGAGAGAAGTCAACCATGGTCCGGTAAATGCTTCGCAATTTGAAGCGTTTATCGGACATTCATCTAATTTGAATGAAATCAGGTGTTATGATATGAATCCTACTCATACCAGTCTCCCTCCAAGAGCCAAAAGTGGGGGGAAGGGCAAGAAACAGCCAGTTCCTAAAAAGAAAAAAAGCCCATGGAAATCATTTTTTAAATTTATTCTGATCGTACTGCTAATCGCAGTTCTGGCTGCAGCAGGTTATGCCGGATACTTGTACTTCAAGGGCAATGAGATCATTGAAAAAAGCGGGATCGACAAACCTGTAGCTCCAGGCCAGTCCGCAAAGGAAAAGCCGATCACCGTGCTTCTCTTGGGAACGGATCATCGCCCGGAGACGGGGACTTACTTGACGGATGTGGTCATGGTCGCCACCATGCATCCGGAAACCAATACGTCGACGCTGGTATCCCTGCCGCGGGATACGCTGATTGAACTTGAAGGATACAAGGCGACGAAGCTGAACGCCTACTACCCAAGATTTAAAGCAGCTTATAAAGCAGCCGAGAAAAAGGAGCCGGGCAGCGGCATTCCGGCAGAAGAAGAAATGAAAGTCATGATGAGCAAGTATCTTGGCGTTAATATCGATTATGTAACGGTCATCGATTTTCAGGGTTTCCGCGACGTCGTGGATACCTTCGGCGGGGTGGATGTTAACGTACAATACAACATGTGCCACCGGGATTCCGTGGATGGAACCGACATCAACCTGACGGTGGGTCCGCAAAAGCTGGACGGCAAGAAGGCGCTAGACTATGTGCGTTACCGCAAATCAATGAACTGTAATCCTAAGACCAAGGAGTCCAACGACTTTGATCGCAATGCCCGCCAAAGCGAAGTGTTGCATTCCTTGCTCGACAAGATGAAATCATTCGGCGGCGTTACGAAGGTCGGCAATGCGCTGGATGCGGTCAGCGACAACATGACCACCGATTTCGAGCAGGAGCAAATCCGGAACTTGCTTGGGACTTATTATGATATTGGAAAAGAAGACGTTAAATTCATGCCGATTACCGGTGAGTGGAGAAGTCCTAACGTTTACATTAATGCAAATGAACTCAATGCAGCCAAACAAGCGCTGCAAGATGAGCTAGCAGGGAAACACAACGCCGGCGATCAGGGAACAGAAGCGGATTCTGCAACGGCTCCGTGACAATTGAAGGCAAGTTTTATCGTATGTTATAATACAATGTATCAGATGGAGATCATTGTACAGGAGGCCGAAGGAATGTCCTACCTCATGATGCATACGACACACCCATTGATCCATAGTCGGCAGACGGGTTGCCCTGCCCCTGCATTGGTGCGGGCGGATTCCATTAGGGAATGGGAATCCTTCGGATGTCGTCCTTCTGATTCCATGTCGCTCATGACGGGTTCTTTCGACATGGGTGTCCATGTTGCACCGAATAAGCAGTCATACTCCAAAAATGTTAACGGTCATGTCCCTAGCGAAGCAGTTATGCCTGCTAGTGGCGTTGTTATGACCTTAAAAAAAGCCCAGTGAGCATCACTGGGCTTTTTTTGTATGAAATTTGGAGACTTGTGACGGACAAACTCGGGTCATGACGGGATATGTCCGCGCGTAAGACCGAATTCATCCTCAAGCTTATTTCCCGTTTTGTGGATGGGCCGGTGCATGACCGCGATGATTTGGATTTACCGTTTTAGCACCGTTTTGCTGCATATTTCCGTTTTGCTGCCCATTCCCGTTTCGCTGTGCATTCCCGTCTCGCGGCGTTACGTCTTTCGGCAATTGAGGGATGATACGGCCAACGATGTCTGCAAGTTCACTGGCAAGTCCGGAAACAGGATGTCCCTCCTGAATGTGCCGACCAAGCTCGGCAATGCGGTTGGCTACGTCCAAATCGGCGGTAACCAGCGCATTGGCGCCTGCCGGATCGGTTTGAAGGGCTTCCGCGACCGTGTATTTAATGGTTCCAACTTCTGCACGATCTAAATTTCCATCGACATTCAGCCCGACGACAGCCGTATTGCCCATGACAACACAGTTCGCGTTTTTAACGCCAGGCACGCTCTCAGCCAGTGATTTCAGGTGATTTGCGGTTGTAGCGTCAACTCGTCCGTTGTTATCATTTACGTTACCGACACGCCCCGTATTGGGGTTATCCGGTGTCCAACCGTCTACATTGTTGGTGGTATAACCTCTGTTCCCGTTCATGTTGCGAACACTGTTAGCAGTGGTTCCATCGGTTTGATTACGAGGAGAGGGTGATGCATTGTTATTGGCGGTCCCGCAGCCTGCGAGCAACAACACCGCCAGCATGATGGATAGAGCAGCTCTCATGGATTGATCTGTCCTTTCGTAATAGAATTCGCTAAATTACTCCAGTCGCTACGCTTATTATGTCCGGGACGGAAAGGTTTATGTGTGTACCTGATGAAGAAGCAGTGGAGGGATAAGATGAAAAAAATATTTGTACTGGATACGAACGTACTGCTGCATGATCCTCAATCGATTTATGCATTCGAGGAGCATGAAGTCATCATTCCTGCGGTGGTTCTTGAAGAGATTGATTCCAAAAAGCGAAATGCCGATGAAATCGGCCGCAATGCCCGTATGGTCTCCCGATTGCTTGATGGGCTTAGAGAACAAGGGCATCTTCACGACGGAGTTCTTCTGGAGAACGGCGGGACGTTGAAGGTTGAGCTAAATCATCGCAGCTTCGTCAAGGTACAGGAGTTATTTAGCGAAGCATCGAACGACAATCGTATTTTGGCTGTCGCGTTAAATTATAAATTGGAGGAGGAGCCGAAGGAGGACGGAAGACCCGTTGTTCTTGTCAGCAAGGATGTCCTCGTTCGAATAAAAGCGGATGTGCTTGGGCTAACGACACAGGATTATCTATCTGACCGCACGGCGGATCCAAGCGAATTATATCCGGGATTCTCAACGATCAAGGTGCATCCTTCTGTGATCGATGAATTCTACAGCTATCGTTATTTGCCGATTAAACCACTTCAACTCTCTTATCCGCTTTATCCGCACGAATTCGTTATTCTGAAGGACGAGATGGGAACCGGCAAGTCTGCCCTTCTTCATGTGAATGAAGATGCAACCCGTCTAGAGCCGCTTCATCTAAGCAACGAGCCCGTATGGGGCATCAGTGCCCGGAATGCTCAACAGCGCATGGCGATTGAGCTTCTCCTGAATGACGACATTCCGCTGGTTACCATTACGGGAAAAGCCGGAACGGGAAAAACTTTGCTGGCATTGGCAGCAGGACTATCCAAGGTGGAGGATGAGCACAAATACAAAAAACTGCTCATTGCGCGTCCGGTCGTTCCGATGGGGAAAGATATCGGATATTTGCCGGGAGAAAAGGAAGAGAAGCTGAGACCGTGGATGCAGCCGATCTATGACAACCTGGAGTATTTGTTCGACACCAAGAAATCCGGCGATATCGATAAAATATTGATGGGTCTGGGAAGCATCCAGGTAGAAGCACTGACTTACATCCGCGGTCGCTCCATTCCAGGTCAGTTCATCATCGTTGATGAGGCTCAGAACTTATCCCGCCATGAGGTCAAGACGATTGTTTCCCGGGCGGGAGAAGGGAGCAAGGTGATACTGATGGGGGACCCCGAACAGATTGACCATCCCTACCTGGATGCCGTTAGCAATGGGTTGACCTATGTGGTTGAACGATTTAAGCAGGAAGGTTTAAGCGGACATATTACGCTGACTAAAGGGGAGCGTTCCAAGCTGGCACAGCTGGCGGCCGATTTGCTGTAGCGTGATATTTCCCGAGAAATGATCTCACAAAGTAACTTGTACGAGAAGGACTGTCCGGAATTCATAGGACAGTCCTTTTAGCGATCGGGTCCTATTAGTAAAATATGGACTGGTAAATTATAAAAAAAGATAGGACAAGAGCACTATAAGTTTGGTAAAATAAGGGCATGCGACTATGGGAGGAGTGAAGAGGGGATATGAAGAGGAAGAAATATTGGTTCTTATTCGCCATTTTATTATTATCCTTATCCAGTTTATCTCCCAGCTTTGACTTCACTCATCATACGAGACGGGAACCGCCCGGGGATGAACCGATTCCTCCGCAGCAGAGGCCGGAGGTACCAGAGAGCGACCTGGGCCCCATCAAGGTCGGCGTCCAATTGAATCCGGACGAGCTGAGGCACCTGAAAGCGCTCAACGAACGCTTTATGGAAGAGACCGGAGCCGAGATCGAAATCACGCCTCTGGAAACAGCCAGTACGGAGAAAGAATCGTTTTTGCTTCATATGTCCCTTGGCGAAGGACCGGACATTATATTAACGGATTCCCATTACATTAAAGCGCTTGCAATGACGGGATATCTTCTGCCCGTCGATGCATCACAGACAACGGTGACCGGCGAGGATACCCTGAATGGTCTTCTGCCGCAGCTGCAATGGAACGGGTATCAATGGGGAATGCCTTTTGATATAGATCCCTATATCGTGACCTGGCAGACCGAAGGGAAGGACGGCGCCTCATTTAACATGCCGGAGAGCCGTCAGGCTTGGAAGGAATATATGGAGCTTCATAAGACGAGCCCTGTCCTCTCATTTGATCCGAAGGATCCTTACGCATTCGGCGCGGCGGTGCATTTGCTTGAAGGCGATCCTTCCAAGCCGGATCAAGAAGTACTTGAAATGTTAATCCGCAATCACCTTCGAAAGATGGAATCGTCCCACGGCGCAGCAGCTACGATAGAAACGGGGCAGGAACCTTCCTCTGGCATAGAGGAGGCTTCCGTGGCCATTGAGCCGTATTCGAGCTTCGCGGACCGAGAGGTAAGCGGATTGTCTTCCGCATTGGCCATGGGAAAGAGTCATTTGAATACGCCGGTTGTGCGAGCGAGAAGTTTTGCGGTAGCCGCACAGACGGAGTCGTCTGCGCTTGCCATGAAATGGATTACGTATATGACAAGCAAAGAGATGCAGCAGGAATGGAGCAAAACGTCAGGAACACTCCCCGTTGTATCCGAAATGTATGTCACGGGCACGAACCTGAGGGATCGGGGCATTTGGCAAAAAGCAGCGGTTCCCGCCCAGGTGCTGCTCTCTCGGAATGAGCCGGCCGCTTTGGATTTTGGCGATTCGGAAGGTTTCCAGACTTATAGCGAATCGGCATATCGATTGCTGCATGGCGAAATAACGGTTGAAGAATATATGAAATTGTACACGCCTGCTCAACCATAACAAGAAAAAAGCTGCCCTCGAGGGCAGCTTTTTCTATAGATCCAGCTCCATTTTGACCACTAATCGTTGATCGTCGCTTGCGACCTCCGTCGCTTTCAAGAAAGAAACCAGCTGCTTGGGATAAAAGTTCATGTCGAATTCTTCCTGCAGCGCTCTGCGCGTTGTGTCGGGCAATTCCAGCCGGTTGAACACAAGTTTGTCGACTTCAAACATAATGGCATTCTCCGGTTCGTTAATGACGGTGTATTTCCCTTCAATCAGCAGCGACAAATTTCCGCTTTCGCCGGAAGCTATTACTTTTCCATCGTCAAAATGAAACGCAAAGCTATTAAAGATTTCGTCTTCGGATCTTAAAAACGTGTTGAGATCATCTTCATGGATGTCGATGGTGTATACCTTGCCGTTGGTCTTCAGTATGTTCTTGCTGCCTTGGACGAACGACGGCAGATTTTCCATGGCGCTAGCCAGGGCCTGGAAATGACGCTTCACCTCGTACAGCCCTACATTCTCCCAATAGAGGGTAAACTCCTCGATCAGCCTCTTCATGGCATCCGGATTGCCGCTGGCTGTGAGTGCTCCATCTACCTGCTGCTCAAGCGCAAGCACCCGTTCGCGCTGCTTCACCAGGCTGTCCTTTACTTCGGCGAGCTGGGACGCATTCCGTGCTGCTTCAGCCTGAGCGGAAGCAAGGGAGCGGTACTGATTGTTATACACGGTAAGCGTATCCCGGTCGTTCTGAATAATAATATCGTAAAAGTCCATGACGCGGAAAAAGCCGGCTAAGTCTTTTGCAGACAGCAGCATGAAAAATAAGTTATCCCGCTCACCCATGTAATATGACCGAAGGACGGCGGCCGCCCGAGCTCGCCGGTCTTCAATGCGCAAGCCCATATCCTGGATTTGGGTTTGCAGCTCATTCTGAAGAGTCTGCAATTCCTCCATGCGTTTGGTTATCCGTTCGATTTCATGATCGATTTCCACGATGGAGAGGCTGTCCTCCAGAAGCTTGCGCGCCTCTTCCGAGTCAGGCATGACGGGGCTGACATCCTGCTGGGAATAAACCGCAGCGGGAGCGCCGATGAAGCAGAAGAACAGGGTTAAACACAGCAAGACCGGGAGGAGTGGGTATTTTACTCGTACTTTCAAACGGGAGTCCTCCTTGCATGGTTGTTAGTCGAAAGGATACCAACCATGGTCTGTCCCTTCATTTTTACCAATATATGACGCGTACGACTCAATTATCAACCTTTAGGCACTAAAAAAGCGATCCGGCAGCTAAAGCACCTGATCGCTCTTTTAAGTACTTGTTCTCTAATCGCAAGGAAAATCCACCAGCGCAGCCTCAGGTTGTCCAGGTTGACCGCCGGCGGATCTCGTTTATCGCTTGCATGGTTTACATATTAGAGTGGTTTGCCCATAATGAAGACCGTCCAGTAGCTAAAGCCTGTGAAGGTCACGATCATATAAGCCCAGAAGAGAAGAATATAGGTTCTCTCCGTGAATTTCAAATATCCCAGGATCACGAAAAATGCGGTCTGCAGGAAGAAAAGCAGTGCCATTTCAATATGATCTCCGGCAAAGGCCATCAACCCGATGGTCAGGGTGAAAAAGCCAAGGACTCGAAACATCCGTGCCACGATTATATCCTCCTCTCGTATGTACGCACATAATGCTGCTATGAACATTATAGCGTTATGGGAAAAACGTGTAAACGCCTAACTCAAGAAAACCCTTTATTTTTTATTATTAACCAGAAGCAGGACATTGAATTCGGGAACAATTTGGGTGAAACGCCCCTTTTCCCTCCGTAAGAGTATGATCTGTAATCAAAATGGAAATACATTTTAGTATCAAATAGATTCTATGAACTCTATGAGAGGCATAGAAATGAACTAAGCAGTTTTTATACCCTATTCAGCAGCCGATTTACGGTATTGAAGACGGTTATTTTAGGATGTCGTTAGGAGGGTTTTATGGTATGTCAGCAGTGAGACAGGATGCATGGAGCGCAGAGGACGACCTAATACTGGCGGAGGTAACCCTGCGTCATATTCGTGAGGGCAGCACCCAATTGGCTGCCTTTGAGGAAGTCGGAGAAAGAATAGGCCGGACATCGGCGGCTTGCGGATTTCGTTGGAACAGCTGTGTTCGCAAGAAATATGAGGATGCTATCAGCTTGGCGAAATCTCAGCGTCAAAAGAGAAGTTATTATAAAAAACAGCCTTCCGCCAGCGGACCTCAAGTTGCAGGATTGGCAGCTCCGGAAATGGAGCACGATGTTTATAAAAATGATGGCGCAAGCGAAGAGACGCTGTCCATCGATGCGGTGATCCGTTTCCTTCGTCAGTGGAAGGGCGGGCTGCAGGAAAGTTCACGCCAGTACAAACTGCTTGAGAAGAATTTGCGTGAAAAAGAGGATGAGCTTGCAAGGCTCCGCAGCGAGAATCAACGGTTGTTGAAGGAAGTAAGCGAAGTGAAAACCGATTACCATGTGGTCAATGACGATTATAAGGCACTGATTCAGATTATGGATCGGGCACGGAGGCTGGCTTTTTTGAATGAAGAGGACGAGGAACTGAAGACCCGCTTCAAAATGGATGCCAACGGTAATCTGGAACGAATCGAATAGGTAAAGGTTGTCCTGATCCGCCGTAACCCGCACTAGTGCATTTCATGCGCTTTGGCGGGTTATTTGTGCGTATTGAAGATTATTCTGATATATACTAAGACTAGCACATCATGTTTAAAGACAGTAATGGGGGATGATTATGAATATACATATCATCGGGGCCGGCTCTTTGGGCCTGTTGTATGCCGGCAAACTTGCGGCTTCAGGCTGCGGCGTCACGGTATGGTGCCGCAGCGAGGAGCAGGCGAGCAAACTCCGGGCATCCGGCATCACGATCGAGGAAATGGAGGGGAAGCCTCAGACCGTTGCCCCCCATGCTTTTTCGGTCCGTGCATGGGATGCCTTTGCCGAGTCGGGAGCGGCAGCGGATGCGGATTATCTCTTTCTCATGTTGAAGCAGCAAGGGATCGAAGAGATGGCTAGGGAAGTGCTGGCACCATTCGGACACCATCGCCGCAATCTCATATGTTTTCAGAACGGTACAGGCCATTTGGAACGACTTCGGGAGCTGCTGCCCATGTGGAAGCTCTATACGGCGATTACCACGGAAGGGGCCAAGCGTACAAGCAGTTCTTCGGTTCTGCACGCCGGCCACGGAACGACGACAATCGGCAAAATGATGCCTGTTGCGAGCTTTATAGGGGCAACATCCCGCGAAGATCATGAAATTGAGCTGGTTAAAGAGCTGAATAGAGCAGGATTTGAAGCTTTATTGTCGAATGAGATGGATGAGATGATCTATCGTAAACTGCTGATGAATGCGGTCATTAACCCTTTGACTGCATTGTGGCGGATTCCGAACGGAGCGCTGTTATCCTCCCCTGAACGGGTCGGGCTTATGAAGCAGCTGTATCATGAAGGAATCCTTGTATATGAAGCTGCCGGAATTCCGTATGGAAACAAGCTGTGGGAATGGATTGTAAGCGTCTGCCAATCCACTTCGGGTAACACGTCCTCCATGCTAAAGGACGTGATGGACGGCCGAACGACGGAAGTTGCCTGGATTAACGGAAGCATTGTCCAGCTTGGACACAAATATGGCGTTTCAGTGCCAAAACACGAGCTGATCACGCAGCTCATCGAGGGGATGAATCTATAGGGGGTCTAAGTATGGGGGTTTTACAGGGGCTGTTTAACACATTGAGTCTTTTTCCGTTCATTCCGTTTCTGATCGTGTATATCATAGTGCTCCAAAGAAATAAGAATCGAAAACAAGCGCTGGAGCTGGCCATGGATATCACCACCTTTTTTATGCTGTTCTCGGTTTCCGCCTTGTTTAATACTACGTTCCAGACCAAATTCGGATTTTATCTGATACTCCTGATGCTGCTGATCGCGGCGGGGCTGATCGGGAGTGCGCAAAACCGCTGGAAAGGCAAGGTAAACGGTAAAAGGCTGCTGCGGGCCGTGTGGAGGCTCGGCTTTGTGACAATGAGTTTTGGTTACATAGTTTTTACATTTTTTGGTCTACTCTCCTACATAATTAAGATGATGTAAGTACAATCTAATAACTAGTATTATATGAGAAATCTGTTTGATCATTGGATCAGGCAGATTTTTCAATTTATTGATTTCTGGATTTTTTTGACCACTGGTTGTATAATCGATAAGCATATACCTAAAATCTATGAGGGGGATACCGCAAGATGAAGAAACACAAGAAACTCCTGCTTCTCATGACGCTGATTCTTGCCTTCAGTTCAGTGTTGGCAGCATGCGGAGCTGACAAGAATGATCAAAGTGCCAACAACGGGGAAGCGGGCAACAAGCCGAAAGAACAAGTCTTTCGTATGAACCTTGCTTCTGACCCTCCAACATTGGATCCGGGATTGTCTCAGGACAATACATCGAATACGGTAATCAATGCTGTGTTTGAAGGTCTGGTTCGTAAAGGTGCAGACGGTACCGAAGAGCCAGGCGTAGCCAAAGAATGGAAAATTTCTGAAGATGGCCTCAAATATGTCTTCACGCTTCGCGAGGATGCCAAATGGAGCAACGGCGATTCTGTAACGGCTAAAGATTTCGAATATGCATGGAAACGCGTACTTGATCCGAACTTTACGCCGGCATCGCCTTATGCATATCAGCTGTATTACGTGAAAAACGCTGAAGCGTACAACCTTGGCGAAATTAAAGACGCAAATGAAGTTGGCGTAAAAGCAACTGATGATTACACGCTGGAAGTAACGCTGGAGAACCCGACGCCATACTTCCTCAGTTTGATGTCATTCCAAACCTACTTCCCGGTTCACAGCTCCGTTGAAGGTAATGCTTCTTGGGCAACGAAACCGGATACGTTGATCGGCAATGGTCCGTTCAAAGTTTCACAAATGACGAAGGGTCAAAAGATCGAGCTTGTTAAGAACGACCAATATTGGGACAAGGCTTCCATCAAACTTGAAAAAGTTCAAATGAGCATCGTCAACAGCTCTGCGACTGAGCTTTCAAGCTATCGTAACGATGAATTGGATTATGCAGGACATCCAACGGGCAACATCCCGACCGATCAACTTACGGCGATCAAGAAGGAACTGGGCGATGAATTGATGATCAAAGGCATTTCATCGACTTATTTCTATATCTTTAACACAACGGAAGAACCATTTGACAATGTAAACATCCGTAAAGCCTTCTCGATGGCGATTGACCGTCAGGCAATCGTAGAGAAAATTACGCAGGGCGGACAACTTCCTGCACACGGGTTTGTTCCTCCGGGTATCAAAGGTGAGTCCGATGAGTACCGTAAAGAGGTGCCGGATACTTACTTCGAAGAAAATCTTGAAGAAGCTAAGAAACTGCTCGAGCAAGGTATGAAGGAAAAAGGCTATACCACGTTGCCTGAAGTTACTCTGATCCATAACTCCGATGACAACCACAAGAAAATTGCGCTTGCCATCGCGGATATGTGGAAGAACAACCTCGGCGTTACTGTTAAGGTTCAAAACCAAGAGTGGGGCGTATTCCTGAAGAACCGTACGGACCTCAACTATCAAGTTGCACGTTCCGGCTGGGGAGCAGACTATAACGACCCGATGACTTATATCGACATGTGGACATCCAATGGCGGAAACAACGACACTGGATTCAAGAACGAAGAATATGACAAACTTGTGAAGGATGCCTATGCGACTAGCGATAACGCCAAGCGTATGGAGCTGATGTCCCAAGCAGAGAAAATTCTTGTTCAGGACAATCAAGTTGTGATGCCGATCTACTACTATTCCAGTGTATCCCTGGTTAAACCATGGGTGAAGAACCTTCATCTGGATTATAAAGGTGATATCGATTTCACACGTGCATATATCGAGTAGTCTTTTATAAGCATTTATGAAAGGTTGCGGTTCGGGATATATATGTGGGGCATTTTTAAACCTCATATATATCCCGATTTTTTTGTATGAACGCAAGGTTTCCAAATCTTGTGTCCGTTGGTGAAAGTTAAGGGATGCTCAATCCGCCCTGGAATTATACAATTATAGGGACGGCTTGGTTTAGAACAACTGATCAGGAGGCTAGCGAAATGCTGAGGTATGTGGCGAGTAAGTTTTTTTATATGCTTGTATCGTTGTTCATACTGATCTCAGCCACTTTTTTTCTTATGAAAGCCATACCGGGCGATCCGTTTATGGGAGAGAAAAAGCCATCGCCTGAAATTCTGGCGAGGCTGATGGAGCAGTATGATTTGGATAAACCGGTATTTCAGCAGTATACGAAATACTTGGGCAATATCATCCAGGGTGACTTTGGCTTGTCCATGAAGAAACAGGGACAATCCGTAACAGATATTATTGTTGACACGTTCGGCCCGTCACTGCGTCTGGGTCTTATCGCGATTGTGGTATCCGTCATCGTGGGCGTCCTGCTGGGGATGCTTGCGGCTTTGTATCACCGCAAGCTGATTGACAACATCGCCATGATTATCTCGGTTCTGGGCATCGCGGTACCGAGTTTTGTACTCGCGTCCTTGTTGCAATTCGTTCTCGCGGAGAAAGCAGGCATATTCAACGTCATGGGCTTTGAGGGACCGCTGGACTACGTGCTTCCGGTCATGGCGCTGTCTGCACAACCGATTGCATTTATCGCTCGTTTGACAAGATCCAGCATGCTGGAAGTTTTGCATTCGGATTATATCAAGACGGCGAAGGCCAAAGGCCTTAACTGGTTCGCGATTATGTTCCGTCATGTGATCCGTAACGGTATTCTGCCGGTCGTGACTTATGTCGGTCCAATGACAGCGAATATTATCACGGGTTCGGTCGTCATTGAACAGATTTTCGGTATCGGCGGCATAGGCAAGCAGTTTGTTGAAAGTATCACGAACCGTGATTATACCGTCATCATGGGAATTACGATTTTCTACGGCATCCTGCTGATGCTGGCTCGTTTTGTCACGGACATCGTGTATGTATTTGTGGATCCACGCATTAAATTGACCGGCGGGAAGGAGAGGTAGACATGGAGAAAGAACAGCGTATGCCTCATCCTGCGGCACTAAACTTGAAGCCTGAAGATTTTCAGAAGATTGGTCCTGATGAGAAGCAATCCGAGGTAATACAGCGTGAAAGCTTATCTTCCTGGAGAGATTCCTGGGAGAGATTGCGCAAGAACAAGCTGGCAATGACAGGCTTGATTATTATGATCCTGATTGTCATCATGGCCATCATCGGCCCGATGATCTCTAAATATGATTATGAAACGAATGATTTGATGAATACGAATATGCCGCCTTCATCAGAACATTGGTTTGGAACCGACGATCTGGGCCGCGACGTCTTTGTTCGTACCTGGATGGGAGCTCGGATATCCTTGACCGTTGGTCTTGCAGCAGCTGCGATTGACTTGATGATTGGCGTAATATATGGCGGCATCATGGGTTATTTCGGTGGCCGCGTCGATGAGTTCATGAATAAGTTTGCGGAAATTTTGTATTCCATTCCGTACCTGCTCGTTACGATCTTGCTGTTGGTTGTATTCGAACCAAGTTTAGGCACGATCATACTCGCCTTAACCATCACGGGGTGGATTAACATGTCCTGGATCGTGCGGGGCGAGATCATGCAGCTGAAGAGCAGAGAGTATGTGCTCGCTTCACGCTCGATGGGTGCGGGAACTGCCCGCCTGCTGTTCCGGCATTTGATTCCGAATGCGATGGGCCCGATCATCGTTACCTTGACCTTGTCGGTTCCAAGCGCAATCTTTGCCGAGGCTTTCCTGAGTTTCCTTGGTCTTGGCGTTCAAGCACCGGTTGCATCATGGGGCTCCATGATTAATGATGCCTTGTCCGGATGGATGTATTATCCATGGCGGATGTTGTTCCCTGCTCTATTTATCAGCTTGACGATGTTGGCATTTAACATTTTCGGTGATGGATTGCGTGACGCGCTGGATCCGAAATTGAAAAAATAGGAGGTGGGAAGGTATGGAACCGATCTTGCAGGTGAAGGACCTCAACGTATCGTTTCGTGTTCGCGGCGGTGAAGTAAAGGCAGTCCGCGGCATGAATTTTGAAGTCGGCAAGGGGGAGACGGTTGCCATCGTCGGTGAGTCCGGAAGCGGTAAAAGTGTTACCGCCCAGACCATTATGCGATTGATTCCGTCCCCGCCCTCAGAAATAAAAAAAGGAGAGGTCATTTTCCAAGGACAAGACCTTCTCAAAAAAACGAACAAACAGATGGAAGCGATTCGCGGCAAGGATATCGGGATGATCTTCCAGGATCCGATGACTTCGCTCAATCCAACCATTAAAATAGGAAAACAAATCACGGAAGTGCTGGTCAAGCACCAAGGGATGTCATTCTCGGAAGCCAAAAAACATGCCATCGAAATGCTGAAGCTGGTGGGCATCAAAAACGCGGAAGAGCGCTTCAACCAGTATCCGCATGAATTCTCCGGCGGTATGCGCCAACGCGCGATGATCGCGATCGCCCTTGCATGTAAGCCGACCCTGCTGATCGCGGATGAACCGACGACTGCCCTTGACGTTACCATTCAGGCGCAGATTATGGACGTGATGAAGGAGATGCAGGAGCGTTTGGGCACATCCATCATTCTGATCACCCATGATCTCGGCGTTGTTGCCGGCATGTGCGACCGCGTGATCGTCATGTATGCGGGCGAAGTGGTGGAAACGGGAACGAAATGGGAGATTTTCAAAAATCCGCAGCATCCTTATACCAAAGGCTTGCTTCGTTCCATGCCGCGCCTGGATCAGAAGAAGGACGAACCTCTGATTCCGATTATCGGAACACCGCCGGATCTGATTAAACCACCGTTAGGCTGCCCGTTCGCCGCCCGCTGCGACGAAGCTATGCGAATTTGTGAACGGGTGGATCCGGGCGCAACGGAATTCAGCGACACGCACATCGCGCGCTGCTGGAATCTGCACCCGATGGCGAAGGAGGCGCAGGGCTCATGAAGGATAACCATTTGATTGAGGTAAAAGGCCTGAAGAAGTATTTCAACGTTGGCAAAGGTCAAGTGCTTAAGGCGGTTGACGACCTGAATTTCTTCATTCGCGAAGGCGAAACGCTTGGTATGGTGGGTGAGTCCGGCTGCGGCAAGTCAACCGCAGGACGGACGATTCTTCGCCTCTATGAACCTACGGCCGGGAGCGTTAATTTTAACGGAACGGACATTTACAAGCTGTCCCCTGGCAAGATGAAGGCGATGCGCCGCGATATGCAGATGATTTTCCAGGATCCGTATGCCTCGCTGAATCCAAGATTCACGGTGTCGGACATTATCGGCGAAGCCTTGGATATTCACGGAATGGCAGGCAGCCGCGCCGAACGCAAGAAGCGGATTGAGGAGCTGCTGGATATGGTCGGCTTGAACAGCGACCACGCGACGCGTTACCCTCACGAATTCTCGGGCGGTCAGCGTCAACGGATCGGGATTGCCCGCGCCCTTGCGGTAAACCCTAAATTCATCATTTGTGACGAGCCGATCTCGGCGCTTGACGTTTCGATTCAGGCGCAGGTTGTCAATTTGTTGAAAGATCTGCAGGATCGGCTTGGTTTGACTTATCTCTTCATTGCGCATGACCTGTCCATGGTTAAGCATATCAGCGACCGGGTAGCGGTGATGTATTTGGGCAAAATGGTGGAGCTGGCAGACAGCGAGGAACTGTATGCGAACCCGATCCATCCGTACACGAAAACCCTGCTGTCCGCGATTCCGATTCCGGATCCTGAAATTGAGGCAAACAAAAAGCGCCTCAAGCTGGAAGACGATTCGCAGGGGCCGATTTCGGCAGCCAAAGGCGAAGACGGAACGGTTCAGCTGGACGTGAAGGATTCGGAGCTGGTCGAAGTGTCCAAAGGACACTGGGTTGCCAAAGCCTACGCTTAAGTCATCCATACCTGCTAATAGGAAGCTGCTTCAAGAATAGCCGCTGGCATCGTGCCGGCGGCTATTCTTTTCCTTTGACGCACAATGCCAACATTCGGTACAATCAAGAAAGGCAAAAAATAAAGAAACAAATTTACCTGCATGCACAATCTAGATTTGGTTGCGACGTAGAATAGGAGGCATACCTCATGAATATCGTTCCGGAACCATTATCCCTCGCTTCGCGTCTCGCCCATGATTATATTCACCATTTCGACCGGGTAAGCGGGTTCTACGGTGAAGATCACCGCGGCGAGCACGGCTATGCCGAGCGGGTACAATGGCTGGATCTTTCGGAAGACAAACGAATTCAGCGCAAGTCGCTGGCAGCATGTCTTCGGACGTATAACCAGAAACACAATGATCACCCCGCCGTACATAAATCACTTCAACTGCTGGAACAGCCCGGAACTGTTACCATGGTTGGTGGACAGCAAAGCGGTTTGTTTACCGGCCCCCTGCTTGTCATATATAAAGCCATCACCGTGATTCAGGCTGCCCGCGAAGCGGAGGAACGCTTGAATCGTCCCGTTGTGCCTGTATTTTGGATCGCCGGAGAGGACCATGACTGGGATGAAGTCAATCACACGTATTTCCTGACTCCGGATCAGCAGCTGTCCAAAATCAAGCTGGATGCCAAGGACGGGCTCAGGACATCGGTGAGTTATACCGATGTTCCTGAAGAGGACTGGTCGATGATGCTGGCAGAGCTTCAGACGCAGCTGGCGGACAGCGAATACAAGGCAGACCTGCTGAAGCTTGCGTCTCAATCGTTTGACGGCTCGGCCGGATTAAGCGAGGCATTCGCTAAACTCATCGGCTGCATGTTCGGCAAATATGGACTGATCCTCCTGGATTCCGCAGACCCGGGACTTCGGGCGCTGGAAGTACCCATATTCGAATCGCTGATTACCCGCAACGAGACACTGGGACTTTCGTACCAGCAGGCTGCAAGGGATATCGACGGACTGGGCTACGAGGTCCAGGCCGACGTATCCGAGAACGGGGCCAATCTGTTCTACTTGCATGAAGGCAGACGCCTGCTGCTGTACCGGGAAGGAGGCGTGTTCTCCGACCGCAAGGGCATCGTTTCTCTCACGGAGGAAGAATTGCTTCGGGATTTGCATCAGTTTCCTGAGCGCTTCAGCAATAACGTGCTGACCCGGCCGATCATGCAGGACTCGCTGCTCCCCGTGCTGGGGACGATACTCGGTCCCGGCGAAATCTCTTACTGGGCGATTACGCGCTATGCATTTGCCGATATGGGCTTGCAGATGCCGCTAATCATCCCGAGAATGTCTTTCTCCATTGTGGACGGCGCCGTCCACAAGCTGATGGAGAAATACGGATTGTCCTTCGAGGATGTTCAGCTTCGCTTGTCCGAGAAGCGCGAGGCTTGGCTGGCAAGCAAGGACGAACTGAATCTGGAGGAACGCTTCAGCGAAACCCGGAAACAATTCGAAGCATTATATCAACCTTTAATAGAAGATCTTGGCAAAATGCAGAGCGGACTGTTAAAATTAGGTCTAACCAATAAGGATAAAATTTTGGAGCAAATGGATTACCTGTTAAGTAAATCCCGGAATGCCCTGGAACAGCAGCATGAGGCCGCCTTGGCGCAGTGGAAGCGCATCGAGCAGACGCTGCTCCCGGATGGGAAGCCTCAGGAGCGGGTATACAACATACTGGAATACATGAATCGTTACGGATTGAATCTGGTGGATCGCCTGATGGAAATCCCATACGATGCTTCGGGCATGCACCGCGTCGTTTACGTATAATGATCAGGAATTCAAACATCAGATCCTAGGAGGCTGTTAAATGAGCTCATCATCAATACAAACCAGCAATATTGCCGACCTGAAACTGGCGCCGGAAGGTCATCTCAAAATTGATTGGGTGCAGGCGCACATGCCGGTATTGAACCGGGTACGCGAACAATTCGAGAAAGAACAACCGTTCAAAGGCTTGAAAGTGGCCATCTCGCTGCATCTGGAAGCGAAGACCGCGTATCTGGCGAAGGTCATCCAAGCCGGCGGAGCCGAAGTGACGATTACCGGCAGCAATCCGCTGTCTACGCAGGATGATGTATGCGCGGCGTTGGTGGAAGACGGAATTACGGTGTTTGCCAAGTACAACCCGGATCCGGAGGAATACAAGCAGCACCTCATCTCGACGCTGGAAACGAGACCGGATCTGATCATCGATGATGGCGGAGATCTCGTAACGATCCTTCACTCCGAGCGCACGGATCTGCTAGAAGGAGTGCGAGGCGGCGCCGAAGAGACAACGACGGGCATTCTGCGCCTGAAATCGCTGGAGAAAGAGGGCGCTCTGAAATTCCCGATGGTTGCCGTGAATGACGCGTACTGCAAATACTTATTCGATAACCGTTACGGTACGGGGCAATCGGTCTGGGACGGAATTAACCGAACGACCAACCTGGTGGTTGCAGGCAAAACGGTCGTTGTCGTCGGCTATGGCTGGTGCGGCAAAGGCGTGGCGATGCGCGCCAAGGGTCTCGGCGCCAACGTCATCGTGACCGAGATTGATCCGATCAAGGCGGTTGAGGCTTACATGGACGGCTTCCACGTTATGCCGATGCGCGAAGCGGCTAAACGGGGAGACTTTTTCGTAACCGTCACGGGCAACCGCGACGTCATTAGCGGAGAAGACTTTGATGTCATGAAGGATGGCGCCATTTTGTCCAATGCCGGGCACTTCGATGTGGAAGTCAACAAACCGGATCTGTCGGAGCGATCCCAATCGGTTCGGACGGTTCGCCGCAATATCGAAGAATACCATTTGAAGGACGGCCGTAAGATCTACTTGCTTGCAGAAGGCCGTTTGGTGAATCTGGCGGCAGGGGACGGACATCCGGCAGAAATCATGGATATGACGTTTGCGCTTCAGGCCTTGTCGCTCAAACACGTGAATGATCAGTACAAGAGCATCGGCAACCGCGTCGTGAATGTTCCGTACGAGCTGGATCAACAGGTTGCATTATATAAACTGGAAAGTCTAGGTATCCATATCGACAGCCTGAGCGCTGAGCAGAAATCCTACTTGGACAGCTGGGCCCAGCATTAAACCGCAGCAGCTTCAGATCATTTGCAGACCTCCTTTCCATCCCCCGACGGGATGAAAGGAGGTTTTTTGCGCGGTTGTTCTGAGAGAAAGTTCCAAAAAAACAAATGCAGCTCAGAAGGGATTTGATTCTTGACGCCGAATCTATTATCCTAAAGTGGTGGAAAGTGGTGCAAAGTGGGGAATCGGGGTTAAGGAGTGGAATGCCTGATGTTTATGGGGGAGTTTCAGCATAGCATCGACGATAAGGGGAGAATCATCATCCCCGCTAAATTTCGCGACCTCCTGGGCACCTCGTTTATCGTAACCCGCGGATTGGACAATTGCCTCTTTGTATACCCCAAAGAAGAATGGGCCATCATGGAGCAGAAGCTCAAATCCCTACCGCTCATGAAGTCGGATGCACGCGCATTCACCCGGTTTTTTTTCTCCGGAGCGACGGAATGTGAATGGGATAAACAGGGAAGGGTAAATTTGCCGGGCAATTTGCGCGAGTTCGCCAAGCTCGAGAAGGAATGCGTCGTCATCGGCGTATCGAGCCGCGTGGAGATCTGGAGCAAGGAGCAATGGCAGAATTACTATCAGCAGTCGGAGGAAGCGTTCAACGACATTGCTGAGAAGCTGGTAGACTTTGATTTTGACTTATGACCAGCTATGAAAATCCCGTAATCGAAATGGACAAGTTACACTAAAAATCATGTAAGAGACACAATGGAGGGCTGCAGCTTTGTTCCATCACATCACAGTGCTTAAGCAAGAAGCGACAGAAGGGCTGCGCATCAAACCAGACGGTATATATGTTGACTGTACGCTCGGGGGGGCGGGGCACAGCTCGCTCATTGCTTCCCAACTAAGTTCGGAAGGCCGGTTGATCGCTTTGGATCAAGACGACTGGGCATTGAATAACGCCCGGGAGGCCATGAAGCCTTATGCGGACCGGATCACCCTCGTTAAGACCAATTTTCGCGATTTGGAGGAGGTGCTCCGACGCGAAGTGGGGGCTGGCGAGAACGGGCAGCCGCAAGTTGACGGTATACTGTTCGATTTGGGCGTATCTTCTCCGCAATTTGATGAAGGGGAGAGAGGGTTTAGCTACAATCATGATGCCCCGCTGGATATGCGGATGGATCAATCCGCCGAGCTTACAGCAGCCAAGATTGTAAACGAATGGCCGGAACAGGAAATCGCGCGGATATTGTACCAATACGGCGAAGAGAAGTTTTCAAGGCGGATTGCCAAGGTCATCGTTGAAAGAAGGGCACAGAGTCCTATTCAGACAACCGGAGAGCTTGTCGAAATGATTAAGGAAGGGATACCGGCCGCGGCTCGAAGAACGGGCGGCCACCCGGCGAAGCGAAGCTTTCAAGCATTTCGCATCGCGGTAAACGATGAGCTGGGCGCTTTCGAGGATGCGCTTCATCAAGCCGTAAGATGTCTAGCACCGGGAGGAAGGGTCTCTGTTATTACCTTCCACTCGCTCGAAGACCGGATATGCAAGCAGATTTTTAACAGTTACATTCCCAAGTGCACGTGCCCTCCAGACTTTCCGATGTGCGTATGCGGAGGCGGCCAAGGCGATCTGAAGCTGGTAAACCGTAAACCGCTTATCCCGTCGGCGGAAGAAATTGAGAGTAATCCAAGGGCGCGTTCGGCGAAGCTGCGGATTGCGGAGAAACTGTAGAAACATCAAATCCCTGAAGAAGGAGAATCAGCCATGGCTTACACGCGCGGCAATTTAGCCGTACAGGAGAGACAGAAGGAAACGCAGCAGTCCGCTTATCTCGAGAAGACCAAAGTCGTTAAACGTCGTTCCCAGCTTCCGCAAAAAGAAAAGCTGCTGTATTTGTTGTCCGTGGTGTTCGTGGTTGCCGTCATGGGCGTCATCGGCATGAGTCATGTTCATTCCTATGACTTGAACCGGCAGATCCAGGCGACGGAGAATGAGATACTTAAAGCTAAACGAAACATCAGTCAACTTCAGGTAGAGAAGCAGACGCTGGAGATGCAGGTATTGGACAAGGCGAAAGAGCTCGGTTATGTGCCGATTGAGGACGATAACATGATCCATCTATCACCTGTCTCGGGAGCAACCGGGACACAGGATTCAGACTCGGGACAAAATGATTGAAGTGTGAGGTTTTGACCGATGATTAAAAAAATCAAACTGCGTACCGTGCTAATAGGGGGATGTATAACCCTCTTTTTTGCTTTATTGATTGGTCGGGTATTTTGGCTGCAGGTGATCGATAACGACTTCTGGAAGGAACAAGCCTTAGCGAAATGGTCCAGAACCCAGGACTTGCCGGCATCCCGCGGTACGATCATGGACCGGGACGGCGACATCCTGGCCATGGACGCCCCCGCCTTCACGGTCATAGTAAACCCTGCGGTCATCCAGGCTAACGGCCTGGAGGATGAGGTCGTTAAAGGGCTGCACGAAACCCTCGGCAAGGATGAGGATAAGCTTCGCGAAATGGTACAAGCCAAAGGCAAGGACGGGGAATACCTCAAGGGCGTGGAAGTCCGCAACGAAGGATGGAAGATCAGCCAAGAGAAGATGGAAGAGGTTAAAGCGTTCAGCCAAAGCTTGAATGATAAATTGAAGGCCGCAGGCAAAGTCCCCGATTCGGGCATCGGCTTTCAACGCGAGCAGAAACGCTTCTATCCCAAAGAGACATTGGCCGCGCATATGCTGGGTTATACCGATCGTCAAGGACAGGGGATCGGAGGCATTGAGCAGTTTTATGACGAGATGTTGAAGGGGACCGACGGATTCGCTTCTTACAAGAGCGACAAGAAGGGAGTCAAGCTGCCCAGCGAGGATGATTTATACCAGCCTGCAATAAATGGGAAAAATTTAGTACTGACGACCGACGATACAATCCAGTATTATATCGAGGAAGCGATGCGCGACACGTATAACCAATATAAACCAATCAGCATGACGGTGATCGCGGCGGATCCGAACACGATGGAAATACTGGGGATGGCCAACATGCCGACTTTTGATCCCAATACATATTCGAAGTGGAATCAAAAGAATTTTATCAACCATGCCGTGCGGTCCATCTATGAGCCGGGATCGACCTTCAAAATTGTAACCCTGGCCAGCGCAGTGCAGGAAAAGCTGTTTAACCCTGGTGATATCTATCAATCCGGATCCATCAGAGCGGGGGGAAGAACCCACCGGGACATTAACAGCGTAGGGTGGGGCCCGATCACCTACCTGGACGGCGTGAAAAAGTCGAGTAACGTTGCTTTTGTTAAACTCGGATACGAGATGCTCGGCAAGGAGCGGTTTACCAATTATATTCGGGAATTCGGTTTTACCGAGAAAACGAATATTGACCTGCCGGGGGAAATTCTCGGTACCTTGAACATGACCTATGATTCCGATATTTCAACCATGACCTACGGTTACGCCGTATCCGTAACGCCTATACAACAGATTGCGGCCATTTCCGCCGTTGCCAACGGCGGCAAGCTCATGGAGCCGCATATGGTGAAGGAGATCGAGGACCCCAACACGGGCGAGGTTCAGAAAATCGAGCCGAAAGTCGTGCGCCAGGTCATATCTCCCGAAGCCGCAAGAGAAACAGGGACTTACCTTGAGCAGGTCGTAGCCGACCAATTAAACGGCACAGGCAAGCTTGCGTATATCGACGGATACCGCGTTGCGGGCAAAACCGGTACCGCCATTAAATCCGGCGGCGGATATAAAGACCGTTCGAAACAGGTGGTTTCGTTCATCGGGTACGCACCCGTCGAAAACCCGAAGATTGCCGTGCTGGTTATTATCGACGAACCTAACGTGGAGAAGGGCGGCGGAACGCTGGCGGCACCGATTTTCAAAGAAATCGTCTCCAAGACATTGAATTATTGGGGCGTTCCCAAATCGACTGAAACTCAGGACAAAGAAAAATCGAATACGGGAACGGCGCCGAAGGATTCCCTTAAAGCACCGGACTTTACGGGAATGAAGCTCAGCGAAGTAAAGGCGAAGCTGTTGAAGGACGGAGTTGCGTTTGAGACATTGGGCAATGGAAGCACCGTGAAGGAGCAGTATCCGCCCGCAAATGCGACCATCAGCGTTGGACAGCGCATCTATCTTCTTACAGAGGACAGCCCATCGATGAAAATCCCGAATTTAGAAGGAGAATCGCTTAGGGACGCCATGGAGGTGCTCACCTTGATGAAAGTAAAGGTGAACGTTCAGGGCGAGGGTTTCGTTTCATCGCAATTGGAAGCCAAAGAGAATGGCCAGCGGATCGTGCAATTAACGCTGAAATCGGCTCAAGAGCTGATAACGGGGAGCAGCAGTACCGATGAAACCTCCTCCGATGGCAACGAAAATGCGAACGGGGAAGAAACCGGCGACAAAGAGACGGAAGGAACCCCCGATAACGAAGCAGATGCAAACGACCCTGGACAAGGCGATACAGAAGGGGAATAGCTTGTTCTAACCCGGGTTTGTCCCGAATACTCATGTGAAGAACGCATATCATGAGCTTTCGGGTTCAAACAGGGAGGGAAGCTTAGGTGAAAGTATCCAAGGTATCGCAGCGGAGAAGGCTGCTCTGGAGCCTGCTGCTGCTGCTCCTGCTGTTCTCTGCGCTGATCGTCAGACTGGCCTATGTGCAGATCGGGAAAGGCGCGGAGCTGTCGGCGAAGGCGGAGGACCTCTGGCGCCGCGACATTCCGTTCGCGGCACAACGTGGCGAAATTCTGGACCGTAACGGAACCGCATTGGTTACGAATATAACGACACCGACCATTTGGGCGATTCCTGTACAAATCAAAGATCCGGACCATACAGCCGAGACGTTGGCCGGGCTGATCAGCATGGACAAGGCCGATATCAAGAAGATCATTACGAAACGTTCGAGGTTGGAACGGATAAATCCCGGTGGACGAAAAATTACGATGGAGCTGGCTCAGGAAATTCGTGATTTGAAGCTGCCGGGTATCGTTGTTGCTGAGGATAACAAACGGTATTATCCCTACGGCGATCTCGCGGCCCATATTTTGGGGTTTACGGGAGCCTACAGCCAGGGACTCACCGGCCTGGAAGCCATGCATGACGACAAGCTGAAGGGCTTCGAAGGCGGAATATCCTATTTGTCCGATGCCGGCGGAAGAATCATGCCGGGCTCCTCGGAGAAATACGTAGAGCCCCGCGACGGTCTGAATCTGGAGCTGACGATCGATAAATCGATCCAGTCCATCATGGAGAGGGAGCTTGACCAGGCCATGGTGAAGTACCAGGCGAATGGAGCATGGTCGATTGCCATGAATCCGAAGACGGGCGAGATTTTGGCGATGGCCAGCAGGCCGGGGTACTCCCCTGCCAACTATCAGGAATTTTCAGCGGAGACATACAATCGCAACTTGCCGATCTGGATGACCTATGAGCCGGGCTCGACGTTCAAGATTATTACGCTTGCCGCTGCCCTCGAAGAGGACAAGGTCGATCTGAAGAACGACCATTTCTTCGACAGCGGGGCGGTAGAGGTCGGCGGAGCCAGGCTGCGCTGCTGGAAGAAAGGCGGCCATGGCAGTCAAACCTTCATGGAGGTTGTGCAGAACTCCTGCAACCCGGGCTTTGTGGCATTGGGCCAGAAGCTGGGCAAGGAAAGCCTGTTCCAGTATATCCGGGATTTCGGCTTTGGAGCGAAGACGGGCATCGATTTGAACGGGGAAGAGAACGGCATTCTGTTCAAGCCCGATAACGTTGGCCCTGTGGAGCTGGCCACAACGGCGTTTGGCCAAGGCGTATCGGTTACGCCGATCCAGCAGGTTGCGGCCGTGTCCGCCGCCATTAACGGCGGTAAGCTGTTCAAGCCGCACGTCGCCAAGGCTTGGGTCAATCCGGAGACGGGCGAGACGGTTGAGGAGATCAAACCGGAGCTCGTCAGACAAGTAATCTCGGAGGAAACCTCCAAGCAAGTGCGCGAGGCACTCGAAAGCGTCGTCGCCAAAGGAACCGGACGTCCGGCCTTCATCGACGGTTATCGTGTGGGAGGGAAGACCGGTACCGCCCAGAAGGTGATTAACGGCCGCTACTCGTCAACCGAGCATATCGTCTCCTTCATCGGATTCGCGCCAGCCGATGATCCGGAAATCGTGGTGTACACGGCGGTGGATAACCCGAAAGGCATACAGTTCGGCGGCGTCGTGGCAGCCCCGATCGTGCAGAATATCCTGGAGGATGCGCTGCACTATATGAACGTTCCGCCGCGCAAAGACCAGCTTGCCCGCGAATACAAGTACGGCGAGACGCCGACCGTGACCGTACCGAACCTGGTCGGTGCAACCGTTCAGGATCTGTATGAGGACTTGAATATGAACTTCATGCTGGCCAAGTCCGGAACCGGCAATACGGTGATTTCCCAGGCGCCGAAGCCGGGAAGCCGGGTGGAGCGAGGGTCCACCATTCGGATTTACATGGGTGAAGACCCGGGGGAATCCAAGCACGAACACTAAGGCATCATCCGGTCGGCAAGCGAAGGGCGGATGATGCAGATATATAGAGAGAGGGATAACAATGAACTTAAAGCAATTATCATCCGTATTGGCCGCTGCTGTTATCGAGGGATCCGGAGATGTTGAAATTACGGGGATAGAAACAGACTCCAGACAAGTAAAACCGGGGGATTTGTTCATTTGCCTGCCGGGCCATACGGTGGATGGACACCAGTTTGCAGCCCAGGCCGCCGACAAAGGCGCCGCGGCGCTGGTCGTTGAACGCAAGCTGGAGGTTGACCTCCCGCAGGTCATCGTGAAAGACAGCCGCTTCGCGATGGCGGGTTTGGCGAATGCCTTTTATCATCAGCCGAGCTCCCGCATGAAGATGATCGGCGTAACCGGTACGAACGGCAAGACAACGACAACGTATTTGATCGAGACGATCATGAACGATTTCGGGTTGAAAACCGGATTGATCGGCACGATTCAGATGAAATACGGCGGCCAGTCCTTCCCGATGCCGAGAACGACGCCCGAGGCGCTGGAGCTTCAGCGTTACTTGAACGATATGGCCAATGCAGGCACCGAGTGCTGCGTGATGGAGGTATCCTCGCATGCGCTCGAACAGGGGCGCGTGAAGGGAACGGATTTCCGGACGGCCATCTTCACGAATCTGACCCAGGACCATTTGGACTATCATCACACGATGGAAGAATACCGCGGCGCAAAAGGGTTATTTTTCTCCCGGCTGGGCAACGCTTTTGCCAAGGATGAATCCGCGCGCAAATATGCCGTCCTGAATGCGGATGACGATGCTTCGGCATATTTCGCCAAGCAGACCGCGGCGGAAGTGATTACCTACGGTTTGGGTGAAGATGCGGATGTGCGGGCGAGCAATATATCGATCACCGCGCAAGGCACCTCGTTCCATGTGGATACGTTCCGCGGCAGTGCGGACATTTCGATTCGAATGGTAGGGAAATTCAACGTATATAACGCCATGGCTGCGATCGCGGCAGCGCTCCTGGAAGGTGTGCCGCTCGAAGATATCAAGAACAGCCTGGAGTCCGTGCCCGGAGTCGATGGCCGCGTAGAGGTCGTGGATGAAGGCCAGCCGTATGCCGTGATCGTGGATTATGCCCATACGCCGGACGGACTTGAAAATGTGCTCCGCACCGTCAATGAATTCGCGGAAGGCCGGGTGCTCACCGTTTTCGGCTGCGGGGGCGACCGGGACCGGACCAAACGGCCGATCATGGGTAAAATCGCTGCGAAATACAGCGATGTTGTATTGGTAACTTCCGATAATCCCCGTACCGAGGATCCGGAGTTGATATTGAAGGATATCGAGGCCGGATTGGTTGAGGACGGTGTGGCAACCGAAAGCTACAAGCTCATCGTCGATCGCCGGAAAGCGATCGAAAAGGCTATTGAAATGGCAAGCCCGGGCGATGTAGTATTGATTGCGGGGAAAGGTCATGAGACCTATCAGCTGATTGCGGGCGAAGTGCTTGATTTTGACGACCGCATCGTAGCCAAAGACGCGATAAGGGGCAGACAATAGTGATCCATAAATCATTAAAGAGCATCGCCGACATGTGCGGCGGAACGCTCTCACGTAACCAAGATGACAACATCATCATTCAAGGAGTCGGTACCGACTCCCGAACCATACAGCCGGGCAACCTGTTTGTTCCGATTGTCGGCGAGAAGTTTGACGGGCATGAATTCGTGGAGAGCGTGCTCGCCGGCGGAGCCGGCGCGGCATTCTGGCAGAGGGATCATCAGCCGGTTCCCGCCGACCTTCCGCTCATTTTCGTGGAGGATACATTAAAGGCGCTCCAGTCGCTTGCGGCGGCCTATTTGTCCGAGAGCAGAGCCAAGGTGGTGGGCATAACCGGCAGCAACGGCAAAACCACCGTGAAGGACATGGTGTCGGCACTGCTTGAAACCACGTATAACGTTCACAAAACGCAAGGCAATTATAATAATCATATCGGGCTTCCGTTAACCGTACTGGCAATGAAGGAAGGCACCGACATTATCGTGCTTGAGATGGGTATGAGCGGACGACATGAGATCGAGCTGCTCTCGAATATAGCCCGTCCGGATTTAACCGTGATCACCAATGTCGGGGAAGCGCATTTGCTGCAGCTCGGTTCCCGGGAAGAAATCGCACGGGCCAAGCTTGAAATTATCAGCGGCATGAAGCCCGGCGGTTTGCTGATCTATCATGGGGACGAACCGCTGATCCGTCAGGTGCTTGCTGAAGAGGCAACGGTGAAGCCGGAGGGGCTGCGTACGTTTACGTTCGGAAATCAAGATACCAATGACGATTATCCGACGGGACTTATGTTCCATGCCAGAGGAATCATTTTTACTTCGAGCCGGCATGCAGGCGAAGGCTTCAGCCTGCCGCTCCTCGGCCGCCACAATGTGGTAAACGCCCTGGCAGCCATGGCCGTGGCGACCCATCTGGGCATCGGCGATGAAGCCATTCGCAGCGGGTTCGCCCGTCTGAAGCTGTCGAGCATGCGGATCGAAGCCGTAGAGACCGCGTTCGGGGTAACCGTGCTGAACGATGCCTACAATTCCAGCCCGACGGCGGTGAAGGCGGCTGTAGACGTGCTTGGCGATATGAAGGGTTACCGCCGCCGGATCGCCGTGCTCGGGGACATGCTGGAACTTGGTCAGCGGGAAGAGTCATTCCATGCCGAAATCGGAGAGTATTTATCTCCGGACAATGCGGATCTGGTATTCACCTACGGTCCGTTGTCTCTTCATACGGCGAATAAAGCGAAAGCCCGCTTCCCGGAAGGGGCCGTGCTTTCTTTTACGGATAAAGAAAAGCTGATCGAAGCCCTGCTGGAGCAGGTTACGGAGAAGGATATCGTATTGGTGAAAGCCTCGCGCGGCATGAGGCTGGAGCACGTGGTTGATGCCTTGAAGGCACTGCCGGGCAGCAACAACGGAGTGAGGGGGTGAGCTGATGGACTTTCAATTGCTGTTATTGACAATCGGTGTAGCGTTTGTGCTTGCGGTGATATCGGCTCCGCTGCTCATTCCGCTGCTGCGGCGTATGAAGTTCGGCCAGCAGGTCAGGAACGACGGTCCGCAGAGCCACTTGAAAAAAGCCGGGACGCCAACGATGGGCGGCGTCGTCATTCTTTTAGCTTTTACGCTGACTTATATTAAATTTTCGCCTGTCGATACCGATTTCTACGTGCTGATCGTAGCCACGCTCGGTTTCGGTTTGATCGGCTTTCTTGACGATTACATCAAGATCGTGTTTCGCAGATCATTAGGACTTACGGCCCGGCAGAAGCTGTTTGGACAGCTTCTGTTTTCCGGTATTATGTGCTGGCTGTTGATTTCCAACGGCCACAGCACGGCAATCAGCGTACCGGGCATGGATTGGTCCTTTGATTGGGGCCCATGGTTCTATTATCCGTTCATCGTGGTCATGATGCTTGCAATCAGCAACGCGGTCAATTTCACCGACGGATTGGACGGCCTGCTGTCCGGCGTCAGCGCGATTGCCTTTGGCGCCTATGCCATCGTCGCGATCCAGTCCACCTCGTTCGCGGCGGCGTTCTGCGCGGCTGCCATGATCGGCGCGGTGCTCGGTTTTCTGGTATTTAACGCTCATCCCGCGAAGGTGTTCATGGGTGATACGGGTTCTTTAGGCATCGGCGGTGCCATCGGCGCCATTGCCATCGTAACCAAGAGCGAGCTGCTGTTCCTGATCATTGGAGGGGTCTTCGTCATCGAGATGCTATCTGTTGTGCTTCAGGTGATCTCCTTCAAAACCCGGGGCAAACGAATATTCAAAATGAGCCCGATCCACCACCATTACGAATTGTCCGGGTGGTCGGAGTGGCGCGTTGTTTTTACATTTTGGGCCGTGGGACTGGTACTTGCGGGACTCGGACTCTATATCAACAAGGGGTTGTAACATATGAAGCAGCTAGATGTTTATCGGGATAAGCATATCGTCGTGTTGGGTCTTGCCAAAAGCGGAGTGCAGGTGGCCAAGGTGCTGCATCAAGCCGGCGCCTCCGTCATCGTGAATGATCGAAAGGAAAGAGAACAGTGTCCTGAAGCCTCGGAGCTCGAGGCTTTGGGTATTTCTGTTATTTGCGGCGGGCATCCCGATGACCTCATTCATCCCGGCGTGGCGCTCCTTGTCAAAAACCCGGGAATTCCGTATTCGGTTCCTCCTGTCCAAAAGGCGATCGAGCTTGAAATTCCGATCGTGACCGAAGTCGAAATCGCCTATCACCTCTGTGAAGCTCCCATAATCGGCATCACGGGCTCGAACGGCAAAACAACCACGACGACTTGGGTGGGCCAGCTGCTGGAAAACGCCGGCCTTTCTCCGATCGTTGCCGGCAATATCGGCACGCCCCTATCCGAGGCTGCAGCGACAGCCACCGAACATGACTGGATGGTCGTGGAGCTGAGCAGTTTTCAGCTAAAAGGAACGGAGGCGTTCCGGCCGCGCATTGCCTGTCTCCTCAACGTGACGGAAACGCATCTGGATTACCATGGCGGAATGGATGATTATGTGGCATCCAAAGCCAAGCTGTTTGCCAACCAGACTTCGGAGGATACCGCTGTGCTCAATTGGGATGATCCCGTGTGCAGAAACCTTGTCCCGTATATCAAGGCGCACATCGTGCCTTTTTCGATGAGCGAGAGCCTTCGTGAAGGGGTTCACATCACGCCGCCATATGCTCCCGGTGCCCAGGATTCGGACGACGACGATCAGGGGCGCAGAATCATTTATACAGACGGCGAAGGGTTTACCCATGAGATCATCCGTGTGGAGAACATCGGACTGCCGGGAAGATTCAATGTGGGGAACGCAATGGCGGCCTGTGCCATCGCCATAGCGGCGGGCGTTGCCCCCGATAAGCTGGAGGAAGCTTTGTCCAGCTTCCGCGGCGTTGAGCACCGCCTGGAATTTGTGGCGGAGCTTCAAGGCGTATCCTATTACAACAATTCCAAGGCAACCAACTCCAAGGCGACGCACATGGCTTTGACCTCGTTCAAGGAACCTGTCGTTTTGATCGCGGGGGGGCTTGACCGGGGATCGGATTACGAGGAGCTGATTCCATCCATGCAAGGGCGGGTGAAAGCGGTCGTGCTTCTTGGCGAAACCAGGGAGAAAATCGCGAACGCTGCCGCCAAGGCCGGATTAAAGGACATCATCCTCGTCGATAATGGGGAGGACGCCGCTTCGACATTGACCTCGGCTGTCCGGAAGGCTGCCGGGCTGGCGGAGAGCGGAGACATCGTTCTCCTGTCCCCCGCGTGCGCGAGCTGGGACATGTTTCCTTCCTATGAGACGCGAGGACGCATTTTTAAAGAGGCGGTGCATAACCTTTAAGTAGGGGGGTGGAAAAGCCCCTACTAAGGATGTACGAGGTGGCCTTTCCATGAACAAGAACCGCCAGGCGCCCGATCTGTGGCTGCTTATCTGTATTTTGGCCCTGCTGGCCATCGGAATCGTCATGGTATACAGTGCAGGCTCCGTCCTCGCTTTTCATGACTATGGCGATAAGTTTTATTTTGTGAAGCGTCAGCTGTTTTTTGCTTGTCTGGGGCTTGCTGCCATGTACTTCACATCGAGGATCGATTTTCGGGTTTGGAAGAAATACAGCAAGATTGCGCTGCTGGTCTGCTTTTTTTTGCTGATTATCGTACTAATTCCAGGCATCGGCGTTGTTCGCGGCGGAGCCAGAAGCTGGCTCGGCATCAGCTCGTTCGGCATTCAGCCCTCCGAGTTCATGAAGCTGGGCATGATTCTGTTTCTATCGCGCTGGCTTAGCAAGCAAGACTATGATATTACATCATTTACCAGGGGGCTGATGCCGCCGCTAGGTTTGATCGGACTGGCATTCGGGCTGATCATGCTCCAGCCTGATTTGGGTACGGGGGCCGTTATGCTGGGTGCTGCGATGATGATCGTATTTACGGCAGGAGCACGGATGAAGCATCTGGGCTTTCTCGCTTTAGGCGGGATAGCCGGATTCATAGGCTTGATTCTGACAGCGCCCTACCGGCTGAAGCGGATAACCGGCTTTCTCGATCCATGGTCCGATCCGCTCGGCGCAGGCTACCAGATCATCCAATCCCTCTATGCGATAGGGCCGGGCGGACTCGGCGGACTCGGACTAGGCATGAGCCGTCAGAAGTACGCTTATGTGCCCGAACCGCAGACTGATTTTATTTTTTCGATCCTGGCCGAAGAGCTGGGGTTCATCGGCGGCTTGATTGTACTGCTCTTGTTCGCCGCCTTGGTGTGGCGGGGCATGAGGGTGGCCATGACGGTCACCGACGGCTTTGGCAGTCTGCTGGCCGTAGGGATCGTAGGCATGGTCGCCATCCAGGTCGTCATCAATATCGGCGTCGTTATCGGTTTGATGCCGGTGACAGGGATTACGCTGCCGCTCATCAGTTACGGAGGCAGCTCGCTGACGCTGATGCTGACGGCGCTCGGCATTCTATTAAATATTTCCCGTTATGCGAGGTGAAGGGTATGCGTGTCGTTTTGACCGGCGGCGGAACGGGGGGGCATATTTACCCCGCCGTTGCCATAGCAAGACAATGTGAGAAGGAAGATCCGAAGACGGAGTTTTTATATATCGGAGGCGAGCGAGGCCTCGAAAGCAAGCTGGTGCCCCAAGAGAAGCTGCCGTTCGAGAGCATCGATATCACGGGGTTCCGGCGCAAGCTGTCGATGGACAACGTGAAAACGATCATGCGTTTTTTCAAAGGCGTGAAGCGATCGAAGGCCCTTCTGAAGGAGTTTAAGCCCGATGTCGTGATCGGGACGGGCGGATATGTGTGCGGCCCTGTCGTTTACGCCGCCGCCAAGCTGGGAATACCGACCATGATTCATGAGCAGAACGCGATTCCGGGCCTGACCAACCAATTCCTCAGCCGATATGCGGATACGGTTGCGGTCAGTTTTGAAGGAACGGAGTCTTCTTTTCCTAAAGCCAAAAGAACGGTATATACAGGAAATCCACGTGCGACAACGGTTTTATCCGCCAATCGTGAACGTGGATTTGCTACGCTCGGCATTCCGGTGGACAGCCAGGTCGTTCTGATCGTCGGCGGAAGCCGGGGAGCCAAGGCGATCAATAACGCGATGATCGGGATGGCGCCGTTCATTCACAAGCTGCCGAACGTCCATTTTGTATTTGTTACGGGCGAAACGTATTTCGAGAATACGCGGGAATCCATTCGGTCCCAGCTCGGCACCATGCCGAATCATCTTCATATTTTGCCCTATATTCATAATATGCCGGAAGTGCTTGCGGCTACTTCGCTGATCGTAAACCGTGCGGGAGCCTCATTCCTGGCGGAAATTACATCGCTTGGCATCCCATCCGTCCTTATACCATCACCTAACGTCACCAATAACCACCAGGAGGCGAATGCGAGGCAATTGGAGGAAGCGGGGGCATCCAGCATGATTTTGGAAAAGGACTTGACGGCTGAATCGCTGTTCCGAAAGCTTGAGGAGATCATGACCAACCGCTCTGCAAGAGAGTTGATGTCTGCGGCTTCGAAAGAGCTCGGCAAACCGGACTCGGCGGCCGTCATAACCCAAGAAATCCGCCGGTTAACCGGCAAACGCTAAAACGGCTGGGCGATTGTCACACACCTATGGAGCCTGACATAAGATACTCTATAATCGTGACACACCCATGAGGCCGGCATTACTGACAGCGGCCATCTCTTCATCCAGTTGAAGGAATGGCCTTTTGGTTTTGAAAGTCAAGGGAGGTTTATTTAAAATGCAGCAGTGGAAATCGCTACTATCAGAGGCCAATGTCGGAGCAGTGTTATGGAATGAACCGCTGGCAAAATATACGACATGGAAAATAGGCGGACCAGCCGATTGCCTGATTGTTCCTGAGAACAAGGAACAGCTCAAGGAACTGGTCACTCTTCTCCATGCCCATCACATACCTTGGACACAGCTGGGCCGCGGTTCAAACATGCTGGTTGCCGATAAAGGAATTCGGGGAGCGGTCATCAAGCTGGGCCAGGGTTTTGAGGAGCTTCGTTTTGACGGAGAGACGGTAACTGCAGGCGGCAGTCTGTCTTTTGTCAAACTTAGTGTTCTGGCCGGAAAACAAGGATTATCCGGGCTCGAATTTGCCGGAGGCATTCCTGGATCGGTCGGAGGGGCCGTCTACATGAATGCGGGTGCCCATGGGTCTGATGTGTCACGCATATTCAAGTCCGCTGACATTGTACTGGAAACAGGGGAATTGGTTACGTATGCTGCGAAAGATATGGTGTTTGATTACCGACACTCCATTCTGCATGAACGAAAAGGGATTGTGACTGAAGCGGTATTTGAGCTCCGTCAAGGAGACCGCAAGGAGATTACAGCCGTTATGGCCTCCTATAAGGACCGTCGCCGGCGTACGCAGCCACTCCAATCCGCAACGGCAGGCAGCGTATTTCGAAACCCGCCCGGCGACCATGCGGCGAGGTTGATCGAGGCTGCCGGTCTCAAGGGCCTGCGGATCGGAGGCGCGGAAGTTTCTTTACAGCATGCCAATTTCATCGAGAACACCGGTCAAGCGACAGCAGAGGACGTGCTCGCTTTGATGGAACGCATCAAGGAAACCATATCGGAGAAGAACGGAATTCAAATGGTTCCTGAGGTGTACGTTCTGGGCGAGCGGTAAACTCGGAGGTGATACATTGGACAAATTGGTGATTGAGGGCGGAAGGCCCCTATCAGGAACCATACGTATCCATGGAGCAAAAAATGCAGCTTTACCTATTCTAGCAGCAAGTCTTCTTGCAGAAGGGACTGTAAGATTAAGCAATGTCCCGCATCTGCTGGATATTGAAGTGATGCTCAGCATTCTCGGCCGTCTCGGCTCCAAATGCAAGCATGAGCTGGAGACGGTGACCGTGGATACCTCGTCGGCCAATTCGTTTCATGTCCCGGAAGATTTAATGAAGCAGATGCGATCCTCCATCTTTTTGATGGGACCTCTGCTGGCCCGTTTTGGCGAAGTGACGATCTACCAGCCCGGAGGCTGCGCGATCGGAGAACGCAAGATCGACCTCCATCTTAAAGGATTGCAGGCGCTTGGTGCGGAAATCGAGGAGAGCAACGATAAGATCCATTGCAGGGCCAGCCGTTTGATCGGAACCGATATTCATCTGGATTTTGCCAGCGTGGGGGCGACGGAGAATATCATGATGGCAGCTGCAACGGCGCTCGGCACGACGGTGCTCACCAATGCCGCGAGAGAGCCTGAAATTCAGGACCTTCAGCATTTCCTGAATAAAATGGGAGCGAACATTATCGGGGCAGGAACGGATACCATAACGATCCATGGCGTGGAGCGCCTGGAGCCTTGCGAGTATGAGATCATTCCGGACCGGATCGTAGCCGGAACTGTCATGATCGCAGCAGCGGTCACCCGCGGCAGCGTAACGCTTACAAAGACCAATCCGTCCCATTTAACTTCCCTTATACATGTGCTGAAGCGCGCCGGTGTTCAAACCAGTATATGCAATGATATAATAAATATAAGCTGCATGAGCCGTCCTAAAGCTGTGGAACGAATCGTGACTTCGCCGTATCCTTCTTTCCCGACTGATTTGCAATCCCAGGTCATGGTCTTGCTGTCCTTGGCGGACGGGTTTAGCGTGATGAAAGAGACGGTATTCGAAGGACGGTTCAAGCATGTGGAGGAACTCTCCCGCATGGGGGCGGACATTTCCACGGATCTGAACTATGCGTTCATACGCGGCGTTCAGAGAATTTACGGAGCCACCGTGGAAGCAACCGATCTTCGGGCTGGAGCGGCGCTCGTCATTGCCGGTTTGGCCGCGCAGGGAACGACCGTGGTGGAACAAGTTCACCATATTGATCGCGGTTATGATCGTATTGAAAACATGTTCCAAGGTTTAGGCGCACGGATCTATCGTCAGTCCCCGGTGCCAAAGCCGCTTGATTTAGCCAATTGAGGTCCTGAGCATCCCCTCCAGGAGGAGGGGATAACAGGTCTTTATGGAGAGAGTGGATATGTCCAAGACACATATGCCTGTCCTGAAGCAGGACAAGCCCAAACCGAAAACGGCCAAAAAAATCATATGGATTCTTTTGCTGCTGTTTGCAGCTCTGCTGACGATCCTGTTTTTCCGGTCGTCGGTCAGCCAAGTTACCGAGATTCATTTTACAGGTAATACGTTTAATACAAATGAGCAGCTTACCAAGCAAAGCGGACTCCACATCGGAGACCAGTACTTTGGCGTCGACCCCGCACTCGTGCAGGAGCGCCTGATGAAGCTGGGCACGATTAAGACGGCCGAAGTGGTCAAGAGCTTTCCCGGCGAAGTCAGTATTGTGGTGACGGAACATCCTACGGTTGCCTATGAGCTGTCCGACAGCGGCGAGCTCCAAGCGATTCTGTCGAGCGGTACCTCGGTTCCCGTCACGGCAAGCGGCATTGCCGTGGAGAAGCCGATTCTGACCAATTGGGATGCAAACGACCCCAACAAGGCCAAGCTCAGCAAAGTACTTGCCGAGATTCCGGGCAGCCTGACTTCGGACATTTCGGAGATTATGCCATCGCCAACGTTATCTTTTCCAGATCGGATCAAGATGTATACGCGTTCCAAATTCGAGGTCATTACTTCGGTTTCCTTGCTCCGTGACAAGGTAGAGTACTTGAATCAGGTTACCGAAATAGAGCGGCCGGGCGTGATTACGATGCTGGAAGCCGATTCTTACGTGCCGTTTGAAGAAGAAGTTGGAGAAGACGCCGAGGAAGGGCAATAAACCCCTACTCAGGCATAGGAATAAATGGTACAATTGAAAGTATTGACAACTTGTTTCGGCTCTTCTTTTTTGAATGACTTTTACGGCCTGTTATAGCAAATGTTGGCAGTAAAAAAAATGTTGAAAAAAGAGGGAAAGACCCGCGAGTGTTGAATAAGTAGAAATGTATTCTTTATAATCAAAATTAATTTGCTAAAAACAGGAGGTGCCAGGGCTTGAGCAACAATGACATCATTGTTAGTTTGGACATCGGTACATCCAAAGTTCGTGCTATTATTGGGGAAGTTAATAATGGAACCTTTAATATTATTGGAGTTGGATCTGCCGACTCGGAGGGAATTCGCAAAGGTGCAATTGTAGATATCGACCAGACCGTACAATCCATTCGCAGCGCTGTTGATCATGCGGAGCGTATGGTCGGTATTCAAATATCCGAAGTTTATGTCGGCATATCTGGAAATCATATCGGACTTCAATCCAGCCACGGCGTTGTGGCAGTATCGAACGAGGATCGCGAAATTGGTGAAGAGGACATTGACCGCGTGCTGAAGGCAGCGGAAGTCGTTGCGCTTCCTCCCGATCGTGAAATTATCGATGTGGTTGCTAAACAGTTTGTAGTTGACGGTTTGGAAGGAATCTCTGATCCGCGAGGAATGATCGGCGTAAGGCTGGAAGTGGAAGCGACGATTATAACTGGCGCCAAAACGGCAATACATAACCTGTTACGCTGCGTGGAGAAATCAGGTCTGAAAGTGAAGGATCTGGTGTTGATTCCGCTTGGTGCGGGACAGCTGGCCTTGTCCAAGGACGAGAAAACGATGGGGTCCGTGCTGGTCGACGTCGGAGCGGGCTCAACCACGCTGGCTGTGTTCGAGGGAGGCAGCATTGCCGCAACCTCCACGCTTCCGGTAGGCGGGGATTTCGTGACGAATGATATCGCATACGGCCTGCGAACGCTGACGGATCAAGCAGAGAAGGTTAAACTGAAGTACGGGTGCGCGCTGATCGAGAGTGCCGCACACGAAGTAACGTTCAAGGTAACGAGAATTGGAAGCAATGTGGACAAGGAGTTCACTCAAGAGGATCTGGCAGCTATCATAGAACCTCGCGTTCAGGAAATATTCCAATTAGTGCGCCAAGAAATCAAGCGCTTGGGTTACAGTGAGCTTCCTGGTGGTTATATACTTACTGGGGGCACTATGTCCATGCCTGGTGTGCTGCAGGTGGCACAAAATGAGCTGGCGACTTCCGTACGGATTGCGGTTCCCGATTTTATCGGTGTTCGTGATCCGGGATACTGCAGCGGAGTCGGCATCCTCCATAATGCAATCCGGAACGTACGCGTACGGAATACAGGAGGAAGCAACAACAGCAGCGGAAATAGCAAGAAACCGGTGAACCGCGCTAAGCAGCAAAATCCTGTCGCAGCAACTCAGGAGACCAGCCAGAAGCCGGGATTTATTGAACGCCTGAAAAAGATGTTCAGCGAGTTTATATAGCGGATTCATTCGACTGTGGACGTGCCATCCACGCACATTGAGGGGGAGATGGATTAGATGTTGGAATTTGATTTTGAAATGGAGAGCTTAGCTCAAATAAAAGTAATCGGAGTAGGCGGCGGCGGAAGCAACGCCGTTAACCGAATGATTGAAAATGGTGTGCAGGGCGTTGAATTCATTACGGTCAATACGGATGCTCAGGCACTCCACCTTGCAAAATCCGAACATAAACTGCAAATCGGGGACAAGCTCACTCGCGGTCTTGGTGCCGGCGCCAATCCTGACGTAGGCAAGAAGGCTGCGGAAGAATCCCGTGATTTGATCATGAACACCCTGAAGGGTGCCGATATGGTATTCGTTACAGCCGGTATGGGTGGCGGTACAGGTACTGGAGCTGCGCCTGTCATCGCTGAAATTGCTAAGGAGTGCGGGGCATTAACGGTTGGGGTTGTCACTCGTCCGTTTACGTTCGAAGGACGCAAGCGTGCTTCCCAAGCGGAGCTTGGCATCGAAGCATTGAAAGAGAAAGTGGACACACTGATCGTCATTCCGAATGATCGCTTGCTGGAGATCGTGGATAAGAAGACACCGATGCTGGAAGCGTTCCGAGAAGCAGATAACGTATTGCGTCAAGCCGTTCAGGGCATTTCTGATCTGATCCAAGTGCCGGGTCTGATCAACCTTGACTTTGCCGACGTGAAAACGATCATGACAGAACGCGGCTCGGCTCTGATGGGTATTGGATTGGCTACTGGTGAAAACCGTGCCTCCGAGGCTGCCCGCAAGGCGATCATGAGCCCGTTGCTTGAAACCTCAATCGAAGGTGCCCGCGGTGTGATCATGAATATTACGGGAGGAACCAATCTTTCCTTGTATGAAGTGAATGAAGCGGCCGAGATTGTAACATCTGCTTCCGATCCGGAAGTAAACATGATCTTCGGTGCGATCATTGAGGAAAGCATGAAGGATGAAATCAAGGTCACGGTTATCGCTACCGGCTTTGAGAGCAAGCCTTCTCCAATCCCGCCGGGACGTCGTCCTGCAATGCCGCAAGGGGAACAACAGCAACAACAGCAGCCGGAAACGGACAAGAGTAATGTGAATCTGAAGCCGTTTGGCAATCAGAGCAATGATCAGCTTGATATTCCTACTTTTCTTCGCAATCGTACCCGTAATAATGATTAATAACGGTAAGCCTGTGCTTCGTCATCATGATGAAGACAGGCTTATTTTTATATCCAAGCCTCGTCATCTTCCTTTTATTTCATTTACAAGGCCAACAGCTGATGCTGTCACACTTTCACGAATGAAAGCCCAATCAGCAATTACTGGGGAAATTACGGATATTCCCCGAGCCTTCCCGCCAAGATAGAGATCGCCGATAACGCTAAGAGGCTGCTCTTGGTACAGGTCTCTAAAAACTGCCCTTCATCGACAAAAAAAGTCCGAAATCCGCCCACAGGTTTAGACAGACTTTGAATTCTATTCTTCTTATACTAGTAACATCTCCCTTAGCCCAGAATTCAACAGAAGGATAACGGTAGAGGATTCTTCGACTAGGCAGGTGAACAACCTGGTTGTTTATATTGATCTCATATTTTTGGCAAACCTCGTCATTGACGCCGTTTTGCTGGCTTTGACCGCCTGGATGCGGAGAGTGAAGCCAACATGGTGGAGGCTTGCATTATCCTCTGTGATCGGCGCTCTGTATGTCGTCATGATGTTTGTCCCGCAATTGTCGTTTTTGTTTACCTTTCTCATCAAGTTTGGACTATCGTTGATCATGCTGTGGGTGGCTTTCGGCTTTGTGAGCTTGCAGAGTTATCTTCGGAATTTGGGAGCTTTTTACATGGTGAATTTTGCAGCTGCCGGAGGCATTATCGGTTTTCATTACTTGGTCCAAAATTCGGGAGAGTTGTTCAGCGGGATATGGTATACGACATCGGGCGGGCTATCCTTTGAATTGAAGGTGGGATTCTGGTTTGCGTGCATTACCTTTTTTGTAGTTGTATTCGCGTTTAAAGCCGTTCAGACCACGAAACGAAAAACCGAGAACCGGGAAGCCTTGTTGGGAGAAGTGTCCGTATGGATCGGCAGCGCCAAAATAGGCTGCGTGGGTCTGCTTGATACTGGTAACCAATTGAGCGATCCCTTGACGCGCACGCCGGTTATGGTGATGGAAGCAGAACTATGGGAAGCCTACCTGCCCCAGGGATGGAGCAAACAGCTGATGGAGGGGGAACCGGACAAATTAATCATGGGGCTGGCGGCAGAGGAATTCGAATGGCAGGACCGCCTGCGGCTTGTTCCGTATCGCGGCGTCAACCGGGGGGCTGCATTTATGCTTGCGCTGAAGCCTGACATGGTGCGAGTCGAGCTGGGGGGATTTGAATACGCGGCATCCAAGGTGCTGATTGGTCTTGACGGCGGGACGCTTTCGGGAGACAGGGCATACAGGGCCATCATCCATCCGGCGTTGACGGAAGGTGAGGGGACGCCGAAGAATGCACAACCTGCCATAACGGGCGATTCTCAGAATCATGAGGCGACCGGTCTGAAATCAGGCGAAGCCAAGACTGCAGGATAATGACAGGTGAAGCCATTTTCATAGTGTTCGAGTCTGTGACCCAACGTTCGAGCGATGGATAAGTCTTTGAAAATCTTCATGAAAATCCATCCTTTCCGGATTAGGAGCCTAAAGATGATCTTTATGAAGTCAGTTAAACCTTCGGGAAAACGCATTAGGAGGATAAGAGATGCCCGTTAAATGGAGATTAGCGTTGCAGCTGCAGTATTACCGCGTACTTTTTATGCTGGGTTTGAAGAGTCAGGAAATCTACTATATCGGAGGAAGCGAGGCGCTTCCGCCTCCGCTAACGAAAGAGGAAGAGGAGTTCTTGCTCAAAAAGCTGCCTACCGGCGATGCGGCCACCCGGGCCATGCTGATCGAACGTAATCTGCGTCTGGTCGTTTATATCGCCCGCAAATTCGAGAACACCGGCATTAACATCGAAGATTTGGTATCGATCGGTGCCATCGGTTTGATTAAGGCGGTGAATACGTTTGACCCCGAGAAAAAAATCAAGCTGGCCACGTATGCCTCGCGCTGCATT